>NZ_KV837621.1:0-99663 GCF_001838575.1 Streptococcus sp. HMSC034B03
CATCTCCTTCTCTTCTTGTCAATACCTTTTTTTATCTTTTTTTATTTTCTTAAACTTTTTCTTTCAATTTGATAGTTCTAAAATGAAGTTGGCCACTTCGAGTGTATGAAAAAATATCTCAAAGAGATATACTTGTAGTTCACCACAAACACAAGAAGATTCTTTAAGATGCCTACTCATTATACCCAAAAAGGCAAGCACTTAACAATAGCTAAGCGCCGTTTCATTGAAAAATGGAAGGACGAGGGAAAATCAAATCGTCAAATCGCTCTCTTGCTTGGAAAAGCACCTCAAACTATTCATAATGACATCAAGCGTGAGCTGGTTCGCCAACAAGTACTCAAGGGAAAGTTTGAACTGCTCTATTCTGCAGATACTGCTCAAAGTCGTTACGAATCAGCTAGAGAGAAGTTGTCCGAAAGTGTCGACTTGATAAGGCTACCAAGGAGAAAATCTTGCACTATATCAAGCAGAAATACTCTCCCGAAATGATGATCAATGCAAAGAAAGTCAATGTCCCCATATCTACCATCTACTACTGGATTCATCATGGACAGCTAGGACTGACCTACAAGGACTTGATTTACCCCAGAAAGCCAAAAACTGAAAAGTAGAGAGCTAGTCCACGGTTTAAACCTGCTGGGAAGTCGATTGAGGAACGACCTGAATTCATCAACCAACGTCTTGAAAATGGGCATTATGAGATGGATACCGTCATTCTGACCAAGCAGAAAAATCAGTGCCTTCTCACCCTCACTGACCGCAGAAGTCGGCACCAGATTATCCGACTAATCCCTGACAAAACCGCTCAGTTGGTCAACCAAGCTGTCACTGCAGTTATGGAAACGGATACCATCAAATCCATCACGGCTGATAATGGAACGGAGTTTAATAGACTAGCTGAGGTATTTCCACAGGACAACATCTATTACGCGCATCCTTACTCCTCATGGGAAAGAGAAACAAACGAGAATCATAACAGACTTATCAGACGATGGCTTCCTAAGGGAGTTAAGAAAACGACCCACAAACTGGTCGCTTTCATCGAAAATTGGATTAATAACTATCCTAAGAAAGTTTTAAACTACAAGTCGCCTCAGATTTTTTTGTTGACTGGCTAACTTCTACTTGAATTTTAGCACTTTTTCTTTCAAATTGATAGCTGGAAACGTTTATTTGTTAAAGAAGTTCCCATGGCTAAAAAATATGAACATCTAATTTTAGAAATGTCATATGAGATGGATACAATTATTAAAAAAAGGAAGCAAGTAACGGGAAATTAACTTATGACTTCTTTACTTTTAGGAAGATGGTGGCTGATATTTTTGAAGTCAGTTGGTTCAGCTAAACAAGTTTATCTTATTGTTACCTTAACTAAAGCAAGAAAAACTATCAATCCAACCTTTTCTTTGGCTTATCAAAATGATAATTTCACCACTTTAATGATTAAATTTAATCGGAAAACACTAAAATTTTACAAAGAGAAACCAATCTACACTCTTGACGAAAACGATTTTTTAGGATAAAATAATAAACGTTGTGGCGGTATAGCCAAGTGGTAAGGCACGGCTCTGCAAAAGCTTGATCGTCGGTTCAAATCCGTCTACCGCCTTTCAGTACCTAATTTAACAGGAATTAACCGAATGAAAAGCCCGTAAAGTCGGGCTTTTTTGATTTTCCGTCAGGTTAAATCAGATCAAATCTGATAAAGTTGGTGGGCAAATAGTGGACAAGTAGTTTTAGAATGAATTTATTATTTTGGATAAAAATAGATAGCATAAAAAAGCACGCTAGGAATCAATTTCTGCATATACTGATTCTAGCTTGCTTTTTGATTATAATTCAGCAATTTGGTTTAGATTTACTTCGGCAACTGTATCATTCCCGAATAGCGAAATAATCATTTTCACTTTGTTGTTGTCAATTTCAGTGATTTTACCCGTATAATCTGCAAAAGCACCATCAATGATACGTACGGTATCGCCAACTTTCACATCAATATCAAATTCTTGAACGGTTTGTCCCATTGAAATCAAGATTTGGCGAATTTCCTCTTCCAAAAGTGGTGTTGGTTTAGAGCGGTTTCCATGTGAGCCGACAAAGCCTGTTACGTTTGGTGTGTTCCGTACGACAAACCATGCTTCGTCTGTCATCACCATTTCTACCAAGACGTAACCTGGGAAACGATTTTCTTCAACTTCTTTGGTTTTTCCGTTTTTCTCCACTTGTACCGTTTGCGTTGGAATTTCTACGCGCAAAATATTTTCCAACATATTATAGGTTTGTGCACGTTGTAAAAGATTTTCTTTTACTTTATTTTCATACCCTGAGTATGTCTGCAAGACAAACCAGCCTTTATCAAAACTGTCCATGAGTTCTTCCTTTCCTAAATAAAAAAGCCTGTGGGCTTCGGTTTCTTTCTAGCCCTATTATACCATAAAAATAGCAAATGCAATCTTTTTACTGCTATTTTTATAATAAAAGATAAAAGCCTACTTGATAAAACAACAAGCAGGCTAAAATTTAAAAGATATTTAACAATCGTACCAAACCTCTTGTGACAAGTAAGTCGAAAAGATAAATAATGACGACAAAGAAAGCTGTGTATTCCATAACTGAGATAAAATCTACCCAGCTTTGCTTTCTAGTTGGCCAAGTTGTATCTTTTAATACTTGAAATGTATCTTTAATGAATTTCACAACTTTCTCCTATCTAGTTTCTTTATGAATCGTGTATTTACTGCAATGTTTACAATATTTATTTACTTCCAGACGTTTTGGTTTTGGCGTACTACTCACTTTGATTGAATAGTTTCTCGATCCACAAACCGTGCACGCCAGACTCGCTTTTTTTAGTGCCATAACGCCTCCATCTTGTTTATTATATCAAGAAAGCCCATTTTTGACAAGTCTATTGGAACCAACTCTTAACCGTGTCCCAAAGATTCTGTGCTTTTTCAGAAATCTTAGCATCGTCAATTGCTTTTTTAGCTTGGTCAACCAAGTTCTTAGCTTTATCCTGCACATCTTTCAAAACATCTGAACGATTGTCACTTTGATTCGTAGTGTTATTTGTACCACTCGTATCAACCGGTGCAATACCATTTTTTGCATAGGCATTTTCATCACCGAACTTCGTACCATTTGTGTACGGTAAGATACTATTTGCCACACTTCGGAAAATAGCTGAAGCTTCATTGGCACTGGTGCCTGTCAGATAATGATTTTCATCTGTCTTTGGAAAACCTAACCACTGACTGATAACCACATCTGGCGTGTAACCAATAACCCATTGGTCTCCTGATAAATCTGGGTTAAAGTCAGTCTCTGTCGTTCCTGTCTTCCCAGCCATGTCATAGCCGTAAGGAGCAGCATAAACACCGGTACCATTGGTAAATGTTCCCAGCATCATACTGGTCATTTTTTCTGTTGTTGAGCGGTTAAGCACTCGCGTTGAAGTTGATTTATGAGTTTTGACTACTTGTCCACTAGCATTTTCGATTTTGGTAATCAAATGAGCATCATTCATAACACCATTATTGGCAAAAGTCGAGTAGGCTTGTGCCATTTGTAGCGGATTGGTTGTTACGCCACTGCCGAGAGCCACCCCAAGAGTCTGATCCACTTTATCCATATTCAAGCCAAATTTTTTACCATATTCAAAAACTTTTTTCAGTCCCAATTCATTAGCAGCAGCAACCGCTGGAATATTTAAGGATTGCGCTAAAGCCTGATACATTGGCACAGTCGAACTGGATTGAATCCCACCATAGTTGTTCACGGTGTAAGTTCCATACGTTGTTGTGCTATTGTCTAACTCTTTATTGATGGACCAGCCTGCATCAACTGCCGGGCTGTAAACTGCTAAGGGCTTAATAGTCGAGCCAGGGCTTCTTGAAGATTGTGTGGCATAGTTAAAACTTCTGAAATTGGCACTGGTACTATTGATTTGCCCAACAAGTGCGCGAACACCTCCCGTTTTAGGATCAAGCGCTACGCTACCCGATTGGGCTCTGGTGCCGTCTGCTGCTTGCGGGAATAAATCTTCGCGATCATAGATGACTTGCATGCTAGCTTGGTAATTTTGGTCTAGCTCTGTGTAAATACGGTAGCCGTTATTGACAATATCAGCTTCTGTTAAGCCATAATCTCGAACTGCTTCATTGATAACCGCATCAAAGTAAGACGGATAACGATAATCTGCTGATTTTCCTGTGTAAGCATCTACCAATTGACTGCCCAAACCATTTGCTGCTGCTTGGTTCGCAGTATTTTGACTGATATAACCTGCTGCTGCCATATTTTGCAGAACGGTATTGCGCCGATTGGTTGCATTTTTGATAGAAGCAAGCGGATTATATAGTTCCGGTCCTTTAAGCATTCCTGCTAAGGTAGCTGCTTGATCTAGTGTCAGTTGGCTAGCAGATACTCCGAAATACTTTTTAGAGGCATCTTCTACGCCCCATACACCATTTCCAAAGTAAGAATTGTTGAGGTACATGGTGAGAATCTGATTCTTACTATATTTCTTGGTTAATTCCAAGGCAAGGAAAAATTCCTTTGCTTTCCGCTCAATAGTCTGATCCTGAGATAGGTAAGCATTTTTGGCTAATTGCTGCGTAATGGTGGATCCACCGCCAGAACGTCCCGCAGTCAAAATCGCCATGATAAAACGACCGTAGTTAATCCCACTATTTTTATAAAAAGAACGGTCTTCTGTCGCAATGACGGCATGTTGTAAGTTCGGGCTAATCTGGGACAATTCTACGTAGGTTCCCTTTTGCCCTGACAAACTGCCCGCTTTTTTGCCGTCCTTATCATAAATAGATGTCGTTGCTTTCAAAGCATTCTGCAAATCATTCACATTAGTGGATTTGGCAACATAAAAGAGATAGCCTCCTGTCACCAAGCCAAAACCAAGTCCCAAAATCAAGACAATCTTCGTCAGGTGATAGCGACGCCAAAATCGACAAAATGGATGTTGAGAAATCGGCTTTTTCCGACTTTTTCCAGAACGGCTCAAATGCGATTCGCTTTCTTCCGCCTCTGTCACCTCTTGATGCTTGCGCTCAGGACTTTCCTTTTTAAAATGATTCACTACTATTTCAAATAATTCACTCAATTTTTTCATATCCCTATTCTATCACCTTCTCCATATCCAGACAAGAAAGGACCTCTTATCAAGCGTTTCGTTTAGAAAACTTTAAGAAATTGTTCAAGAGTTAGCTGACTATTTGCAATCATCTACTATTTTGTTACAATAAAATCATGCATTTTACAATTACGATTCCACAAGGTCTGCCAGAGATGACAGTCAAAGAACTGCTGGAAGAACAGTTTCTGATTCCACGAAAGATTCGCCATTTTTTGCGTATCAAAAAACATGTCTTCGTCAATCAAAAACCGATTAACTGGCAGAGCATTATCCACCCACATGATAAATTTACATTGATTTTTGACGAAGAAGATTATCCAGAAAAGTCTATTTTAATGGGCAAAGCTAATCTTGTGGAAGAATTATACCAAGATGAACACATCATCATTGTCAATAAACCTGAAGGTATGAAAACACATGCCAATGAACCGGCAGAGCTGGCGCTTTTAAATCATGTCTCTGCTTATGTTGGAAGTACGTGCTATGTCGTTCATCGCTTGGACAAGGAAACTAGTGGGGCTGTCCTTTTTGCTAAAAATCCTTTTATCTTGCCAATCTTAAATCGATTGCTAGAAAACAAGGAAATTTCGCGTGAATATTGGGCTTTGGTACAAGGAGTATTCCCCAAAAAACGTCAAATCTATACAGATAAAATCGGGCGTGACCGTCACGATCGGCGAAAACGGCTAGTGGATAACAAAAACGGTCAATACGCTGAAACGCAGGTCACTAAGCTCAAAGAAATTGGAAACAACACCCTTATCAAGTGTCAACTTAAAACTGGGCGAACTCATCAAATCCGTGTACACCTTGCTCATCATGGGCATCCTATCGTTGGCGATCCATTGTACAATCCGCAAAAAGCAAAACGTCTCATGCTCCATGCTCATCGCTTAACGTTCACACACCCTTTCACACTTGAAAAACTAAGTATTGAAGCCTTTTCCGAAAGTTTTGAAGAGGGATTAAAGAAAGAAAATTAAAAACAGACAAGCGTCAGTATATTTGCCTGTCCGTTTTTAATTATGCAACAGTAACAACTTTATAAATTGTTTTAGCAAGTGCTGCCTGATAATCTGCTGCGCTGTAAGTGTGATCGGTCGTGACAGTAGCAGCCTTTGTATCTAAATCAATTTGAACGTCCGATACACCTTCTAATTTTAGGAAGTGCTCAGTGACGTGTTTTACGCAATTTTGACAAGATATATTTTCTAAAGTGACGATTTGTTTCATGATGAACTCCTTTTATGATTTTATTTTAAAGCGCCGTAAACGCAGCGCATTGGTGACGACAGAAACCGAGCTAAAGCTCATGGCAAGACCGGCTAGCATAGGATTGAGCAGTGGGCCGCCAAATACATACAGGAGCCCCATTGCAACTGGTATTCCTAGAGTATTGTAGGCAAAGGCCCAGAACAGATTTTCTTTGATATTTTTAATCGTTGCTTGGCTGAGGCGAATGGCTGTCACCACATCTAAAAGGTCGCTGTGCATCAAAACAATGTCGGCTGAGTCAATAGCCACATCCGTTCCAGAACCAATCGCAATCCCGACTTCAGCTTGCACCAGAGCAGGTGCATCATTGATCCCGTCACCCACCATGGCAACCTTTTCCCCCTGCGCTTGCAAATTCTTGACGATATCTGCTTTGCCGTCCGGAAATACTCCTGCAATGACTTGATTGACACCAGCTTCTCTTGCAATGGCTTGAGCTGTTTCCTCACGGTCCCCTGTCAGCATCACCACTTCTAAGCCCATTTTTTGCAATTCAGCAATAGCTTTACAGCTATTTTTTTTGATTTGGTCAGCGACTGCTATCAGCCCAACCAATTGTCTATCCAAAGCAACAAACATAGCCGTCTTTCCTTGATGCGATAAGAAAATCAAGTCAGAGATATATTCTCCGAGCTCGACTTGGTATTGTCTCATTAAGTTTTCATTCCCAATTAGAATTTCTTGAGCTTTTACTTGAGCTATAATCCCTTTACCTGAAATCGCTTGAAAATCTGTTACCGATGCTAATGGTATAGCTTCCGCTTTAGCGGCTTCTAAAATAGCAATTGCCAGCGGATGCTCTGAATGTTGCTCACTACTTGCAAGCAAATGCAGCAATTTCTCCCGTGTGACATCACCAAAGGTTAACACATCCGTCAAACTTGGCTTCCCTTCGGTAATTGTACCTGTCTTATCCAGAACGATAACATCTACCAAATGAGCCGCTTCAAGAGCCTGCCCCGACTTAATCAAGACGCCATTTTCAGCGCCCTTCCCCGTGCCGACCATAATAGCCGTCGGAGTAGCTAGCCCAAGCGCGCAGGGACAAGCAATGACCAAAACCGCAATAAAGATAGAAAGCGAGAATTGCAGACTTTCTCCCGCCAGAAAGTACCACAACAGAACTGCTAAAACTGCCAAGCCCAAGACAATTGGTACAAAGTAGAGCGAGATTTTATCTGCCATAGCCGCAATAGGCGCTTTCGAGCCTTGCGCTTCCTCTACCAAATGAACAATCTGAGCCAAGGTTGTGTCCGAACCGACTTTGGTTGCTTCATAGTCAATAGAACCCGTTTGATTCATAGTGGCACTGGTAATCACATCTCCGACATTTTTTTCGACAGGAACGCTTTCACCTGTCATCATGGACTCATCTACATAGGTTTGTCCAGAGATAACCACACCGTCTACTGGCATACGTTCTCCCGGTTTGATCCGCACAATATCTCCAACCTTGATGTCTTCTGTATCAATTGCGACGACTTCGCCATAGCGAATAACGGTCGCTTGGTCGGGTACCAAACTCATCAAACTTTGAATCGCTTGCGAAGTTCGACCCTTGGCATTGGCTTCCAGATATTTCCCCAGTAAAACAAGAGTGATAATCACACCAACTGATTCAAAATACAACTGGTGTACAAAAGTATGATGCCCCAGTAAAACTTGAACAACCGAGTATAGACTATACAGAAAGGCTGCACTCGTTCCTACAGCAATCAAACTATCCATGTTCGGATGCCGTTTTGCCAAATTCCGAAAACCACGTACATAAAAACCGCGACCAACCCAAATCGCTGGCAAAGTAAGGAAAAACTGCGCCACCACAAAGGCAATGGGATGCGTCATGTGATCTAAAAAGGAGGGGAACGGCAAGCCAATCATGCTCCCCATTGAAATATAGAGGAGTGGCACGGTCGCTCCTGCCGCAAACCAAATCTGACGCGCCATTTGGCGCACGGTTTCTTCTTTCTCTGCAGCCTGTTTTGCATAATCCGACTGCTTTTGTTCCCCTTTTTCTACCGCTTGGTAACCTGCTTCTTTCACAGCCTCTAAGACTTGCTCGCTTGCAAATCCTTCTTTGGGAAAAACTGTCAATTTTTCCGTCGCCAAGTTCACAGTAGCTTCCTCAACCATTGGAAGTTCCTTGACGGCCATTTCAATGGTCATCGCGCAAGCTGCACAGGTCATACCGGATAATTTATACTCTTTTTTGTCTTTTTCCATTTCTTACTCCGCCATTTTCGATTGATTCGTGTCATCTTGACAATGCGCGCCACAAGTACATTGACCTGGTGGACAATTGCACTGAATCGTCTCCGGCGCTTGAACTTGCTTTTCTTTTACAACATCCAAAATTCGGGACAAATCCATTTGACTGAATTGATTGCTTTCTAGTATTGAAATCACTAAATCACCATGCTTGGTATTGCACATATTGTCAAGTAAGGTTCGCCAACTATTTTCCAAATGCTCATCTTCTAAGATCAGAGCATCATAGTAAAATTTGCCTTCAATTTTTTCCATTGAAATAAACTCTTTGGTTTTCAGACGATTAAGTAAGGTTTTAACAGTAGCCGGTTTCCAATCAAAATCAGCTTCTAAACGCTCCACCACCTCAGTACTTCTGCTATGAGGATACGCCCACAAAACACGCATAACTTGCCATTCTGCCTGACTAATATTTTGTTGTTCCATTTTGTTTCATCTCTTCTCTGATTACAATTGTAATTATAAATTCTTTTATAGTTTACATCTGTAATCAGAGTTTGTCAAGCAAAAAAATCGAGAAGATTGCTCAACTCGATTTTTCTCTTTTTGTATAGAAATTGTGTCTTTATCAATGCGCAAGCATTTCTTGGGCGATTTCTTGTCCATTTAATTTCGTTGGGTAGTAAGTTGGCCAATTTTCTAATTCGTTAAAGAGGGCTTCTTGGCTTTCACCACCGTAGAAGATATGGAAATGCGCTGCTTTCGTTGGTGCAATATTATGGTCGCTAAATTGAACGTATTTATACTTACCTACATCTGGGTCTGTCGCTTCAAACATGAAACGCACGCCTCGGTTTCCTTTAGAGTACGTCAATGTATGCTTACCAACATATTTATAAGTATATTTCTTCTTTTGTCCGTTAACTACAAATTCCATAGTCTTATCTGTGATATTGATATGAGACACATCTGTCTTATAGCCTTTTTCATAATAGGCCTTGTACTCAGCTGCTGTCATCTTACCGCTTAATTTTGCTTTGTAGTCAAAGACTTGATCTAAAGTTCCGTCTTGCAAATATGGATAGACGGATTGCCATTGACCAGCGTAGTCAGACAAAGTACGGTCTTTGACAGCACTATCTTCAAAGTAACCATTTTGTACAGTCTTCGTATTTTCCTCTTTTTCAGCAGAAATCTCAGCGCCTGCTTGATCGGTTGTCTTTTTCAAGGCTTTCAAGTTGGACTTCATGATTGAAATGTAATCTGCCCCGTCTTTGGTTTGTTTTTCTGTTAGACTTTCAAGTGGATTGAGCACATCCAACTTCACACCTGTTTCTTTTGCCAAAGTAGATGCCAGTGCTTGAGAAGCATTTTCTTCAAAGTAAATGTACTTGATATTGTTTTTCTTAATATATTTTGTCAATTCAGCCAAACGTGCCGCTGAAGGCTCACTATCTGGTGAAAGTCCTGAAATAGGCACTTGCTTCAAACCGTAGTCTAACGCTAAATAACGAAAGGCTGCGTGCTGTGTCACAAAACTCTTTTGTTTGGCATTTGCCAATCCCGCTGCGTATTCCTTATCCAGAGCTTCTAATTTCTTAATGTAAGCTGCTGCATTCTTCTGAAAAGTGGTTTTCTTATCCGGATAACTCTTGCTTAAGCTGTCGCGAATGTTTTCCACCATTTTAATGGCACGTTTTGGTGATAACCATACATGGGGATCGTATTCATGATGATGTCCTTCTTTACCATGATCATGATCTCCTTCTTCTTCTGTACCAGGCAGTAGCAACATCTTCCCAGTCGCCTTCACCACATTCACTTTACCTTTTTTCAAGGTTTTAAGCAATTTTGGTACCCAAGTTTCCATGTTTTCATTTTCATAAACGAAAGTATCTGCATCTTGAATCGTTGCAACTGCTTTGGCAGAAGGCTCGTATTCGTGCGGTTCTGTTCCTGCACCAATCAAGAGTTTGACATTGGCAGTATCGCCTGCTACTTGCTTGGTAAATTCATAAACTGGGTAAAATGTTGTCACAACATTTAGCTTCCCATTTGCGCTTTTTTGATTGGAACAAGCCACTAAAAAGAGACTTAGTAAGCTTGCTACTAATAGACCAATTTTCTTCATTTTTCACTCCTATTTGATAAATTTTTTTAATAGATTCACTAGTAAAAATACGCCGACAAAAATAATCGTAATACTTGCACTGGCTGGCGTTTCAGCATAGTAAGAAATATACAATCCAGCAATCATACCTACAAATCCGATAAAATTAGCTAATAGAATAACAGATTTGAAATTTTTCCCAAGCCGTAAAGCAATACTTGCCGGCAACACCATAATGGTCGATACCAACAGCGCACCTGCCGCTGGAATCATGAGAGCAATGGCAACACCTGTCACGATATTAAATAGAATAGACATAGTACGCACAGGTAGACCGTCCACAAAGGCTGTATCTTCATCAAAGGTCAAAATATACATCGGACGAATGAAGAGAAAAGTCAAAATAAGTACAATCGTCGCAATAATAAATAGTGAAATCACTTGTTCTGTACTAATCGTGACAATAGAACCAAACAAATATTGGTCTAAGCTCATGGAACTGGAGCTTTTGCCCCTGCTCATCACAATCAAAGCAATAGCAAGTCCTGTCGACATTAAAATGGCTGTTCCGATCTCCATGAAATCTTTGTAGATAGTGCGCAAATATTCTAGAAAAACTGCCGCAATCATCACGATAATGACTGTTGAAATTGTAGGTGAAATACCCAATACCAAGCCAAATGCAACTCCTGAAAGCGACACATGACTAAGTGTATCACTCATCAAACTTTGACGACGTAGAATTAAAAACGTTCCTAACACAGGTGAGAACAAACTCATAGCAATCACAGCCAGAAAAGCCCGTTGCATAAAATCATAAGTTAGTAAATTAAACATGGCTCACCTCCTGATCACTCTCGTGAACGTTGAAGCACCGCCATGGCGAATCTTGATTTCGCACCAAATGGATATTGCGGTCCGCATATTTTCTAACTTCCTCTGGATCATGCGTAATCATCAGCACAGCCTTGCCGTGCCGATGCGCACTATGGTGCATTAAATCATAAAATTCATCCTTGCTACCAGCATCCATCCCTGTTGTTGGCTCATCCAAGACAAAAATATCCGGATCTGAAGCAAACATGCGCGCTATGACCGCCCGCTGCTTTTGCCCACCCGAAAGCGAGCCAATCCGCTTGTCTCGATGTTCCCACATGCCAACGGCGTCCAGACTGACCTTGATATGTTCTTCATCATGCGCATTCAAACGACGAAACCAACCTTTTCGTGGATAACGACCCGATTTTACAAATTCGTAGACAGTACTTGGAAAGCCTGCATTAAAGCTAGCGATTTGCTGCGGCAGATAAGCAATCCGCAACTTCTTGCCAGCTGTATTCGTCTTAGAAATCGTCACCTTACCAAATCGAGGCTGCAAAATCCCAAGACTAGCCTTGATCAAGGTCGTTTTTGCTGCTCCATTTTCACCTGTCAAAGTCACAAACTCACCACTATCCACATAATAGTTAATATGCTCCAACACAGGCTCTTTGTCATAATAGAAGGATAAATCTTCAACTGTGATATATCTCATTTTCCGATTTCTCCTACTAAGGTTTCCAAGAATTTTTGAATGGTAGCTTGCTCATTAGGAGTGTATTGATTGGCGATTTTTTCGTAAATTTCCAATGTATGCTGATGATGATGATGATGCTCCACGGCAACTGGCTTCGCTAATTCTGTCAACCGATAAAAAATAACACGCGCATCTTTCTGATTCTTGAAAGGTTCCAGCATTTCTTGTTTGATGAGCGATTTGATAGCCTTTGTTACAGCTGCTTGACTGACGTTTAAGCGCTTCGCCAACTCTGAGTTTGTCAACGACTCCTCAGACAGCAACATCAAGATGTGCTCTTGAGTATTTGTCAAAGGCATTCCACTTGTACAAGAACCAATCAAAATCTCATGCTGATTCTCGGCTTTTAAAATGATTTCATTTAAGAAATGATCCATTTCATGTGCTAATTGACTCATGTTGCTCCTTTTCTGATTAACCAGTTAATTCTTTACTAGTTAAGTATATCATAAAGAAAAAAAGAGTCAAGTGAAAATTTCAGCATAGTTTCCACGAAAAGGATTAAGTATTCTCTAAATTTTTGTATAACTTTTCTAAGTCCATTTTCTCTAGGAAACAGCTCTTCCTTTTTCTTTTCACATTCTATGCTCTAGGCACCAAAAAGGGGATCTAAAGAGCCCCCATTTCGGAGGAGAATGCTCTCTAGATTCCCAATTTAAACTTATTATTTTTCTGAAGTCTTGATTTTATCAAGATTTCTTCTTGATGAGATAAACTGCACCGACCAAAACAATCAAACCAATGAAAATAGCTACTGTATGAATGACCGTACCTGTCTTAGGCAAACCTTTCTTTGGTGGAGTATAGCGATTTTCAAATGTCTTTATGTTCTTGTCATAACTTACTTTGGCAACCAAATGACCATTACCATCATCTGTGACTGTTACTGTCACCTTAATCACCTTCTTATCATAAGTGATTCCTTGAAGTTTTGTATCCTTTTCTGCAATCGTGTAATGGTAGGTACCAGTTGTTTTGTATTCAAAAGCATCAAAGTTTACCGAACCATCTGCGGTATTTTTCTTCGTTTGAAGCACTTGACCTCTTTCATCCTTCAATACAAACTCAAATTCATTTGCTTTCAAGGTACGACCGACCAATTTCTTAGTTACTTCAACCGTTGCTTGGACTGAATCTGCCGTATAAGTATTGTTGAAGACACGATCTTTTGTATCATAAGATACAGTTGCTACCAGTTTCCCTGCGCCATTGTCGGTCACAGTAACGGTTGCTTTGATTACCTTAGTGTCATATTTCACACCGCCAAGCTTCGTATCTTTTTCGGTAATCGTGTACTGATAAGTACCAACTGCTGTATAAGTCAACTTCTTAAAGGTAATTTTACCGTCCTTATCATTTGTCACCGTTTCAAGCACTTCGTCCTTGTCATTTTTTAGTTCAAAACTGAATTCACCAGTTTTAAGGTCACGACCACTTAATTGCTTGTTAGCTGAAAGCTGAGCATCCGTTGGAGCAGCTTGGTATTGGTTCGTAAAGGTTTGGTCATTCTGTTCATAGGCAACTTGTGCTACCAATTGACCTTGACCATTATCTGTTACGGTTACGGTTGCTTTAATCACTTTCTTATCATACGTTACACCGCCTAGTCTGATGTTCTTTTCGGTGATGGTGTAATGATAAGTACCAGTTTTCGTGTACTCAATCGTATCGAAAGTGACACTACCGTCTTGAGCATTCTTCTTGCTTTGAGTAACTTTATCATCTTGACCTTTCAATTCAAACTCAAACTCGCCATCTTTCAAAGCACGACCTGTCAAGGCTTTCTTAACAGAGAGTTGTGCGTTTGTTTTTGCAGCGGAATAAGTGTTCTTGAAGGTCTGATCATCTTTTTCATAAGAAACTTTTGTTACTAAGCGGCCTTGACCATCGTCTGTAACAGTGACTGTCGCTTTGATCACTTTGGTGTCATATTTCACACCACCGAGTTTCGTATCTTTTTCGGTGATGGTGTAGTGATAAGTACCTACCTTAGTATACTCAATGGTATCAAAAGTGACGCTACCATCTTGTGCATTTGTCTTCGTTTGGCGAACTTGATCGTCTGTACCAGTCAGTTCAAATTCAAATTCCCCTTCTTTGAGGTTACGACCTTCTAATAGCTTCTTAGCAGAAAGTGTCGCAGTGGCTTTATCTGCTGAATAAGTATTCGTGAAGGTGTTTTGGTTGTTTTCATAAGCAACTGTTGTATGTAGTTGACCTTTACCATCATCCGTGACAGTGACTGTTGCTTTGATTACTTTGGTGTCATATTTCACACCGCCTAAAGCACCAGCTTGTTCTTTAATGGTATAAGTATAAGTTCCAGCTGTTTTGAATGTCAACTCTTTAAATGAAATCTTACCATCTTTAGCGTTCTTAACGGTATCCACCACTTTACCGTTTGGATCAATCAAGTCAAAGGCAAATTCATTCGCTTTCAATTCGCGACCAGTTAGCACTTTGTTCGCTTCTAATGTCGCAGTTGTTTCCTTAGCAAGGTAAGTATTGCGGAAGGTTGGATTAGCTGTATCGTAAGATACTTGGGCAACTAACTGACCATTGCCATCATCAGTGACTTTTACAGTCGCCTTGATTTCTTTCTTGTCGTAAGTTACACCGCCTAAGCCATTGTCCTTCTCTTTGATGGTGTAATGATAAGTTCCGACTTTTGTATAGTCAATCGCATCAAAAGTAACACGACCGTCTGTTGCATTTTTCTTCGTTTGACGAACGTTGTCATCAGATCCGACTAATTCAAATTCGAACTCTTGATCGTTTAATGCACGACCTGTCAGTTCTTTAGTCACGCTTAGTTGTGCACTAACCTTTTGACTAGAGTATGTATTGTTGAAAGTTTGGTCATTGTTTTCATAGGTTACTTTTGAAACAAGCTGACCTTTACCATTATCAGTGACTTCAACTGTTACCTTGATGGTCTTGGTGTCGTAAGTCACACCACCCAATCCTGTGTTTTTCTCAGTAATGGTGTACTTGTGAGTACCAACAGTTTGATACTTGATTGCATCAAATTGAACCTTACCATATTTATCATTCTTCTTGGTTTGAAGAACATCTGCCTTGCCATCTTCTTTCAGATCAAAACTAAACTCGCCATCCTTCAAAGCACGTCCGGTTAATTTCTTCGTGACAGAGAAAGTAGCATCGGTACCTTTGGCAGTATATTTATTTGTAAAGCTTTGTTTAGAAATTTGATTTTTACCGCTCTCGTCAAGACCGAGGTAGACGATATTGTAAATCAACTGTCCATCCTCTTCTTGTTGAACACGAATGGTAACCTTAATTGGTTGTTTATCGTAGTCAACACCTGGAACCTTACCAGCTTTCTCTTTGATAAGGTAGTTGTAAAGACCAGTCTTGGTGAACTTAAGAGCTTTGAAAGGAATCGTACCATCCGCTTTATTTTTAACTGTTTGAAGTAGCTTGTTTTGTCCATCGTATAATTCAAACTCAAACTCGTCATCTTGTAGATTTCGACCCGTTAAGGCTTTTGTCACTTGCAGTGGCACTGTGATTTCTTTTGGTGTGAACGTATTCTTAAAGGTCTTTTTACCACCGTCATAAGTCACGGAAGCTCTTAGCTTCCCTTTACCATCATCCGTTACTTTAACTGTGACTTTGACTTTGCTCGAGTCATAAGTAACTCCTGTCAGACCATTATTTTTCTCTGTAATGGTGTAGTGGTACTCACCTGCCTTGTCGTAGTTAATAACTTGGAACTGAACTTTTCCTTGGGCATCATTTTTAGCCGTTTGAAGAACATCTGGTTTACCATCTTCCTTCAACTCAAACTCAAACTCGTCTTTTTGTAGCTGACGGCCTGTCAGAATTTTATTTACCTCTAATCGGGCAAACGTTTTTCCTGGAGTGTATTGGTTGATAAAGGTTGGATCCTTCGTCTCCTCACCAGCTTTCGAATAAGTGATCTTTGTAACTTCAAGCTTTCCTCCCTTATCTTCGACAGTTACAGTTGCCGAGATAAGATTCGGTTCATATTCAACTCCTGGAACATCACCAGCCTTTTCACTAATGGTATAATGATAGATTCCTGCTTTAGTATATTTAAGCTCTTTGAATTGAACCTTACCATCAGCCGTATTTTTTACAGTTTCTAAAATCTTTTTATTTCGTTGTAGATCTTTGAGTTCAAATTCAAATTCACCTTCTTGAAGAGGACGACCTGTTAAAACCTTTTTCACTTCTAACTTAGCAGATGTTTTAACTGGAGTATAGCGATTATTGAAAGTTGGTTTTTTAATTTCTTCTCCATCTGTCATATAAGTCACTTTGCTAACTTCAGTTTACCGGATTTCTCCTTGACTTCTACTGTTACCGTGATAAATTTTTGGTCATAGGTAACTCCTGGTGCAGAACCTTTGTTCTCTCGGATAAAATATTCATAAGTTCCTGCTTTAGTATATTCCAATGATTTGAAATTGACCTCACCATTGGCGTTATTTTTAACAGTTTGCAAGATTTTACCGACAGTTGGACTAACTTCAGTATTATCAACCAAATCAAACTCAAACTCTTGCGCTTTCAGTTTGCGACCAACGAGCTTCTTATTCACCTGTAAAGTCGCAGATACTTTTTGCCGTTTATTTGAAATATCTAAACTGTAAGACTTACTACTATTGAAATTTTCTGGTTTAACCTTAATTTCTTTGCCTGTTAACTGATAACCATCCGGCGCTTTGATTTCTTTAATAGTATAATTGTCTTTCAGCAAATTAGGAATCGTGACTTTTCCTGTACTATCCGTAGTGAAGTCTCCTACAACAGCACCATTCCGATCACGTGTTACTCTAAAGACTGCTCCTGCCAAAGATGCTCCAGAGGTTTCATCTTTTTTATGCAAGGTTATAGAATAAACATAGCCTTCTGCACTTCCACCCGCTTCTAGATAGGTCGTTTTGGCGATAGAGTCTATAATTTTGGTTTGACTAGACCAGAGCGATGTGACATTTTCAACAACTTCACCACTTTGTAATTTATAATTTGCCTTAGCTTTATATTTAATATGGTAGCCTTCATCCTTATTTATTTTTCCTAATTTAATAGAAAATTCTGAGTCAGATAAAAATTCCACATTAAATTGGGTTGTAACAGTTTTTTTATTTTTTAAAACCCATCGGTTGTCTTTAATGACCCATTTTCCTTTATAAATTTCAAAACTATCTTTAACATAGGAAATATTTGGTGTTTTTAAAATATCAGTTACTTTTGCATCCGGAATTTCTTTTCCTGACTGATTTACAGTGATATCATAAGTGATAGTATTGTCTGGTTTAAAATTACCTACTTTTGTCAAATCTTTTTGTGATGGCGGAGTTAAACCTCCAAACTCTACTTCTCCTATCGGAACTATATTCCGATTAACTGTAATTTGGAGTGGAACCTTTTTCTTTTCCTTTACGATATGATGATTAACATAAGTATAAAAATAAAAGCTACCAGAAACATCTGATTTGTTTTCAACATACTTTGTATAGGTCAACTTTAATAGTCGATTCTCTGGATCAATAGTTGCACGAGCTACAACTTGACCATCTTTATCTTTAATATCAAAATTAGGAGTTGACACCAAAACCAGATTTTCTGAAATCTTGAATGTTGTATAATCCCCTTCATGCACATCGTTATTTGGCAACTTAAACTGACCATCAATTTTAAACTGTTCCCATTGTTGCAATGGCTTGTCTAACGGTTTTCCATTATGATCGGTAATGCTAAATTTCGTAATCGCATCTATTTCTTTAGGGGCTCTTTGAGTTTTAGGAGCTGCTTGGGTATCTTTAGTATCTTTAGCAGCAGGTGGAGCTCCTGGCTGAGTCTCACTCTTTTCCTCTACCTTACTAGCTTTTTGTGAAGATGTATCTTCTTTTACTTGGCTAGCATCAGAGCTTTCTTCTTTTGAGGTGCTTGGCTTATTTTCCTGCTCATTTGAATTAGCTTCCGCTTTATTCTCAGTAGCAGGCTGCTGCCCCTGACTAGAACTAGTGTCTACTGTCTTTTGCATTGGCTCAGTAGAAGATACTGGCTGTTCAGCCGCCCCTGTTTTTGTAGCTGACTGAGTTGTCACTGCAGAAGATTGATTCGACAATGTCTGAGCAAGTGCACTAGCCGGTGATAAGATTGTTGAAGCTAGCAATAATGCAACCCCAACAAGATTCATCGCTTTTTTAATCATGACGATTTCCTTTCTATGGTTTTTCAGGACTTTGTATAAAAGTACAAAGCTACACTAACACTAGTATATCAACTCTCTAATAGCACTTTCAATCAAAAAGCTCTCGATTCTTGCTATATTTGTTGACAATCTGTAAAGTTTTTATATTAGTCATGATGATAGTAGTATTTATGCACAGCCGTCTACTGCATATTAATTTACAAAATGTAAACTTTTTTCGATGGTTTTGCTAGACTACATATATTTTTTAAATTAGAATATTTATAAGGAGGGAGCAAGATGGTACTTAATACGAGAGAAAAAATTCTAGAGGCTTTTTTTGAGCTTGCTATGGAACATCCAAATAAAATGCATTTTTCTTTAGCAGAAATTGCCAAAAAGGCTGGAATTTCAAGACAAGCCATTTACAAACGTCATTTCAATGGAAATCATGAAATTCTAGACTATATTCATAAAGAACTTGACGCTGAATTTCGAATGATTTTTCAAACTTATGATAAGAAAGTTTATCCTGATCCTTTTGTCTTTTTTGCAGAGGTAGTGATTCCTATCTTATACACCCACCGAAAACAAATCAGCTGTCTTTTTACAACAGCAGCAGATCCATATTGGAGGGAATTTTTACGAAATACCTATGGACAATGGATTGAACAGCATATTACGATTGACTATCAAAAATTAAACATTCCAAAAGAAAAGGCTGCTCAAGTTCTTGTTAGAGGAATTTTAATCTTTATCGAAATTTGGATTACCCAACCTGAACCTACCCCTCCTGAACAATTTGCAGAAACCTTTTTAAAGTTGATTCATTTCCCTCTCACAGACTATGTTTGTTTCAAGCAAACTTCCTCTAATGACAAACTGATCGTTACAAATAGTTTAGAAGGCAAAGAAAAAGACTAGGATAAGATTGTACTGCCCCCAAAAGTTAGACATAAAAAATCTAACTTTTGGGGTGCGGTTCATAAGTTTCCTAATCTTAGATAATAAGCTTACAACATACAATCGTTGTATAGGCTTTTAATAATGATGAAAACGAGATAGATTGTAATTTTCAATAATTCAAGTTATCTCGTTTTCTTTTTATGTTATTTTTTTGTGGAGCAGATGATAAGATAGAATAACCACACTAATACCAAGCCTGCTAATGTTAACAGAAATTTTGCTAAAAACAGTATGTCTGGATTAAGGGTTAAAATCCCTCCTGTCAGTAATAAAGCTAAGAAGACAAGGCTTAGTACAAGACGATTGGCTAAGGATTCAATACGCCGAAATCGTTGATTGTAGTCAATTAAGTCATGGTTGACAACCAAGCGACCGTTCACCACTTGCTCCACAAGTTGGTGTAGTCGTCGCGGAATACTTTTTCCATGCCGTAGCAAGTAAAGTAGTTCGATTAAGAAAGAATCGTAACTCAAAGTCTGGTGTAGAATATCTGACTTCATATTTTCAAGGAAATATTGCTTGGCGAGTGTCATCAGATTGATATTAGGAGCTAACTCGCGAAAAAGACCTTCAATTTGCAAAGCGGCTTTTTCTAAAATTGCCATCTGAGAAGGTACTTGTAAATGATGACGTGTACAAATCGCCACTACGTCCTCAAACATATCTGTAATCGACAAGGAGCCCAACTCTAAATTGCCATACTTGGTCAACATGCGTTCAACATCTTGCTCTAGTTGTAATTTATTGATTGGTTCACTAGCCGTCGTAATGGTCAGAATAGCCTGCGTCATCGAGTCAATGTCCTGTGTCGTAAAGCTAGACAACATGTCGTTTAGAGACATACGAAAACCCGTTTCCAATTCTCCCATAATCCCAAAATCAATAAAATAAATCTTTCCTTCATAGATTAAAAGATTACCTGGATGTGGATCACCGTGAAAAAAGCCATCTTTAAATACCTGCTTGATAAAGCTCAACATGAGTTTCTGACCAATATCTGCCAAATCGTAACCCGCTTCTTGTAAAACAGCATATTGATTGATACGGACACTTGGAATATATTCCTCGACAATCAAGTGCGGAGTGGTAAACTCTGGATAGACTTTTGGCACTCCAACACAAGGAATATCTTGATTATATTGGGCGAACTCGTCCATATACTTAGCTTCGTTGCGAAAGTCAATTTCGTTCAACAATGTTGTCTGCAACTGTTGCAAAATCTTTGGCAAATCCACCATAGGCAGCAAATGTTTGGGAAAATGACGGGCTAAACGAACCAGAAGAGCAAGATCTTCTGTAATTTGCTCTTGAATGTGCGGACGCTGAATTTTCAGTACGACTTCATCGCCATTTAACAAAACAGCACGATGAGTTTGTGCCACGGAAGCGCTCGCCAAATGCTCTTGTGAAACATCTGAAAAGAGTTGCTCAATCGGACACTTTAACTCGTCTTCAATCGCAGCCATAACAGTCTCTTTGTCCAAAGGATTGACGTCATCTTGTAGCTTGCTCAATTCCTTGATATAGATTTCTGGCAATAAGTCACTACGGGTAGATAAAATTTGACCGATTTTTACAAAACTGGGTCCTAGTTGTTCAAAAGCTTCTCGCAATTGCTTGGGAGCTTTTTTCTCGTCCAACGGTTTTTTTCGATCTTTCAGATTGGACCAGCCGACTGCACTAAAGTCTGTTAGAATCTCTCGTAAGCGCTTGTTTGCCATAAGGTTATCTCCATCCTGTTTGTCATCATCATTTTTTCTTTCAAATCCTACTTTTAGTTTAGCAAAAAACGCAGTCTTTATAAAGTTGTGACTGCGTTATCAGGAAGATTATTCTTCTGTTTTTGAAAATCCTTTGAGTAGTTGATCTAGTTTATCTTCTAGTCGTTCAATATCTTGCTTGGTGGCATATACATCATCGGATTGCTCCTCTGGACTTTCAGCCGTTTTTTCATTTACTTTGCGCTTTAGCTCTGATTGAAGCTGTTTGCCTTCATCCACCGTCAAGCGACCTTTGGCAATCAATTCTTTGACAAATTCGGTAGCTTTATCATAAGTCATGGAAGTCAATCCAATTCCTGCCAGCAAAACTTTTTTCAATTCGTCCATCTTGACACCTCCGTATATGAGAATATTTCCACTTTCATTATAGCGCTTTTAAGCCATTTATTCTAGAGAAATTTGAACTGATAGACAAATTTTTAAAAAAGATCAACCACAAGTTTTACATTCAAAATAGTTAATAAAATAGAAACGGCATAAGCTAAGTAGGTATTCCATTTGCTGTTGACAAATTCGCCCATGAGCTTTTTATTAGAGGTGAAATATACGAGTGGAAAGATTGAAAATGGCAAAGCGACAGAAAGAAAGACTTGGGAATAGACCAAAAGATTGTCTAGCACTTGTTCTTTGTCTCCGTATAAAATAGCAACAATCACAACTGGCAAAAGAGCTAATAAGCGGGTTACCAAGCGGAGAAACCACGGTGGTAGCTTCATGTTTAAGAAGCCTTCCATCACAATTTGTCCCGTTAAAGTTCCTGTAATAGTTGAGTTTTGACCACTCGCTAACAAAGCCACTGCAAAGAGCGTTGAGAGGATAGGACTAGCAATAGCACCAGCAATTTGAGGGTCTTTTAAGGCATTGTACATTGCAGAAAAAGCACCAATTTTATCCGCATGTCCAAAGAATAATGCTGCCCCTAAAATCAACAGCAAAGAATTAACCACAAAAGCCAAACTCAATTGAATATTCGAGTCCCACGTCATAAACCGTACAGCTTCATGTACAGATTGTTTAGCCTTGTAGTTAACTTTTCGCGTTTGGGCGATAGAAGAGTGCAAATACAAATTGTGCGGCATAACCGTTGCCCCTACAATGCCCAGTGCCAAGGTCAAAACGGACGTTCCATTTTTACTAGCCGTATGTTGATAAGCTGCCACGTTTGGCAAATATCCTGATAAAATATGATGAAGATTGGGCTTTGCAAGGATTACCAGATATAAGAAAATCAATAAAATAGTTAAAATCAGCGTTCCAACAATTGCTTCAATCTTACGAAAGCCTAATTTCATCAAAAAAAGCAACAAGAAAACATCAAAGACTGTAATCAGAATCGAAAATAGCAAAGACCAGCCAAATAGTAAATGAAGCGCAATCCCTGCACCGATGACTTCTGCCAAGTCCGTTGCCATTAAAGCCAACTCTGTAATAACCCAAAGGAGATAGCGAACTGGCTTTGACGTATGAGCCGCAATGGCTTGTGCCAAATCCATCCTTGTGACAATTCCTAATTTTCCCGCCATTTGTTGTAACTGCATAGCCATTACAGAAGAAACCAAGACAGCTGATAAGAGCAAATAACGATAGGTAGCACCACCTACAACACTTGTAATCCAATTTCCCGGATCCATATAACCAACGGCAACCAGCATTCCCGGCCCTGAAAAAGCTAATAAAGTACGAAAGAAACCAGCGTTTTTAGGCGTTACAATACTTTGGTTAACTTCACTTAAGGAAACCTTTTTGTCTGACATTTCTATCATTCTTTCTATTGTAGAATTATTTCTACTATATATTATAGCACAAACTATTAACGGTGGTTAATTTATATTTTTATAATGGTTAATATTTGGTGCTATTTAAACAATAAAATGCTTAGAATAGCTAAAATCGCAGGTCCGCCTTGAGTCAAGATGATTTTCTTGTTAGCTGTGGCTGCACCATACGCTGCAACCCCGATAACAAACAAAATAAAAACGGTCACAATTTCTAAATTATGTGAAATATACAAGCCATATAGTAGGAAAAGAGCTAAAAAGGCATTGTAAACCCCTTGATTTTTAAACAAAGAAGTAACGGACGGGCGAGATAATTCTTCCTTTGTCATATTAAGGACTCGGCTGGTGCTGTCTGACTGGGTAGCGATACTTTCTAGATAAAAAATATAGAGGTGTTCCAGTGCGACAAGTGTAGCTAATATAGTAGTAATGAGTGACATAATTTTTTCTTTCTAATGTTTTTCCACGGTAATCTGATCTAAGCCAGATACAATTTTTTCTAATAAAGTGCTCAGCGTCCTTTTCTCATCATTCGAGAGAACTTTTTCCATTTGCTTTTTGACATTTACATGATAGGTCGGTGGCTCATGCAAAAGCTGCTCTTTTGCAACATTCGTGACATTCACTAGAACCTCTCGTTGATTTTTGGGATTGCGGCTCCGTTGAACATAACCGCGCTCTTCTAAAAGTTTGAAATGCCGAGTTAAGGCTGCAGGATCGATTTTTAAGACCTCTTGCACAGCAACTTGACTGCATGGAGCATTGTCCAATAAAAAGGTCAGTATCTCGTACCGCGTTAAGCTGATTTCTAATTTTTGCTCAAAGAGTTGCGTGATAGCTTGATCAGTTAAATGCAATTGGTACAGCAGGTGATGAATGGCAACCATTTTTTCTCCTTTCTGATTTTAATTGACTAGTCAATTATTGATAAATCAATTATAGACTATCAAAAAAAGAAAAGCAAATATTTTGCTCCCCTTTAACAGATTATCTGTTTAATCTCTAGTAAATTGTTGATTTCGTGATTAATGTTTGGTCGGTCATCGCAGAAATTGATTGATTGAATACCGCTGTTAAAGGCAACATCTACATCCAACGTCCGGTCACCGATATAGTAAGTACTTGTCTTATCCAGCTGGTATTTCTCTACGAGATAGTTCACACCTTCTGGGTCGGGCTTCCTTGCAAATCCATTAGCAGTAGTTACAATTTCTGTGAAATAATCTAAAATCTCTAAATCCGCCAAAATTTGATAAGCATTTTTCCCTTTATGAGTATAGACAAACTGCTGAATATCTGCTTCCTGCGCCCAAACAAGAATAGCCTTAGCACCATCCATGAGCTGAATGTGAGCATTTTTCTCTTGCAAACTTTGACCTCGAAAGCGGTTCATCTCTTCAGCATCTAAACCTTTCTCTGTTGCGACTTTTTCCAGTAATTTCTGAACAGAATGTTGCAAGATATAAGCGTGGATAGCTGGTCTGTCAAAATCCAAGCCATAGTGCATATAGGTTTCCTCAAGCCCCGCCAAAATCGCATCATAAGAGTCCAGCAAGGTTCCGTCCAAATCCCAAATAAAAGCTCTTGTCATGTTTGACTCCTCATTTTTCGTTGATAGATGATTTGTAAAAAAATCCAGCGAAAGGTATTGTCCAAAAGGGTGGCTGTCCAAACTCCGGGCAAGCCTAATCCCAGAGTTACCCCCAGAAAGTAACCCGCCACAATGCGAATCAGCCACATACCAACCGTCGTGGCATAAAAAGGTAACTTCGCATTTCCCAATCCTTGCCAAACAGCCGTGTAGATGACTGTTCCTGTTGTCATAGGCACACCCAAAAGTGAAAAAAGAATGACCGACAAGCTAGCTGTTACAGCGCCGCTATCCTTTGTATAAAGATGTGTTAGTGGCTGTCCAAGTGCAAAAATAAGCAGAGCCACCGCTAGCATGAGTCCAAGAGATAGCCAGTAGGTCTGCTTCGTCAGCTTTCTAACTGTTTGAAAATCTGCCTGTCCCACCGCATGAGCCACTAACATAACCGTTGCAGTAGCGACTCCAAAACCCGGCATATAGTTAAACTGAGTCAGAACCTCTCCAATAGCATTTCCCGCAACGGCAGCTGTCCCGAACTTAACGATAATGGCAATAATCACCACGTCCCCAGCCCGCATCATCAGCCGCTCTCCAGCAGCTGGCAGAGATAAACGCAACAAGTCCCAGTCCAGCCTCCAACTCCAAGGCGCCAGAGGCAGGGACAATTCTTTCCATAAAATCAATATACCCACCAGACGGGCTAAAATGGTGCCCAGCGCCACTCCAACAATTCCCATGTGGAAAATAAAAATCGCAAGACTGGAAAAAAGGACATTGAGCAGATTGCTTAAAAAACTGATATACATAGGCATGCGAGGGTTGCTAGTTGCTCGAATCAAGGAGCCTAGCGTAGTCATCAGACCCAAAAGGAGAATCGTTCCCCCGATTAAAGCTAAATAAAGACCACCTGCATTGGCAACTGCAGGCTCCGTTCCCAGCCAAGCTAATATCTGGCGTCCAAAAACAAGCGAGAAAAGTCCTAGAAAGACGCTCAAAATCAGAGTTAATTTAATGGCTTCGCTAGTGTGATAAGCCAGATTGTCTCGATCTCCTTCTCCCAAACTCTTGGAAATGAGACTGGATACTGCTGCTCCCAGCGCAATAAAAATAGCTTGGTAAATCGTAATAACATTACCAGCAACCGAAACTCCTGAAATAGCCACGAGACCGAGACTCGCTACCAAATACGAGTCCACCATTCCCATTAGCATCTGCAAAAAGTTTTCGACCATGGCTGGTAGGGCAATATTTAAAATCTTTTTATAAGTGGTCATACATCATGAAACTCCTGCTTTTGATTATACACTTTTCTGCACTTTGCTGGCAATATTTTGTTTACACTCTGTTGCAATCTGAAAACACTCAGTTGGCTACCAACTGAGTGTTTGTTACAAAAATTTATTAGATTATTAAAGTCCTAAATAGCTTTCTACTGCTGCCTGCATCTGGTCAGTAGCAACAGTCGTTTTATGGCGAACTTGTGCGGTTTCTAGGTTAGCAACTGCAGAAGGCACTGCAACTCCTGAAATCTCGTGGAGTTTTGTTAAGGCTTCAAAATCACTCAGACCTGTCTGCCCAGTCACAGCTTCGACTGCCACAACTGGGAATTTGTAAGGACTGGCGGTTGAAGCAATAACAGTCGTAGTCTCATCACTTGTAGCTGTCCGGTATTTTTGATAAACAGCTGAAGCGACCGCTGTGTGCGGATCTTCAATGTAATCAGACGCCTCATAAACTCGTTTGATCTCAGATGCTGTCTCAACTTCGGTGGCATATTCTGCCGCAAAGAGTTCTAAAATAGCTGGGTCAAAATCAGTCAACTCATACTGACCATGCTGATTGAGAGACTTCATCAAATCCGCTGTCTTTTCTGCACTATTTCCTAACAGGTGGAAAATTAAACGCTCTAAGTTTGAAGAAACTAAAATATCCATAGACGGACTAGACGTTACCTTAAAGCTGCGCTTTTTGTCATAAACATGTGTCTTAAAGAAATCTGTTAGGACATTATTTTCATTAGAAGCACAAATCAACTTGCCCACCGGAAGACCGATTTGTTTAGCATAATAGGCTGCTAAGATATTGCCGAAGTTTCCAGTTGGAACAGCAAAATTAACTGCTTCGCCTGCCTGAATCTGACCGGTTTTAACCAATTGTGCATAGGCATAAACATAGTAAACAATCTGTGGCACCAAACGCCCGATATTCATGGAGTTAGCAGAAGAAAATTGCAACTGATGTGTAGCTAAACACTCCCGAAGAGCCGCATCATTAAACATGCTTTTGACATTGGTCTGGGCGTCATCAAAATTGCCCTCAATAGCCACCACATGAGTATTGTCCCCCGTCTGAGTGGTCATCTGCAACTCCTGAACTTTGCTGACACCATCTTTAGGATAAAAGACAATAATTTCTGTTCCCGGAACATCCGCAAAGCCTGCCATAGCTGCTTTCCCAGTATCACCAGAAGTCGCCGTCAAAATGACGATTTTATTTTTCAAGCCATGTTTTTTCGCTGCTGTCGTCATCAAATGCGGGAGGATAGACAAGGCCATATCCTTGAAAGCAATCGTAGCACCATGGAATAGTTCCAAATTGTATTGCCCATTCAGTTTCACCAAGGGAGCAATCTCTGGCGTGTCAAACTTGCTGTCATAGGCATTGTTAATGCAGTTATCCAGCTCTTGATCTGTAAAGTCATCTAAAAAAGCGGATAAAATCAATTTTGCAACTTCCTGATAGGAAGCATCTTTGAGTTTAGTAAAATCCAGCTCTAGTTGCGGATAAGAAATTGGCGTAAAGAGACCACCGTCCGTTGCTAACCCCTGCAAAATAGCCTGACTGGCTGTCACCGTATTGTTTGCGTCACGCGTTGATTGATAAACTAAAGTCATGAGTTTCTGTCCTTTTCGTGTAGTCTGTTCTATTATAACATGATTTATCAGAAAATTCCCGCATTTTATGGGAAATGTGAGAGAGTGGAGTTGGAGATTCTCAGTGTTTATATAGCTACCTCGAAAAGTTTTTTGACACTTTGAACTTTTATACTATGCCATTGTAGACATGACGCTGATTAGATTGTCTCTATTTCCTACAGTGGACGCTTTGAGCTTGCCCTACTTCAATAAAGCCTATGCCTCTCTGATTTTTGAGTCATAGGCTTGTAGCGTTTTATTTCAATGTCAAAAGAGACAGGATTTGTTTTTCAATAAGGATTAAATCATCAGCTTGCGATAGTGTTGGTATATTTAAAATAAAACGCTGTGCGAAATAAGCAAAAAGCAAACCAGCATTCGTTCTGATAACATCCATACCACTGAGATTAGAATTGATTTGAGGGTTTTTGCTTTTTAATAATTGCCAATAGTCAGTAAAGTCAGTCAAGATCGACATTTGAATGTTAACTAATAGCGCTTCTCGTAATTCTGTATTGACCAAACATTCTTGCACAAGAATTTTAATGAGTTCTGCATTTTGAGCTAAAAAGTGAAAACGATCTTGAACAATGAAATGAACAGTCTCTTCCAAACGATGGTAGTTCTTAAGCCGCGGGAAAAAATCTTTCTTCAACTCAGGAATCATAGGCTGCATAATTTCTGATAATAATTCACTTTTAGTTTTAAAATATTTAAAGATGGTAGCCTGACTAACCCCAGCTTTTTCAGCGATCTGAGCAGTAGAGGTTCCATTATAGCCTTGTTGAGAAAAAAGTTCAATGGCAGCAACTAATGTTTTCTTTTTTCCAGCTGGCATTTGATGATGCTCTAACCATTCTTTGTAGTTATGTAAAATATTACTGTTGTTCATAGTTACCTCACTTTTGTCTATTTTATTATACCTTTCGATAACGTTTAAGTCCAACAATATTGAGAACGGTTAAGATAGACAAGAAAATTAGGAGGACAAATAAGTCAGATTCTAGGTTAAGGATACTAGTCCCTTGTAAAACAATTTCTGATAACGCATGTCCAGCATAATAAAGAGGGAGGAATTTTCCCATAGATTGGATCCAGTTTGCCATGGAATCTAAAGGAATAATACCTGAGAAAAATACTTGCGGAACAATAATGATAGGAATGAATTGCATCATTTGAAATTCAGATTGCGCTAAAGTGGATAATAATAATCCAAAAGATAAAGCAACCAAGGCAAATAAAATATTGACTAAAATAATATCTATCATGCTTCCTAATACTTTTAATTTTAACAGCCAAACTGTTGACAACACAATAATAGTTGTTTGTAAGGCTGCAACAGCGCCATAAGAAAGCATGTAACCAAAGACAATATCTGAACGTTTGACTGGGGTTGCTAAAAGGCGATCAAGTGTTCCTGTTGTTCGTTCCTTAAGCAAGGCCATGCCTGAAATGAGGAAAACAAAGAAGAAGACGAAAAAGCCCATCAAGATTGGGACTATCTTAGTAAAAAAGGTGGTATCTTTATTGCCGTAAATATAATCTTCAGAAATATCAAATGTCGTTTGTTGAATATTAGTTTGTTTGGTTTGATTAAGGTTAGCTTCACTCATATCAGACTGGCTATTATTTTGATATTGGTCTGGCAATCTATTCGCTTGAGCTGCTTTTGCACTCGCTTGTTGTTGTGCCTTTTTGAGATTTTGAAGCAATTCCTGTACTTGCACTTGTTTTAGAGTGCTTTTAACAGCCTGCCGCGTTAGCGCGGTTTTGCTAGTATCGGTATTAGCATAGGTGAGCTTATATTTTTCTTTGCCTTTATAAACTAGTACGGCATCTGCCTTTTTGTCTTTTAAAGCCTTTTTAGCCGCATATTCTGTTTTATAGCCTTTAGTACTGATGTGTTTAACACCATCTAATGACTTTTTAACAGCATTTGAAACATTTACGGAAGCTATTTGAACATTCGTATCGGTACTGGCAGAAAAAGCAATATTCATGAGCCACATGATGAATATTGGAGCCAAAAACAAAAGTGCCAGAGACCGTTTGTCACGTAATAATTCTGTCAATACCTTTTTTGAAATCGCGAAAATTCTCATCATAATTCTCCTTCTGCCTTTAAGAAAACATCTTCGATGGAATTAACTTGATAGCTTGACTTTAAGTTAGCAGGACTATCAAAGGCCATTATTCTGCCATCTAGCAATAATCCAACTTTATCTGTTAATTCAGCTTCATCCATAACATGTGTTGTCACTAGGATACCAACGCCGTTTTTTTTGAGTTGACGCAGTTCTCGCCAAACTTGACGACGCAGTGCGGGGTCTATCCCAACAGTTGGTTCATCTAGTATGAGGAGGCGAGGATTGCCTAAAAAAGCAATTGCCAAAGAAAGTCGGCGCTTCATTCCACCGGAATAGCCCGCAACAGTTTTATTGAGGTGTTCAGATAAATCAACAACCTGAACAGCGTGGTGAATAGCTTGAGAAAGTTCTGTTTTCGTCAGCCCTTTCATTTTTCCAAAAAATTCCAGATTTTCTGTCCCAGATAGACTTTCGTAAAGGGCATCGGATTGTGCCATGTAGCCGATATCTCCTAAAACTCGCCGGTCAGGCATCTGATGATTGAGAACCAGCGCCTTCCCTTCGTTGGCTTTTTCCATTCCGAGCATAGTCTTTATCATCGTTGATTTTCCAGCACCAGACGGTCCAATTAAACCAACAATTTCCCCTGCTTCTAGATGGAAACTAACATGATTAAGAACAACCTGACTGCCAAAATTTTTTCTCAGGTTTTGTAAATCCAATAATTTTTCCATAAAAAACCTCTTTCTAATAGATAAGTGATTACTCACTATCCCTACAATTCCCATTATAGTGAGTAATCACTCACTTGTCAAGTGAAAACTTCTTAGCTTTTAAAATAAATATTGCTAAAAGCGTGAATCTTATTAACAGGTAATGAAAAATCAAAGAGCCGAATTGTCAGTAACAGTAAGTATGACAAAATGAAGTTAACAATGTGTGATTTTAATTTTCTTCAAGTATAAGAATAGGAAAAGCTGTCGTTATTACAGAGAAATTTAAGAGAATTTTGGATGATTGTGCAGAATTAGGCAGGCTGAAGCCAACGACACATCATGAGTTTTTCAAAGAATACTAATAGATGACCACAGAAAAAAGCTGCTTCTTTTTCAATCAACAAAAGAGACGATAAATTCATCACATTTATCGTCTCTTTTGTTATTATTTTATTTCCAATTTGTCAGCGCAGAGGTCGGCTGGCTAAAAACTTGGCAGAACTCTCTTTGTAAATTGTTTTACAGCCTATTTTCAGTGATTTTTTAATGCTCTCACATCTTTATTTCACTTTCATTACTCTCACTAGACTAGCGCGTTCGGCTTCTTCTAGCTTCATCTCGATATAATGAATGGTTTCTGTGAGATCCGGAATGGTTGCATACTCTAAGCCATTGACCCTACGACGGGTCTTTTCAATCTCATCTGCCATCAGCTGGCAACTCTTTTCAATTTCTGCTAAGCGCAGGAGGTCAGGCAATAGGTTGCCCATATCCTCAATCGTCTCATCCATCTGGCTATTAGAAGCTATATAGCTATAAACCACATCTCCCTCATCATCACCATAAGGATTGTCAATACGGGCATGCATCTTAGGCACCTGCACACTCATGATATTTTCCTGTTCGATATGAAGATTGACTTCTCGCATGGGAACAGCAAAAATTTCCTCCACCATGAGGTCGCTTTCTAAGGCTTTTGCCAATACAAAATCCTGCATGTGACCAACCAGAGCTGATTCAACTTTTTGGCGAAGGTGATTGTTCTCGCGAACAGCTTCAATGAAACGACGCATCAATTCATCTCGCTTATCCTTGAGAAGTTTGTGTCCGCGAGTAGCTGTTTTCAAGCGCTCTTTCAGGTTGTTCAGCTCCATTCGGGTTGGTTTGACATTTAAACGAGCCATTTAGATCACCTCCCTAGGCTTGCTGCTTGCTTTCTGGCAAATATTGATCAATCATGTCGTCCTTGATCCGTTTAAGTTCTGTCCGTGGCAAGATAGACAACAATTCCCAGCCTAAATCCAAACTTTCTTCAATCGTCCGATTGGTATAAAAACCTTGATTGATATATTCTTTTTCAAATCGATCGGTAAATTGAACATAGAGCTTGTCTGTGTCAGATAGCGCGGATTCTCCCAGTACAACCGCTAATTCTTTGGCTTGTTTGCCTTGTGCATAAGCCGCAAAGAGCTGATTCATGGTTGCTGCATGATCTCCCCGAGTCTTTCCTTCGCCAGAACCCTTGTCTTTGAGGCGCGAAAGAGACGGCAGTACGTTAATCGGCGGACGATAACCGCTGTTGTAAAGGTCACGCGACAGGATAATCTGACCTTCGGTGATGTAACCCGTCAAATCAGGAATGGGATGAGTGATGTCATCCTCAGGCATGGTGAGAATAGGAATCTGCGTCACCGAGCCTTTCTTCCCCACCAAGCGCCCCGCCCGTTCATAAAGGGTGGAAAGATTGGTATAGAGATAGCCCGGATAACCTCGACGTCCCGGCACTTCTCGACGAGCTGCGGATACTTCGCGCAAGGCCTCGCAGTAGTTGGTCATATCTGTCATGATGACGAGAACATGCATGTCTTTTTCATAAGCCAAATATTCAGCAGCAGTCAGGGCAATCCGCGGTGTCGCAATCCGCTCAATAGCAGGATCATTGGCTAGATTGATAAAGAGGATAGAGCGGTCAATAGCTCCCGTTTCTCGCAAGTCATTCATGAAAAACTCGGCTTCTTCAAAGGTAATCCCCATAGCCGCAAAGACTACTGCAAAATTTTCTTCTGAATTGAGCACCGTAGCTTGACGAGCAATCTGGGCAGCCAATTCCTTGTGAGGCAGACCTGAACCAGAGAAAACTGGCAATTTTTGTCCTCGAACTAAGGTATTGAGGTGATCAATGGCTGAAATCCCAGTCTGGATAAACTCATCGGGATAATCTCGCGCGACTGGATTGATGGCTTGACCGTCAATATCCAAGTATTTTTCCGGCAAAATATCTGGTCCACCGTCAATAGGCTTGCCCATACCGTTGAAAATTCGTCCTACCATATCTTCTGACACTGGCAATTCAAGCGGTCGACCGGTAAAACGAACCTTGGCTTTTTCTAGATTAATACCGCTGGAGCCTTCAAACAGCTGCACCATTGCCTTGTCTTCTTGCACTTCCAAGACCTGTCCCTGACGCTTGGTTCCGTCATGGAGCTGGATTTCCACCAGCTCATTAAAATGCACACCTTCGACTTGCTCCACAATCATCAAAGGACCAACAACTTCACTGACGGTACGGTATTCTTTAATCACGTTCATTGTCCGTTCCTCCTTGTGCAAGAATCTCATGCAAGTTTTCTCGAATAGCAGCATCCAAATTACAAATTGCATCCAGCTGCTCTTCTGGGATAAATTTAGAGCGAGCAATTCGATCTCGCAGCTCCACAGTACCGTTCATGATTTCGGTAAAGTAGGCACCTAAATTCAAGGCACGATTGGCTTCCTCATCAAATGTTAAAATATTAGTGAGCAGAGCTACTTGTTTTTTAAAGGAAGTGTAGGTGTCAACCTCATCAAAAGCATTCTGCTGCAGGTAATCCTCACGAATCATTTTAGCTGTATTCATGGTGAGACGATCCTTTTCAGACAAAGAGTCCAGACCGACCAGCCGCACGATTTCCTGTAGCTCACTCTCTTTTTGGAGAATGTTCATCGCCTTGGTCACTTTTTCCGACCAAGCCGACTGCTCATGCTGATTGATGTACTGCCCTACCTCGTCTAGATAAAGCGAGTAAGAGCTCAGCCAGTTAATCGCAGGGAAATGGCGACGTTGTGCCAACTGAGCGTCTAAGCCCCAGAAAACTTTGACAATCCGCAGGGTATTTTGCGTGACTGGCTCCGAGATATCTCCACCCGGAGGGGAAACGGCACCGATTGCGGTAATGCTTCCCTCACGCTCGTCACTCCCTAAGGTTTTAACCCGACCAGCTCGTTCGTAATATTCAGCAATCCGGCTACCCAGATAGGCAGGATAGCCTTCGTCGCCCGGCATTTCTTCCAAACGCCCTGACATTTCCCGCAGAGCTTCTGCCCAACGAGATGTTGAATCTGCCATGATAGCCACAGAATAGCCCATATCTCGGAAATATTCAGCAATCGTAATCCCTGTATAGATAGAAGCCTCACGCGCTGCAACTGGCATATTAGACGTATTGGCAATCAGAACAGTTCGCTGCATGATAGACTGACCAGTCGTTGGATCAATTAGCTCTGGAAATTCATTGAGCACATCGGTCATTTCATTGCCCCGCTCACCGCAACCCACATAAATCACGATATCCACATTGGCAAACTTAGCGACCTGATGCTGAACAACGGTCTTGCCCGCCCCGAAAGGTCCTGGAACGGCAGCCGCCCCGCCCTTAGTCACAGGGAAAAAGGTATCAATCACTCGTTGCCCCGTCACCAAAGGCTCTTCTGGAATCAGCTTTTGATCAAATGGACGACCTCGGCGAACCGGCCACTTCTGCATAAGACTGCCGACAAAGACGGAGCCGTCTGCCTGTTCAATCTCATAGACAGGCTGTTCGACAGTATAGCTCCCCGCTTCTATCTTAGTCACACGACCGCTGACACCAATCGGCACTAGAATGCGGTGAGCTACTAATGTGGTTTCTTGAACCGTTCCCAGAATATCACCAGCGGTCACCTCTGTTCCAATCTCCAGACAAGGCACAAAGTCCCACTTGGTCTCTCGATTCAGATGAGGCAACTGCACTCCGCGCACCAGGAAATCACTCTGCGTCACCGTTTGAAAGCGTGCCAAAGGTCGCTGAATTCCGTCAAACATTTGCGAAATCAACCCCGGTCCCAATTCGACCGACAACGGACTCCCCGTCGTTTCCACCGGCTCTCCTGGTCCAAGCCCAGAGGTTTCTTCATATACTTGAATGGAGGCCTCATCTCGACGCATCTCGATGATTTCCCCAATCAAGCCCAAATTGCCCACACGACAAATATCCTGAATATTCGCTTCCTGCATCCCAGAGGCAACTACCAAAGGACCAGAAACTTTTATAATCTTTCCTTGACTCACAATCTTCCTCCATTCTTGGGAGATTTTTGCTTATTTTCTATCCTTGCCGTGAGCTTGAAATCTTTCTTAGTTATCTCTACAGCAAAAATTGATACTTCTTATTTTAAAAATCAGACAAGGCTTTTATTTGTTGCCCATTTTCATCGAAATTATCTGGGCTTAGCCATTTTTCTAAACGAATTTTGACCGCTGGCCAGTCCTTGTCAATCATGGCTAGCCAGTCAGTGTCTCGGTTACGCCCTTTATAAACAACTGCCTGACGAAAAGTGCCTTCGTAGATAAAACCAAGCCTTTCTGCTGCGTATCTTGAAGGTTGATTGAGTGCATCGCATTTCCACTCGTAGCGGCGATACTCCAGCTCCTCAAAAACGTAGCGTGCCAACAGATATTGGGCTTCTGTCGCCAGTCTGGTTCGTTTCAATTGGGGCGAATAGGTCACAGACCCTACCTCAATGACACGGCTACCACGATTGATTCTCATTAGAGCAAAAGTGCCCAATGCCTTGCCACTCTCCTTGTCTACAATGGCATAGTAAAAACGATCCTGAGCTGCCAACATCTGATCTAGCAAGGCCGACCATTCTTCCTGACTTTGAACAGGATTTTGAAAGAGATAAGTCCACATGTCAGCAGGAGAATCCGGACCATAGACTTCATACAAATCCGCCCCATGTTTGTCCTTGGACAGGCATTCAACGATAACATATTGTCCTTCTAGTCGCTCCAGATTGGGCAAATCTCCCGGCTTGAAATTCGGCAAGGTATCTCCAATAAGCTGGCCTAATTCATTTATTTTCATAAAAACCTCACAATATATCCTGTCCAACTGCTTTTTCTACGTTCTCGCGAATACGTCTCTGTCCTAATCCTGTTACTCCTTTATGAGTCGGGATTAAGATAATCGCCGGCAGCACTTGCTTATCATAGTAAGCCAATGTTTCAGGGATTTCTGCAGCCACATCCTCTGTCAAATAAATAATAGCAAAATCTTCTCGGCTCAGTCGTCGTAAAGTATTCACCACATCGGTCGCTTCGGTGACTGGAAAAGTCTGAAAACCAATCAGGCGAAAAGGCAGAATGGCATCACGATTTCCTACCACACCAATTTTATAAGTTTTACTGGCCATAAATCGGTCTCATCCTTTCTTTAATGATTTCTACTGGAAGCTGATTTGTCAAACCGGTCAAAATAAGTCGAAGATTTTTCACTTCTAGCTCTTTTCCCAATAAATAGCGAGCGAGCGGAAGCGAACCACTTGTTTCGAATCGCCCTTGCTCTAAGAGCTTAAACTGAACCAAGTCTGCTAGATACTCCAGTTCAAGATTTGTCAGTTTACCCGAACGCATTTTTTCTTCATAAGTACGTAATTCCGCGTCAAATTCTAGTGGATTGACTTTGGAAAACCAGCTAGCAAGATCGCCTTTTTCAGCCAACTCAATCCACTCTGCACTCGTCAAAGAGCCTTCATCTGATAACAACTGTGTCATGAAACTGTGCGGTTTTTGGTGACGAATGGCACGCTGCACCGTTGTTGCATTATAAAAATCAATCGTCAACCGCACCAACTGCTTAAGCCGCTCATCTTCAAATTCAGATTCCAACCTTTTTAAGTGCGCGAAATAAGCTAGATCCATTCCGATTTCTAGAACACGCACATCTTGGTAATCCTGATATTCTGCCCAAGTTGCTGCTATTTCATCCACCATCAATTTGGGACAGTATTCCGCAGAAAAGGTTGTAATCAGCTGCTCCAGCATGTCTAACGAATATGACCCGACAGGAATCAACAGATGCTTTAAATTTAAGCCTGTTGCCTTGTGCTTAAGCAACACTTTAAGATTGTGATAGGTATATTTAAGCGTGAAAAACTCCACCAAAGCAGATGTTGGACTGACTTCAAAAGCCCATGTATACTCTGCAAACAAATGCTTCATGAGAAATCTCTCAATCGTATTTAAGTCAGTTAGTTGTTCATGATTCGGATTATATGCTGTCCCTTCCAAAGCTGCTGAGCGACTTTCAGAAGTTGAAGCTCGCAACAACTGCTCATATTGCGCAGGACTTAAGAAACTACTCTCATGAATACTAATTTCTGTATTCACTTGAGCGAAGGTCTTTTCATTCATAGAACGCCTCCTTAGTCTGCTTCATCTTGGAAAATCGTCTGAGCAAGCTGATAACTCTCCTCCTGCCACAAAGAATCCACCAAATTGCGGTAGAGGTAGTTATCGTCAATGTTGCCTTGCGAAAGGAGAAAACCCGCTTCTCCACTCACAGGTGAAGAAGCTAATTTCACTTGCGGATAACGCTCTAACAATTGTTCTAATTGAACGGCTGAATATTTACCAAATGTTCGTGAACCAAATGTCAAAACCAGCTCTTCTTGAGGATACTTTTTTAAGATCTGCTCCAAAAAAGCCTGTTCCTGTTTGACCGACCAAGCCGCCATTTGCTCATAAGCCCCTGCAAATAATTCTTTCAAAATCCCTTGCTTGGTCGCCAAAGTAGACTGGCGTTTTTCATTTTCAAGTTGCTGCACTTCACGCTGTACTTGACGTTTTAGCACTTTTACTTCTTGCTCACGTTGTTGCATTTTTTCTTGTTTCAGCCGTACTTTTTGTTCTTTAGTTTCGCGATCAAGGGTTTCTTGGGCATTAGCTACTAACTGTCGCCCATTTTCATGCGCCTGCTCTAAAACCGAATCCCTCAAATGAGATTCAAATTCCATATCTGCCTCCTTCTATGAAATCAGATGGTTCAAGACCCTAAAAACTGTCTCATTTTCATTTTACATTCAAAACCATTAAAAGAGACACAACAAAGGCAAGGATAGCATAGGTTTCGACCATGGCAGCAAGGATTACTCCTTTCATTACGTCTTCAGGACGTTTTGCCAAAATCTGCATGCCAGCGGTTGCTACATTTCCTTGGTATTTAGCAGAATAATAACCAACAATTCCGATTGGAAGTGCGGCAAAAAAGAGAGCTAGACCTGTCTGAAGAGCCATTTCAGGCTGGATTTTAAAGAAAATCAAAATCCCAATAACAAAACCGTACAAGCCTTGCGTACCTGGCAAAAGCTGCAAAATCAAGGCGCTGACGAATTTCTCAGGTTGCTCTTTTAATAGGGCTGCCGCAGCCTGACCGGTCGAGCCGACATTCCGCGCAGAACCGATACCGCTGAGAAAAATCGCAAAAACCACACCGAGTGCTGCGAAAAAGGCACCGCCATAAGTTGAAAAATAAGATGAAAAAGCTTGCATAAATAAACTCCATTTCTAATAGTAAATACTATTTGTTTGATTGTTCTAATTGTCAATGATATAAAATTCTATCTGAGCAATTAAAACAATTTCGCTGAACTACTTTTTGTAGCGAACATATTTCCCTGCTGGTTTCAAAGGTTTAAAGGCTTTTCCACCACCATCGTAGAATTTTCCAAAAAATTCAACAAAAATTAAACGTGCTCCATGTACATAGCCTGATAAAAAGGAGAGGAACATATTGATACTGTGAAGGGCGATAAATAGCACAATACCAATACTGAAGCGAGCAAAAGGAGGAAAGAGACTAACAATTAAGTTAAAGGCTGAACCAATGCTCGCACCTGCAAGACCCAAAGCCATAAGTCTCGTGAAACTCACCAAATCGCCCACATAACTGCTGATATTGTATAAATTAAACAATGCAGGCCCCAATCCTTTCAAACTCTTAGCGCTGATAATAGAAACGAGTACAATACCCACAGCATTTATAATAGCAAGCCATTGTCCGATCAAACCAGCAATAGCAAGCGATGGGAATAATCGGCCCGCTGCTAATAAGGCCAGCCCGACGAGAATCAGCATCCAAGCAAATCCTGAATTATAGGCTTCCGCATAGTCTTTCATGCGAATATTCTTTGTACCACTGAGATAAAGCCCTGTCATGACTGTAATAAACCCAATCACGACCGACATAATCAGAATGGTGATCACATCCGTACTAGTATCAACAACCGCAAAAGGCAATTTGAAACCAAAGAATGAACCGTAGATGACTCCCCAGAATGCAACGCCGACTCCTAAAATTCTAAAAAAGCGTAAATTCTTAGCCAGATTTGGCTTGATATGTAGAGCCTTCAAAGCCCAACTTGTTCCACCAAAGAGCAACAAACCATAACCAATATCAGCTGCCATCATACCAAAAAAGATAAAATAAAACAGCGACACAACGGGTGTTGGATCTTTGTCTTCGTACTTCGGCAGCGAATACATTTCCGTTACCAACTCAAACGGCTCAATCAGCGCATTGTTTTTGAGTTTTGTCGGCACGCGCTGTCGATCAGCTGCCGTCATTTCATGGATTTGAAGCAAGACAGCACCACCAAATTGCTGCGTGAGTCCCATTCTCAAATCTTCTATCTGCTCCTGCTCAATCCAGCCCTCTAAGGCAACTAAATTCTGTGTACTAGCAAGAGCTTCCTTGCTTTCTTGACGAGAAGTTAAATTCAATACATAATCCAACTGACACTTGAGTTGTTTTAATTCTTCATTTGAAGACGCCAATTGTATTTTTGTTGAAGTTATGAGTGCTTCTTGCTCTTTTATCGTCGCTTGTAATGCTACCAAACGCTCCTTTGGTAATTCCTCAAAAGCATATTCAAACAGCTTGAAACCAAGTTCTGTCAAAACTGCTTGGGTTTCCTTAGCAATTTCTGCTTTGCATAACACAAGGATTCCTTTTTCTGTACTGCTAGTAAAAACCTCTCGAACTTCCAGATTGGGATAATCCTGCAATCGAATATTGAACTGATTGTTTCCACTGGTTGGAATGGTTCCCACAAACGCACGAAGATGTTTAAATTGCTTAAGTGCTACTGGAGTAACGTCTAAACTTGCCCATTTCTCCAACTCCGCTACTTCCGACTGAGCCGTTTCTTTGACTTCTTGTGCTCTTGCCAACACTTGAAATTGTTGCTGAATCGCCACAAGAAACGCTTCTTCGTCACGCGCTTGCCCCACCTGTTCTAAACTGACAAAGCTTGTTTCCAACGGAGCTTCCTTCAATGATTCCAGCATTTTTTTCTTAGGAACAAATGCTTGCAGGTTTTCAATCATACGTGCGAGTTTTTCCTGCCGCTGAGTCAAAGCTTGAAGATGTTCCGAAAAAGATGTATCAGGATTCCACACTAACTCTTTCTCAAAAGCACCTTTCCAGGTCTCTTTTGCTTGTAAATCCTGAATTTCGACCGATTGGAGATCTTGCAGATAGGAAAGAATTTCATCCAACAATTCTTTTGGCAACAGCAACGACAACTCCTGCATTTGACTAATTGCCATATTTTTCTACCACCCTGTCTACAATCATTTGCAGTAACGCCTCTTTTTTATTTGACAAAGCTGCTTGGACTTTTTCTTCGTTCTCTTGTTTCGTTTTTTCCAAGTCTTGTGTCAAGCTAGCAATCTCTTTTTCAGATTGTTCCTTTAACTCAATAAGCAACTGTTGTTTTTCTTCATCATAGGCTCGCCCTAGCTGCTTCAAATCCCTAGCTGCTTGGTCTTGCAACTCCCGAATCTGATGTTGATAACCAGCTAGCACTTCATCTGCTGCTCGCTCAATTTCTTGCATTTGCTCAAGAGTAGCGTTCGTCATATCTTGCACCTCCTTTGTATCATACAATGGCTGTAACGTTTACTTGTGTAAATTATAACACATTTTCAAACCATTCGTCACAGAGTTTTATTCCTTTTCTGCGCTTAATTGAAATCATTTCACCGTGTGCTATTTATCAAGCTACCCAGCGTCTTATTTTGTAAAACTATGTTATAATACAAATAGGTTTTTCAAAACATTTGTTCTATATCACTACAAGTAAAGAGAGTACATCTATGAAAAATACGCGACATATTATGGCGAGAATCGAAAGCCATTTTGACAGCATGACCGACTTAGAAAAGCGGATTGCAAACTACTTTTTAAATCCTTCTAGTATCTACGACGACCTTTCTTCGCAAAAAGTTGCGCAAACTCTTTACATCTCCCAGGCGGCACTTACTCGCTTTGCAAAAAAATGTGGATTTAAAGGTTACAGAGAGTTTAATTTTCAATATATTCATCAATTGCGAAATAATGTAGAAGAAACCAACCACTTACAACACGATGTGTCCCGTAGAGTTTTGCGAAATTATACTCAAATTCGACAACAGACAGAGGAATTGATTGATGAAGAAAAACTGTTGCGTGTGGTGCAGTTTATCGAAGAAGCGGATCGAGTGTATTTTTTTGGTATTGGTAGTTCAGGGTTGGTAGCTCGTGATATGAAACTGCGCTTCATGCGGCTTGGGGTCATCTGCGAAGCTTTGACAGATCAAGACGGCTTTGCTTGGACGACCAGTATTTTAGACAAAAATTGCTTGGTGATTGGTTTCTCTTTATCAGGACAAACCCAATCTATCATCAATAGTCTGATGGATGCCAAAGCAATGGGAGCTAAAACTGTATTGGTAACAGGCCAATCAGACAAAGTTGACCAACAATTTACGGAAATCATTCCTGTTGCCATTCAAAGCAAACCAGAGTATATTTTGCGCATCTCAGCTCAATTTTCTATGTTGCTGGTGATTGACTTACTCTATGCTTTTTTCCTTGAAATTGATCGGGAGAAAAAAGAAAAAATCTTCAACAGCTATTGGGAAAATAAAAAATTAAATGGTTACTACCAACGACATAAATAACAAAAGAGCAAGTTGAGTTCAGATTTTCCTGAGAACCTCGCTTGCTCTTTTTATCTATTGTTGTTTATTTTTAAAATGATAATAGGCACCAAACATTCCTGCTGTATTTTGATAGTAAGCGAAAGCGAGCTTGGTTTTTTTAGCGATACTTGGTACCAAGCAGGCTTTCATAGCAGCCTCAATTCGAGGACGAAGAACGGCCTCTTGCTCCATAATGCCGCCACCTAAAATCACCACTTCTGGATTAACCACATAACAGATATTAGCAATCCCTTGTCCCAGATAGTTGACCATACGGTCAATACCTTGGATACAGCGTGCATTTCCTTCTGTTGCTTCCTTGAAAATGCGCCGTCCATTCCACATAGTAGGTTCTTCGTCGTGAAGTTCTGCTACATGATTGACCAAGGCCGTCGTTGAAGCCACATCTTGGAATGCACCATCTGATAGATACACATAACCGACTTCACAGGCTGAATTACTAAAGCCGTGAAAAACCTGACCATCCACCAGCAAACAGCCACCAATACCCGTCCCAATCGTCAAACAAATCGCAATGTTCGCTCCCTTTCCGCTCCCGGACATGACTTCCGCTAAGCCAGCACAATTGACATCGTTTTCAATCTCACAAGGAACGGCAAATGTTTCTTCTACCACTTTCTTGAACTGAGTACCTGCATAGTTCGGAATCTGAGGACCAGCATAAAAGATTTCTCCTTTATCTGGATCGACCATTCCAGCCGAGGAGATACAAACCCCAGCAACTGGAATTTGTTCTAAATAACGTGCTACAATTCCCTTTACCTTGCGCAAAATTTCTGGACCGCCCTTATGAGCCTCTGTTGGGATTTCATGCGCTTCCAGCAAGGTGTCAGTATCATCAATCAGACCATATTTGATATTTGTTCCACCAATATCAATGGCAATATATTTCCCCATAATCCACCTCTTTTTTATTACAAGAACGTTTCCTTAGCTGCACGAATCAAGCGAGCTGCTTCTTCTACAATCGGACGATCTGTGCCTGTCACTGGTGTTAACGGAGCACGAACAGAACCAACGTTTAGATTTTCATTGATTTTCAAGACTTCCTTAATGACAGAATACATATTTCCATGAGCAGCAGTTAATTTTCCGATAATAGTGTTGATGGTAAATTGTAATTCTTTTGCTCTCTCCAATTCTTTGTCGGCAATCAATTGGTTGAGCTTTAAGAAAAGTTCTGGCATAACCCCATATGTTCCGCCGATACCTGCTCTTGCTCCCATCAGGCGACCACCTAAAAATTGCTCATCTGGCCCATTAAAGACGAGGTGGTCTTCCCCGCCAAGTGCTGCAAAGGTTTGAATGTCTTGGACAGGCATGGAAGAATTCTTCACGCCAATCACACGTTCATTTTTGAGCATTTCTGTATATAAACTTGGCGTCAGAGCTACACCTGCCAACTGCGGAATATTGTAGATCACAAAGTCTGTATGTGGGGCAGCTGCGCTAATATCGTTCCAATATTGAGCAATCGAGTATTCTGGCAAACGAAAATAAATCGGTGGTATGGTCGCAATAGCGTCCACTCCCAAGCTTTCTGCATGGCGCGCTAACTCCATACTATCCTTGGTGTTGTTGCAAGCGACGTGAGCAATAATAGTTAATTTCCCTTTTGCCACTGCCATTACTTCTTCTAAAATCAATTTTCTATCAGCAACACTTTGGTAGATACATTCACCAGATGAACCATTGACATACAATCCTTGAACTCCTTTGACGAGAAAATATTCTACCAAAGCTCGCACGCGCTCTGGACTAATTTCGCCTTGATCATCATAGCAAGCATAGAAGGCCGGAATGACCCCTTCATATTTTTTTAAATCTCTCATATTTTATTCTCCAAGTTAATTGGTTTTATCGTTTATATTTATTAAAAATAGTTTCCATAATAGGCAATTGCAAAAATCCTAAGGCTGCAAAGCCAACTAATACAAAAAGAGTAAAGCCCAGTAGCAATACAAATCCTGAACTAGAGAGGAAAAAGACAATTACAGCTAATAAGGCTATCATCAAAAAGAACCACGGGAAATGCAAACTCACCATGATCAGTCCCGTTTGTAATAGATCTTTTACCGTCATTTCAAACTTAGCTGCCAAAGGATAGATGCATAAAAACAGCAAACTAGTAAAAATGATGACACCGATACAAGTTGCTTTTAACATTTGAAACAGCATTGTTTCCTGCTTCCAAAAAAGCACGAGGTCAAATAGACTGATTCCTACAAGTAGCAGTTCTAGCAAACCAAGTTTGAAACCGACTTTCCAATTTTTTCTAAATGCTTGCATGTACATCGCTGTGACTTTTACGCGACGCGCACCCTTGATTTCAAACAAAGTTTCATACAAGCTAATTTTGGCAATACCAATCGTAACAAATGGTAGACAAGACAGCAGAAAAAGAAGATTGACTGTCACTAAATCAAGAATTTTTTCACAAATTCTCATGAATAAATTATCCGTATTAAAAATAGATTTCACTAACTGAGAGCTTTTGTTCTCCATGCTCAATCTCCTTTATTTTTCTAGTTAGTCAAATAGCACTTTTACCACGCATTTCTTGACCGTCAACCCCTTGCCAGCAAAACCATTTGGGTGATGAGCTTCTTCTGGTAAAAACGCCACAAAATTCCGATGATCCAAAACTAGCGGATAGACTTGGTTGCAAGTGTTAAAACCAATATCTTTCTCTGCATCATAAACGTTGCGAAGTTCCGTTTGCTCATAGCCATACTGGATTATTTCTCGCCCTTCCAAGAGAAAATGCAAATCCAAATAACGATGATGAAATTCAAATTCATCATTCTCTTCTTGATTAAGCTCATTTTCCTGCACAAAGAAGAAAACTTTGTCTCCATTAATCTCATACCGTCCTAATTCATAATTGCTTAAATCGTGAGTTAGGAGATAATCAATGGCACAATCTAAATGATTATGGATACCTTTGTAATGGGCGAGATTTTCCAATTCATCGAAAATCATTCGTTCTCCCTCCTTATCCTTTCACAGCTCCCATGGTAATACCTTGTGTGAAGGATTTTTGGAAGACAAGAAAGACGGTTACAATCGGAACAGCTGCCATCGCAGCACCAGCCATAATCAAACCATAATTCGTTGCCATTTCAGCTTGCATCGTTGCCACTCCAAGTGAAATCGTTAGATTCTGCCGCGATGTCAGCATGACCAATTGCATAAAGTAATCATTCCATGTGTTGATAAAGGTAAAAATGGCAAGGGCAGCAAAACCTGGTTTTACAATTGGAAAAGCTACATTCCAAAAAGTCCGAATTTCACCACAGCCATCAATCTTAGCAGATTCCAACAATTCCGTTGGGATATTTTCACTAAATTGCTTCATGAGGAAAACCCCAAAAGGCCAACCGACAAGAGGCAAAATAACTGCAGCTAGTGTATCATGAATTCCCATAAAGTTGACAATACGGACCAAAGGAACCAGTACTACTTGTTTAGGCAGAGCCATAGCAGCGATAAAAGTTGCAAAAAGAATCCGCTGCCCATAGAAACGTTTTTTAGCCAGAACATAACCCGCTAAGGCAGAAGTAATGCAGACCAAAAACATGGTCGCTAGCGAGATAAACACACTATTCCACATCCATTGCAGGGCTGGGTTTTGCACCATCAGCTGTTGGAAATTTTCTAATGTTGGCATCTTAGGCCACCATTGAGGTGGAATGACAATCGTATCTGGCTGCGATTTGAAAGCTCCTGTCAAAATCCAATAGAAAGGAAAAACAAAGAGAACGGTCAACACCAAGAGAATAATCGTTGAAATTACCGTAAAGGCACTCATTTTTTTCTGTTTCATCTTGTCTCTCCTTTCTTTAATATTCGACGTCATTTCCAAGAATCTTGAATTGGGCAAAGCTAATCAAAGCAATCATGACAGCTAAAAATACTCCCATGGTATTAGCATAACCATATTCAGATAACTTGAAGGCTTTTTCATACAGGTAATACATCAATGTACTGGTTGAATAGTTTGGCCCTCCGGATGTCAACAGCTGAATCAAGGCAAAACATTGGAAGGAATTGATTGTTGTAATGATTGCAATATACAGAGTTGTTGGCAAAAGACTTGGCCATTTAATCTTCCAGAAAACTTGCAGCTCTGTCGCTCCATCAACACGCGCAGCTTCCACCAATGAATTGTCAATATTTCCCATAGCAGCAATATAGAGAATAATAGGCTGTCCGACAGAAGTTGTCAGCAAAATCACAATAATCGCCATCAACGCCCAATGCTTATCACCCAGCCAAGAAATATTCTGATTGATGACATGACCCGACTTCAGGACGAAATTCAAAATCCCTGACAGTGGGTCGTAAATCCATTTCCATACAACCGTTACAGCTACACTCCCTGTTACCACCGGCAGGAAGAAGACGAATCGGTAGAAAGAGCGCGCAATCGCATTCTGACTATAGGTTTGTGACGCTACAAACAAAGAGAACAACACAACAATTGGTACCGAACCAATAACGATAATCACTGTATTAATGAGAGATTTAATAAAGACTGGATCTTTAAACATTCGTGAGTAATTATCCAATCCAACGAATGAAAAGGAAGTCATAGAATAATTAAAGAAACTCGTTACAAATCCCATCACCATCGGCGCTAATACAAAGACAATAAAGAATAATAGAACTGGTGCTAAAAAGGCATAGGATACCAAGGTTTCTCTCATTCTTATTTTATTCACTTTCACATTCAACACCTCATTTAGCTAGAGGAGATACTGACCTCCTCTTTTTGATAAAAAATTCCCTTTTCCTATTTTATGAAACCAACAACAGAAAAAGGGAAATCGTTACATTATTTATTTTTTACTTTTTTTAATGGTTTCATTTGCTTTTTCTGTAAAGGTCTTCAAAGCAGATTCAACTTTTTCATCGCCATTTGAAACAGATTGCAACATTGGGAACCAGAGCGTTCTCATTTCTGCAAATCCATCAATCGTGTTGTAATATGGTGAATAATATTTTGTCCAAGTGCTGATTGTTTCCATCCGTTTGTCATTATACAATTTTCCAAATGAGGAACGGACTGGGAAGGCACCTGTACGAACAACATTTTTTGGCCCCCACTTTTTATCATCCGCAATAAATTTGACAAACTTTTTAGCAGCTTCCACTTTCTTTTTGTCTTTATTGTTAAAGATGCCAAAGCCATTTACAAGGTATTCCAAAGCTGGTTTGCCATTGTCTGACGGGAATGGTACTTCAACAACTTCAACGCCACTTGCCTTCAGCAATTTTGCTTGGATACCATTTTGTGAAGGTGCCCATAAAACGGTATAAGACGTTTGACCATTCGCAAAGTTTTGAATATCTGCCCCACCATCGAATTGAGAGCCATTTGTCATCAAACCATCTTTAATCCAGCTCACTGCTTTGTTCAAACCTTTGACAAAGTTTGGACTGTCCGTTGTATATTTTGTCACCTTATCATCTGTTACAGAACCACCATAAAGATTTGAAATGAAAGCACGTGTACCTTGGTCACCACCTTGACCATTACTGAAGAGTGAGCCAGGAGTATACCCTTTAGCTTTCAATGCTTTTAATACTTTTTCAAAGTCAGCAGTTGTCCAGCCCTCTTTAACAAGGTCTAACACACCAGCTTCTTTCAGCATTTTCTTGTTCAATGCCATGTAAAATGGCGCAGAGCTAATTGGATACATATAGGCTTTGTCACCAGCTTTGCTGGCCTGAATGATTTGATTGTTATTGACATCTTTGACAAAATCATTTGTAAAGAGATCGTTCAATTCTGCCAATTTACCATTTTTACCATATTGAATAATCCGGCCCGGTGCGTCAAAGAGGACATCTGGTGCTGTTCCTGCTTCAATCGCCGTTGTGATTTTTTCTGGACCAGATTTGAAATCAATTGTTTCTAGTTTCACTTTAATATCTGGATTGGCTTTTTCAAATGCTTTAATAATTTCTTTTTCATAAGTTCCAACACCATCGTTTGCTTTTTCTTGCGTGAAGACTGGGAAAGCCCACCAAGTAATCTCTGTCTTACCAGAAGAATTACCTGAATCAGCCGACTTGTTTGAACCACCTGAATTTCCACATGCTGCTAACGATAAAATAGCAGCTCCTGCAACTAACGAACAAAGTATTTTCTTCATCCTCATATTGTTTCTCCTTTTGTTTTATCCTTCTATACGGATAGAGTTGTTCCTACTTTTCACTTACTGCTGCAACAAAACGCTCTGTAATTTCTTTTGGACGCGTAATGGCACCACCTACTACAATTCCTCTAACACCTAAGTCATGAATCGTTTTGGCTTCACTCGGATAATGGATTTTTCCTTCCGCGATGACATCCAAACCTGCATCACATAAATTTTTTACTAATTCAAAATCCGGTCCCTCGCATTGCAGACTATAAGAGGTGTACCCTGACAAAGTTGTACCTACAAAGTCCACACCTGCTTCTGCTGCAGCCACACCCTCTTCAAAGGTGCTCACATCTGCCATGAGCAATTGATGAGGATATTTTTCCTTCACTTGCTTGATAAAATCCGCAATCTTTAAACCGTCAAAACGTTCCCGATTTGTACAATCAAAAGCAATTACTTCAATATCCAGAGCTGCTAGTTCATCAATTTCTCGCATCGTTGCGGTAATAAACGGCTCTTGAGGTGGATAATCTCGCTTGATAATGCCGATGATTGGCAGCGAAGTAACCTCTTTAATTTCCTTAATATCCCGAACACTATTAGCTCGAATGCCAACAGCTCCTCCTTGTTCAGCCGCTTTTACCAAAAGGGGAATAACCCCACCTGCTTCAGTATATAGCGGTTCGTGTGGCAAGGCTTGACAGGAAACAATGATGCCATCTTTTATTTTGGCAATCAGCTCGTCTTTTGTCATTTGTGCCATAGACAGCCTTCTCCTTTGCTATTGTAGATCGATTTTTAAAGCGCCTTCAATCTCACGATGTTATTATAACTATTTTTTAAAGCGCTTTCAACAATATCTGAGATTTTGGTTCTAATTTCTGATAATACTCACTTTTCTCTTAAATCTTGAAAGTAGTTTCAGAGAGATAATCATTTTAACATGATACTATCATTATCGCACATTGCCTCTGAGGCACGCAAAAGACTACATCTCTGCGAGCGCTATCTACCACATCATCACAAGCTTTCCCCCAAGAATTTTCCAGAATGGAGACCCTATAATAGAATTAGCAAGGGTGAATGCTTTTTTCAGGAGCATCATCCAGAGTTGCTTTTGAATAAAATTTCTCAGTGCTGGTGTTCTTTTCGGTATTGTCCTGGCGTCCGTCTAAACATCTTCTCCTATCTACACGTATGCCAATTTACGAGGTAGCACAAAGTGTTGGATTTTCAAATAAAACTTACTTTTATGACAAATGTCGTACCTATTTTGGACATTCCCAAAAATGAACGTAAATAAGCTACCGAAAATTTCATCGGTAGCTTATTTTTATGACAAATCAGCACTTAAAACAATTCTTTGTAAAGAGCAATCGTTTCTTCTAAGGTTGGCATAAATGGATTTCCTGGTGCACAAGCATCAATGAGTGCATTTTTAGAAAGGTATTCAAAGTCAAATTCTTCTTTAATGTCCAGTTCTGTCAATTTTTTCGGAATGCCCACAATTGCTGATAATTTTTCAATTTCAGAAATGGCATAATCAGCGCATTCTTTATCACTTTTGCCTTCCGTATGGAGACCAAGAGCTTTTGCAACATTTCGGAATGCTTCTGGCACACGTTTTGCATTTTCACGCTCTACAACCGGTAAAAGCATGGCACAACAAACACCGTGAGGAAGATTGTAAACTGCTCCAAGTTGATGAGCCATAGAATGTACATAACCTAGCCCAGCATTATTAAAGGCCATACCACCTAGGAAAATCGCATTAACCATCGCTTCGCGTGCTTCAATGTCATGGCCATTTTCAACAGCACGTGGCAAAAATTCTTTAATTAACTCAATTGCACCAATAGATAATTTTTTCGTTACATTGTATGCACCTGGTGTTACCAAAGCTTCAACCGCATGTGTAAGGGCATCCATACCTGTTGCAGCCGTCAAAGCTTTTGGTTTTGAAATCATCAATTCTGGATCATTTACTGACAGGAGTGCAAGGCTATTCTTATCAACCATAACCATTTTCACTTTACGCTCTTCATCAGTAATAACATAGTTAATCGTGATTTCAGCTGATGTTCCTGCTGTCGTATTGATTGCTACAACCGGCAAGCCTTTTTCCTTTGATTTGTGAACACCTTCGTAATCTTGCGGACGCCCACCATTCGTTGCAAGAATTGAAATACTACTTGCAGCATCTTGCGGCGAACCACCACCAAGTGAAATAATAAAATCACAATTATTATCTCGCAAAACAGCTAAACCATCTTCAACATTTTTAACAGTTGGATTTGGCTCAACATCACTAAAAACGACATACTCAATGCCTTCCTTATCAAGTGGTGCAGTTACCTTAGGTAAAATGTCACTACTTGCAATATAATGGTCTGTCACCAAGAGAGCTTTCTTATACCCCAACTCTTTGATATGACCACCTATTTCATTAATCACACCACAACCAATAAGATTAACTGATGGAACATAAAATACTGACATTATATTTCCTCCTTATTTTTTATAAATATCATCTATTTTAGAAACCGCTTACACGACTATATTATAACACTCATAATGCTTTTTGCAACATCAACTTTTCATTATTTTAGTATCAAATTTACAGATTCAAAACTTATCAGTCTATTCTGATATTTTAGGGCAAAGAGAAGTATAAGATTTTCTGTATCCACAATGACATCGTCCATATCAAATACCAACAATTGAAACATGACCGCCCTCCTTTTTTCACAACTAGTTTACAGGAAAACGCATACAATATCAAGCAAGAGAAAGGACACTCTCTCCAAATAGAAAAATCTCCCTACAAAAGCAGGGAGATGGTGACTGATAAACTGTTTTATGTCTAAAAATCTGAATACATTGTCTGTACAATGACGAACGATTCAAATTAGAACAAACTTTACTGTCTATTTACGACGTCCTGGACGTTCTGCATAGCCATAGTAGGCATCAGCCATAATTTCTTCCATGTCAGTAACTATTGGCAAGCGTGGATTTGCTGGTGAACATTGATCTTCATAAGCAAGAACGGCAATATCATGTAAGCTATCTTTCCAAGTTTTTTCATCAATACCTTGATCTTTAAAGTTCATCTTGATACCAACCGCTACACCAAGGTCATAAACAGCTTTGGCATACGCTTCAACCGCTTCTTCTGGTGTTGAGCAAGGAAGACCTAGCATACGAGCAATATCTTGGAATTTTTCATCAGCTTTCCAGTAGTTGTACTTAGGCCATGTTGTAGTTTTAGATGGACGAGTTCCATTGTAACGGATAACATAAGGAAGTAAAATAGCATTTGTACGTCCGTGAATGGTGTGGTGAACAGCACCAATCTTATGCGCCATTGAGTGACTCATTCCAAGGAAGGCATTTGCAAAGGCCATACCAGCCATTGTAGAGGCATTATGCATCTTTTCACGGGCTTCTGGGTCAGCCGTTTTTACAGATTTTTCCAAGTATTTGAAGACTAACTTGATGGTTTGAAGAGCAATACCATCTGTATAGTCATTGGCAAAGTTAGAAGTATAAGCTTCAGTTGCGTGTGTCAAGACATCCATACCTGTGTCAGCAGCAATAAATGCTGGAACAGATTCTACCAAAGCAGGGTCAACAATTGCAATGGTTGGTGTCAAAGCGTAGTCAGTGATTGGGTATTTCCGGTTGTTTGCCTTGTCAGAGATAACTGCAAACGGTGTTACTTCTGAACCTGTACCAGATGTTGTTGGAATACCAATATACTGTGCTTTCTTACCAAGTGATGGGAATTTGAAGGCACGTTTGCGGATATCCATGAATTTTTGAACGAGGTCACCGAAGTCAACGTCTGGCTGTTCATAGAACATCCACATACCTTTAGCCGCATCCATTGGTGAGCCACCACCAAGGGCAATGATAGTATCTGGTTCAAACGAGCGCATTACTTCAACACCACGACGAACTGTTGTGATATCTGGATCTGGTTCAACATCTGAGAAGACTTGAATCGTGACTTTGTTTTTACGAAGATTCAATTGGTCAATCACACGTTGTACAAAACCGAGTTTTTCAATTGATTTATCGGTAACAATCATGACACGTTCGATACCTTCGCAAGTTTGAAGGTATTGGATTGAGTTACGTTCGAAGTAGATTTTTGAAGGAACTTTAAACCATTGCATATTATTTCTACGTTTTCCTACTTTCTTGATGTTAAGAAGGTTGATAGCTGATACGTTATCACCAACTGAGTTGTGTCCGTATGAACCACATCCAAGTGTTAATGATGGAATGAAGGCGTTGTATACATCACCGATACCACCAAAAGTAGATGGAGAGTTCCAGATAATACGCATTGCCTTTATTTCCGTACCGAAACGTTTTGCAAGAGCTTCATCTTTTGTATGGATAGCAGCTGAGTGTCCTAGACCATTAAATTCAACCATTTGACGAGCTTTTTTAAGTCCATCTTCAGTATCTTCAGCTTTCAAAACTGCAATAACAGGTGATAATTTTTCACGAGTCAATGGTTCTTTAATTCCAACTTCTGCACATTCAGCGGCCAAGATATTCGTACCTTCTGGTACTTTGAATCCTGCTTGCTCAGCAATCCACGTAGCTGGTTTACCAACAATATTTGGGTTCAATTTTGCACCAGCGCAGTTCTTGCTGTTAGCTTTTGCACCAAAACAGAATTCTTCCAAAAGCGCTTTTTCTTTCTTGTTGACAAAGTAAGTATGGTAAGATTTGAATTCTTCTACAAATTCATCATAGATTTCTTTATCAATGATCACGGCTTGCTCAGATGCACAGACCATACCATTATCAAATGATTTGGACATCACGATATCATGTGCTGCTTGGCGGATATTTGCTGATTTTTCAACGTAAGCTGGAACGTTACCAGCACCAACTCCAAGAGCAGGTTTGCCGCATGAATAAGCAGCTTTTACCATGGCGTTCCCACCAGTCGCAAGGATTGTTGCAATCCCTTCGTGGTTCATCAAAGCTGTTGTTGCTTCCATAGATGGCTGTGTAATCCATTGAACACAGTTTTCAGGTGCACCTGCTGCAATCGCTGCATCACGTACGATTTGTGCCGCATGAGCAGAAGATTCTTGAGCAGATGGGTGGAAAGCAAAGATAATTGGATTACGCGTTTTCAACGAAATCAATGATTTAAAAATCGCTGTTGAAGTTGGGTTGGTCGTTGGAGTGATTCCGCAGATTACTCCGACCGGTTCAGCAATTTTCGTTAAACCTGTAATAGGATCATCTTCAATCACACCAACAGTTTTAACACCACGCATATTGTTAACAACATGTTCGCAGGCAAAAAGGTTTTTTGTTGCTTTGTCTTCAAAGACGCCGCGACCTGTTTCTTTAACAGCATGTTCTGCTAAGATACCATGTGCATCAAGAGCAGCAACTGAAGCTTTTGCAACAATGTAGTCTACTTGTTCTTGATTTAATTTTCTCATTTCTTCCAGAGCAACTAGCCCTTTTTGAACGAGTTCGTCAACATGCTTTTCAGCAGCTAACTTTTTTTCTTCGGGAGTTAATGTTTTTTTATCAGCCATGTGTTCCTCCAATGGTTTTTAGGATTTTTATAAACCCTTTGTTAAATTTTTCACAAGATTATTATACCTTATTTTTTTTCTCTTGTAAACAGTTTCATGCAAACTTCACAAACTTTTTCTTTTATATTGTGAATTTATTTCAAAACATGAGTTTTCTATTATATTTAAAAACATTGTTTGTGAAGTTTAAAACTTAAAATTATATATTTCACATACTTGAGCCAAGGTTTTATGGGCGAAAAAATTGTGTAAAAAAGCTCTTTTTGCTGCGTATTTGCTCTGTACTGTCTTTTGATAGTACAAAAAGGTCATGAATCGCAATGCAATCCATGACTTCTACTTTCTTTATTATTTCTTAACGGTTCCTTTTTTCGTTGCTTCATCAATCGTTTGTTTGACTGTTTGAGCATAGAGTTCTCCGCCTTTGGTAATCGTTGTTGTTTCTGAGCCAAAATGCACATAGTCTGTGCCGTACCAAATTTCAGGATGTTCAATAGCTGTTTGATACCAATCTGCCACAAAGACATAATCGTATTTTTTCGCCAATTCCAATTCATACTGACGTGTTTTGACTGCCAAGCTAGAAGCGTTATGTGCTGTCCGACCATCATACGGCGTCACTAAAACCAAACGATGTCCTTTTGGTAATTTCTCAATAAATTGATTGAGCAAACTTTCGTAGTTATCAACCGTATTAGTTCCTAAAGCTAAGACCACTGTCTCCAGAAGTACTTTGTTTGAAATATCAGTTTGATAGACTTGCAAGCCCGATTCTAAGTTTCGACTGACTGCTGCATCCACTTGAATTTCCGGCATAGCCTGCTTGAGCCATTCACTTGCTCGCAAAGCTACCGAATCTCCGATAACTGTCGTACCCTTTGCTACGTTGTATTGACTGGCACTCACATTATCAGCTTGGGTACGAGTAATCTGCATTTTACTGTCAGCTTGATTTAACCCATTGACGAGCAAATTTTCCTCAAAAGCACCAATTTTCGGAGCAGTCACGATAATGACAAAAGAAACCAGTATTAATGGAATCAAACTATAAAATACAGGCGTTGTGATTTGCTTAATGTCCATCTTCAAGCCAAATACTCTTGGCTCTCTACCCGCTAATGTCGGCTCTAACAGATAGAAAGAGAAAGCCGCCAAAGCAAAGGAAAGCACGGTGGTCAATAGAACTGCCCATCCATTGCCCATCAATTGGGAAAAGATGATGTAAAACGGCCAATGGAACAAATACACGCCATAGCTCGTATCTGCAATAAATGTGATAACGGGCGGCTCATCAACATGCGGTGTCTTCTCATGAAGCACACGCGTTGCCAAAATCATCACGACTGAAAATACCGTTGCCAAAAGGAAACCAAACAGATAAGTCAATAAATTATCAAATCTCAGGAGGAATGTTAATAACAGCAAAGCTGCAAAACTACCACCAAGTAGATAAAAGGTATTTTTCAAATCAAGCGCCTGCTCCATTTTACGAAAAGGTGCTCCCAAATCACTCACACCCGAAAGTGTCGCTAAAATACTTCCTGCAAAAAACGGGAAGATATGCGTGAAACTTGAAAAGTAAATCACAGAAAAGTTTGAAGAGAAGAAGCTTCTGACAAACATAGAGAGAAAACTAATCAAGAATAAAGCAGATGATAAAAGAAAGATAATCCCTCGAAATTGCCCAATGGTTTTACTTTTCTTAGCTAAATACCATGTTGCTAAGCCCCATAAAATATAGTAGTGCATTTCCAACGCCAAGCTCCATGTGTGCACAAAGAGATGTTGGATAAATTGACTCTCGTAATTTCCACCAGACAAAATTTCATAAAAATTTGTCACAAAGCCGAGTGCAGCAGCGATTTGCGTCCCAATACCAGCCACAAAATCCTTCCGAATCAACAGGGTAAAGGGCATGACAATCAAAATCATAAAGACAAGCGGTGGCACAATCCGATAAAAGCGACGTCTCAAGAATCCTTTAACATCAATGTCTTTGTCTCTGGCAAATTCATCAATTAAAAGAGACGTAATCAAAAAGCCTGAGAAAGTGAAGAAAATATCCACACCAATAAACCCGCCAGGAAAAGCTTTCTGGAAGAAATGATAGAGCAGAACTAGGAGTAACCCTGTAATCCTCACTAATGAAAACCATTTAATGCGCATTTTGATAAATCCCCTGTTTAAACTTTCCCTTGTAGACAACATTATTTTCTGTTGTTAATTTACCTTGCCCCTCAGGCTGTCCATTCACAAAGTTGCCTTCGTACTTCCAGCCAGCTTTAGCTGTAAAGGTTCCTTGCCCATTAAACATTCCATTTTTAAAATGCCCTTTATAGACATCGCCATTTTTAAAAGTCAAGGTTCCTTGTCCACTCATTTTCCCACGAACAAGGCTACCATTGTACTTGATTGCTCCTTTATCCAACGTCAATGCCCCTTGACTTGGAATCCCTGATGTAAAGGCAACAATCGCTGATATGACAATAACTGTTACTGTTAGCAACTCTAAATTATGCCTTGTAAGATAAATTTTATATTTTTCGTAAAATGCTTTTAGTGTATCCATTTTTTACTTAATCTTCGTTCTTCATCTGCTCCAGCCACTTTTGACAACCTTCCAATACAAGCTGATAGGTTTCATCAAAATCTCCTGTGTACCACGGATCTGGCACACTTTTCTCTTCAAATTGGAAAATTTTACTAGCATATTGCTTTGGCGCCATTTTCTTTAAATCCTGAAGATTGGATTGGTCCATTCCGATAATATAATCAAAACGTTCAAAGTCCTGTATTGATATTTGCTGCGAGGTCTTACCTTTATCATAAGGAATGGCATATTTCCTGAAAATTGCCTGCGTTCCAGAGTGAATTGGATTCCCATGTTCCCAATCCGAAGTCGCACGACTTTCAACATAAACTTCATCTGTCAAATCTTTCATCACAAATTCTGCCATTGGACTGCGACAGATATTTCCCAGGCAAACAAACACAATTTTTTTCATAGCATAGACCTCTTTACTATTATAACAAAATCTATAAAAATAGGGATTTTAACCCTTGAGATTTTTTCAATTCTTTATAAATCTCAAAAAAGCCGCCGATTGGGCGACTCTTATAGGGAGATTATTATGAAAAAGAAAAGTTTTTAGGAGTTCAAGTTAAGTTCTTCTCAACTTGTAATTATAGTATACCGATTCTGACTTAAATTTTTCTTAAAGATTTTACTATTTTTGAGAAATTTTAAAGAAATTCAATTTGAAGATTGTTCCACTTCTTCTGCCAATCTTTTTTCTGCATTCTCATATTATAGAGCTGTCTCCTATCTGCATCTTCTAGGAAATGCGGAGTCGGCTGAACACGAAAATGGAGAATGTCGTCTAAGCCATAAGGCGCAAAGAGTTCCAGCTGTCTATTATCCAACAAACGTAAACCCACAGCTGTACAGCGCTCTGGATATTTACTCATGGCATCTTGCGAGCTAATATAAGATTGGGTATTTGGACTGTGGATATGCATATAGACTTGATTCTTGACTTCCCAATGGTAATGTGGAAATTCTCGCTTGAGCCGATTTTCAATGTTGAGTGTTTCCTCATAAGAAACATCTGGGTCAAAGAAAATCACATCCACATCCGTCTCTGTATCAAAGCCGGGCTTGTCCGACAGGATATTCCAGATGAAATTTCGCACCGAACCAGCACAAAGCCAGCTGTTTTTCAATTGCAAGTCATAGATAATCTGTAAGATAGTCATCATATCTCGGTCTGATGAAAACGCATGTAAAATCTCTTTTTCGGACAGCATGTTATTTCTCCAAATATTCATAACCCAAATGCTCGTAAGCTTTACGAGTTGCCACGCGCCCTGTTCGAGTTCGCATAACAAATCCTTTCTGGATCAAATAAGGCTCATACATGTCTTCTACCGTTTCCTGCTCTTCTGCGATATTGACAGACAGAGTCCCCAGACCAACTGGCCCGCCGCCATAAACCTCAATCATGGTCTTGAGAATCTTCTGATCCACATAATCTAAGCCTTCTTGATCCACATCCAGCATCGTCAGCGCTTGATCAGTAATTTGGTCATCAATCAGCCCGTCACCCATAATCTGAGCAAAATCTCGTACGCGTTTAAGAAGTCGATTGGCAATCCGAGGCGTGCCTCGGCTACGCAGTGCTAATTCTTCAGCTGCTTCATGAGTGATGTCCATTTCAAAGATTTCTGCCGTTCGCTCCACAATCTCGGTCAAATCTGCTTCTGCATAATATTCCATGTGACCAGTAATGCCAAAACGAGCCCGTAAAGGATTGGACAACATACCAGCTCGGGTCGTTGCTCCAATCAAGGTAAACGGTGGCAAGTCCAAGTGAACACTACGACTGGTCTCGCCAGAGCCAATCATAATATCAATGTAAAAGTCCTCCATAGCGCTATAGAGCACCTCTTCAACAGACATAGGCAAGCGGTGAATCTCATCAATAAAGAGAACATCTCCCGGCTCCAAATCGTTCAAGATTGCCACCAAATCGCCTGCTTTTTCGATGACCGGACCAGAAGTTTGCTTGAGATTAACTCCTAGCTCATTGGCGATGACAAAAGCCATAGTGGTCTTTCCCAACCCTGGAGGTCCAAAAAGCAACGTGTGATCTAGTGCTTCATCTCGCAGTTTAGCTGCCTCAATGAAAATTTTCAGTTGATTTTTGACCTTGTCTTGACCGATGTATTCTTGTAAATACTGGGGACGCAATGTGCGCTCTACGAGCTCCTCGTCTCCCATCAATTCATTATCCAAAATTCTACTCATAGATACTATTATAGCAAAAAATCAGGTTGGTAAGCTGGTTTAACCTTAGATTTTACAAATAGAAATCAAAAGGAATGAGATTATGATAATGTTTGATGATACTAAATGTCTTAAATCAAAAACGACAGAAAAATGTACTGCCGTTTTCAATATTCATTTTCATTTGCTTGTTGCATGATAAATGGTTGTGCTGGTAAAAACCTCACCTGCTTTCAAGATAACATCAGCTTTCAGGTCGCTGTGAATGGCATCTGGTAGGGCTTGGGTTTCAAGAGCCAAGCCATTGTGTTGAATCATGGATTGTCCATTTAAAATGACCGTATCATCTACAAAGTTTGCTGAGTAAGTCACTAAGCAAGGCGCACTTGTTTTAAATGTCAAAAGGCGACCGGATTTAGGATCATACAAGGAACCTGCTTCCTTCTCTCCTTTTTCCAATGCAAATGGATGATCCAGACCGGACACAATCTGAATCTGCTCATCTTGATTGGCAAAAATATCTTTCAAAGTCACACCTTTTGTTAAGTCTTTGACAAAATTGCGGTTTGAATCAGCGACTTTAGCAGGTACGCCGTCTGGTGCGATTGGAAATACCCCTGAGGTATTTAGCTGCAAGATACAGTTATCAATTGGTTGGCTGAAATTGCCTGATAAGTTGAAGTAACTGTGATTGGTTGGATTGGCCAAGGTATCCTTGTCCGTCTGAACTTGGTAAGAAATCTCTAACTCACCTAGTTCCGTTAAAGTATAAGAAACCCAGACTTTCAGATTTCCCGGAAAACCACCCGTTCCATCTGCACGTTCGGTATAGAAAGTGACGCCTTCATTTGTGACTTCCTCAACTTGAAAAATAGCACTGTCCCAGCCAGTAGAACCGCTATGATTGCAATTTTCTGCGTTGTTGACTTCTAACTGATAGGTTTCGCCATTCAGCTCAAACTGTGCTTTTGCAATCCGTCCTGCAACTGGTCCGACGCTTGCACCATATTTAGGGCTGTTGCCTACATAGGCATCAAAATGATCAAACCCCACCACGATATTTGCAAATTCATGATTTTTATCCGGAGTGACATACTCTAAGACAGTCGCACCATAAGTCATGACTTTCAAACGATAGCCCAAGTCATTTTCAAATGTATAAGCAACAATATCTTTTCCTTGAAATGTTCCAAAAATAGCTTCTTGATAAGATTTCATACAACTTTCCTTATTTTTATTACAAATTTATGTTTTCCTATTTTAAATTTTTAGTTTTTCCGTCCACGAAACAGCTGTTTCACGTATAACACGATTCAAGTATTCAATATTTTGACGCCCCGCTTCATCTAGCCAAGCTTTAGCTGCATCTGCTCCTTGATCTGCAAAGACCGTAACTGCATCTTTCCAAGTAGCACGTCCGCAAAGGACACCGTTGAATTGAGAACCTGCTTCATGCGCTACTTTCAGCGTTTCCTGGAAAAGATCTGCGCTAACTCCAGCACTCAGGAAAATAAAGGGCAGATGAGTTGCATCAGACTGCTCTTTGAAAAATGTCTTGGCTTCCGCGAGGTTGTAGACAGCTTCAACTCCGCCTTTCGTAAACCCTTCGACAAAATTCATATTGACCGGTACTTCCACTTTCAAGACATCAACATTGTAGCGTGGATCTGAAAAGAGCTTCATGGCTTCATTGACTTTGTGTGGTTTTACTTTCGCATAATCTGCATCTACTACACTAGCACGCTTCCTATCATAAGTCAAGATTTCAAGGAAGTAAGGAATGTCTTCTGCCACACATTCGCTTCCTACGCGCTCTACCCAGGCTTGTTTGATGTCGTTGATTTCAGGCTTGTCATCTACATCATAGTAAATCAAAACCTTGACCGCGTCAGCGCCCAACTCTTTCATGCGTTTGGCTGACCAATTTGGTAGCAAGTCTGGCAGGCGCCCTTCTGTCGTCGCATCATAGCCCGTTTTTTCATAAGCAACAATAAGACCGCATTCTGGCGCACGTAATTTGGTAGCAGGTACACCGAATTCTGGATCCAAAAGGATAGAAGTTGCATACGGAGTCAACTGACTGGAAATCAATTGTTTAAATTCAATCAATGCTTCATTTCCTGATACAGCATGTGCGCCACTTGCCAGCATTTTTTTCAACGAACCTCTCTGGTCAATCGCCAAAGCTCCAATAATGTCATTTTCATCTGAAAGATTCTTTAAGTGTGCTAATTTTTCGTGACTAATCCTTAATTTTTCCATGGATTCCTTCCTATTCTTTGTCAAATGAGTGAATGATAACACCCTGCACAACACGGTTGACGGTGCCTGTCGGAGACGGTGTGTCTGGACGATTTTTCACCTTGAGGGCTGTCAACAAGGCAAATAATTGACCATAAACAATATAAGGGAATACGCGATAAACATCATCTGCTAGCTGTTGACTAGAAAGAATGACTTGTTCAATATTTTCCAAATCTTCTTTTTGTTCTGTCAATAAAATTACCTTGCGGGCAATCTCATCTCCGGCTACTTCTCGTACTAAGTCAAGGTCGTATAATTTGGTGTAGGGATCTGTCGATCCAAACACCACAACGACCGTCTTTTCATTCACTAACGACTTTGGACCGTGACGGAATCCGACTGGGCTTTCATACATCGTTGCCACTTGTCCTGCTGTCAATTCTAAAATTTTCAACTGAGCTTCATGCGCCAAGCCAAAGAAAGGACCTGCTCCCAGATAAATGACACGATTGTAATCCAAGGAAACCATCTTTTGAATCGCTTCTGCCGAGTCTAACATTTCTTGGCTCAAGGCTATCAAAGTAGAAACTTTTTCGGCTTTTGCAGCTAAATCTGCTTTGTCAAAGACGAGCAAGGCTGTCAACATCATAGACGTAAAGCTCGATGTCATGGCAAAGCCAGCATCATTTGACGGTGCAGGTTGGAGCAAGAGCAAATTGCGTTCGTCACCGTGTGCTTGCTGGGCTAATTTACCTTCTTCGGCGCATGTAATCGTGATTTGGTAAAGTTCCTCAACTATGTCTTTTGCCAAGTCAACTGCCGCAACACTCTCTGGTGAATTGCCACTACGAGCAAAGGAAACCAAAATGGTCGTCACTTCCTTGTGCAGATAAGCAAGCGGATTAGCGACAATATCTGTCGTTGCAATGGCATTAAAGTTCCACTTGCGTTCATCGTAAATCTTTCTGAAATAAGGCAAAAGGGTATCTCCGACATAGGCTGATGTCCCAGCCCCTGTCAAAATAACCTTGATATAATCATGCTTTTCACCAATCCCATTTAGAAAAGCTACAATCTCATCAGATTGCGCTTTATAATTTTCAAAAGCCGTCTGCCAAACTTGTGGCTGTTGATAGATTTCCCGTGTGGTGATTTCCGCACCTAATTCAATCAAGTCTTCCTTTGTATAATCTAGCATGGTTCTCCTTTCTGCTTTGCAATGCTAACTAAAAGAAAGGGAGTGGGAAAATGATGATTTCAAAGAAATCCATTTTCTTGCCCCAGCCCCCTTAGTTATACAGATTGCTCATTGGAGCAATTCAAGCAAGGACGTGTTTTTCAGCGACTATTAGCTGGACACTCCTTTATTCATCTTCGTCATCGTTCATTTCTGCTAATACATCATTGACTTTCACGATGTATTTGTTCGCTTTTTCGATATATTTTGCTTCTACGCCAGTTAGGGCAGAATTGATAAATTCAATCACCATTGGCATATTCATCCCTGCATAAAGTTCAATTTGGAGTCCTTCCAAAATCAGACGGCTAACGACATTGCAAGGTGTTCCACCAAGCAGGTCGGCAAAGACGATATAATCACCTAAATCTTTTACAGTCGCTGAAAATTTAGCAGTAAAGTCGTCTATTCCTTCCTCTGGAAGCAGAGGAACTGTATGAATGAAGTCCAGTGGCCCCATAATCATTTCGGTGCTTTTCTTCAATTCTTCGCAAAAGCGACCGTGACTGACCAGTACAAGTTGTTTTGTCATTTATAGAAAAGCTCCTTTTAAACACCTAAGATTGGCGTATGAGTAAAGTGTGAAAGCGCAGAAACACCAATTGCAATAATAATGACAATAAAGATTGCTTTGGTTGAATTCATACCTTTTTTACCAAGCAGCCAATAAACAAAACCAGTAAACAATGCCGGAACCAAACGCGGGAAGATTTTATCCAATGTTTCTTGAAGATTGAAGGTTACACCACCAAAACTTTGTGTATAGGTAAATTTAAAGTTAATCATCGTAGCAATCAAGGCCGCCACCATGAAAACACCAAGAACTGTTGCAGCATCTGTGATGGCAGACAATTTGTCCTGCATGGTTGTAACTAATTTCACCCCTTCTTTGTGGGCAAACTCTAATTGTTTCCAACGGAAGACATTGATTGCGATTGTCACAGCTATCCAAAGGAAAATTCCAAGAGGATTGCCTTCAACAGCAAGTCCAGCAGCCAGACCACCCATAATAGCAGGAATAGTAGAACCAAAAATCGCATCGCCAATCGCTGCAAATGGCCCCATTAAACCGGTTTTAATCCCTGTAACGGTATCTTTAGCCGCAACTCCTTCATTTTCTTCAAGTGCTAGATCAATCCCTGTTACTAAAGTATGGAAAAAGTTAGATGTGTTGAAGAATTGCGTATGTGTCCGCATCATTTCCTTTAATTCTGGCGTACCGTCTCCATATATCTTGCGCAATTGCGGCAAAATCATATAAAGATAGCCTGACGCTTGCATACGCTCGTAGTTCCAACCCCATTGGAAAGTAAAGAGACTACGACGGTTGATTTGGTTAAAATCTTCTTTTGTTAATTTGTAATTAGAGTTCGTCATCGTCAATTTCCCCACTTTCTGATTGTTCTGCAGCAACAGTCACGACTTGTTTATTAGTCGCATTTTTATAGTTGATTGTTGCCAAGGCAAAGCCAATAATCGCAATCCCAATCATTGGTAGACCTTCAAATTTTGCACCACCAAGAGCTGTAGCGAGTTGTTTGACAGCTCCTGAAGCAGCTGCCAATGTTGAAATATAGTCAAAAACAACTTTCAACATAGCTGTAATGGCAAAACCTAAACCAAGATAATGAAGATTTTTCTTGACCGGAAGGTAACGAAGCAAAATTGCAAAACCGACACCAGGAAGCATTTTACCTGCAAGAATCAATCCGTCTGCGATCCATTGTGCATTATTGGCAAGCCAGTCTGAGAAGGCTTTTACAGCATCTCCACCGAGCCACAAAGCCAGAAATACTGGAAGGGCACGTGAAAGTCCCCATGGAATGGCACCTAGTAAGTAATTGCGTTCAATGCCTTTGTAGTCAAATTTTTCAACCGCTGCATCAATACGATGTGCAAAGTAAGTCGTAGAGAAACGTCCAAGAACGTCTGTATAAACCAGCAAGGCTGCTACCGGAACGGCAATAGCTGAAATAGCGAGTTCTGATTTCATACCTGTTGCCACAGAGAATGCTGTTGCAAGAACCGCACCAGACGTTGCATCAATCCGAGAGGCACCACCGAATGTACCAACCCCAAGCACAACGAGCTGGAGACTGCCACCAATAAATAGGCCAGTCTTCAAATCTCCCATGACCAAACCAGTGATAAAACCTGCAAAAACAGGGGAGCCAGCTGATGAGTTAATCGTCAACTCATCCAAAATTTGATACGCTGAATACAGCGTCAGTAAGAGAATTTGCCACCATTGTATCATAACAATGACCTCCTAAATTTATTTCAATAATTTCATAAAGTCTTCAACTGGATCATTTGGAACCATTTGAGCTGTTATTGTCACACCTTTTTCATGCAACTTGTTAAATACTACCACGTCTTCATCTACTACGTTAATTGAGCGTGTGATAGAACGCGTTTCAGGTGTTTGCGACATATTGCCTACATTGAGTGTTTCAATTGGCACGCCTGCTTCTACTAATTTCAAAAAGCGGTCTGGCTTTCTCGCAACAATGAGCAGGCGTTGGCTATCATATTTGCCGGCTAGAATATTTTCTGCTGCTTTTGCAACTGGTAAAACACTCAATTTCACACCAGCTGGTGTCGCCAATTTCAAGCCGCTTTTTTCAATAGCATTTTCTGCCACTTCATCATCTACTACCATGATACGTGAGATGTTTAATTTTGTAGTCCAAAGATTAGCTACTTGCCCATGGATCAAACGTCCATCAATCCGATTCCCTACAATTGTCATAATTTTGCCCCCTTTATTGTTTTAAATGTAGGTTTGTGAACTAAATGAATAAATTCGCTGTATTTCCCTTCAGTTTCAAAAATAATGATACGATTTTTTCCGATAGTTAAGAGACCATGTGGAATATACAGCGATAAGGTCGGTCCGACATCCCAGAAGCGACCGATATTGACACCATTGACAAAGACGATTCCTTTGCCAAAGTGGGTCAACTCCAGATAAGTATCTTTAAGCGCTTTCAATTCAACGTCAAACGCATAGAAAGCTGGCTGATTTTCATGCCATTCTTTCGTAAAATCAATTTTTTCTGGATTTTTCAACTCTAATGGATACTGTTTCCAATGGAGCATAAAATGAAGATCTTTGCAAACTCCTGTGCGAATACCTTTATGCTGGCTTTCTGCCAAAAGTTTATGCCCATAGTTAACACGCCCCATGTTTTCTATCAAAATATCAATCTGATGCGTGGATTGCTTCTGCCGGGGAACAAAGATGTCTTCACCAATTTCCATTTGATACTGATTGACGACAAGCTCTTCATCGACAAAAAGCTGCATGCGGTCACGCGCATCAATGACACGAATCCGTTCCTCGTCCGCATCCCATTCCGCTTCTGTACGATAGAGCAGATAACCAACATTTTGGCCCAACTCCTCCATTTTCATAGGATACAAGCTCTCGATTGGCTGCGCTACATCTTCTAAAGTCTCAAATAAACTAACTTTCTCACTGAGCGGAATATTCTTTAACTCAAACGATTCTTTTACCAAAGGCTCCATTTGTGGATACTCTGGATAATATTTTTTTAACATTTGCTGAATAGCAAAGTATTTAGGTGTTGGATTTCCTTGTTCATCAAGGAGAGCTTCGTAATCATAAGACGTTACTTGCGGCAGATCAATGTTTCCTCGCGCTGAACAGCCATTCATAAAACCAAAATTTGTGCCCCCGTGAAACATATAAAGATTGATACTGCCTTGTTGCAAGACTTCGTGAACCGCTTCAGCCAACTCTTCTGGATCTCGCGTGACAACCGGCTCCTTCCAACGATTGAACCAACCGTCCCAAAATTCCATACACATGAGCGGCCACTTCTTGCCATGTTCATCAAAGAATTCCTGCATCTGCGCGAAATTTTCTTTTGCTTTGGAGCCAAAGTTCCCCGTTACAAATACATCATCCTCAATAAGCGTTCCTGCCCTCAACGCCGCACGCCAAGGCCCGTCTGACGTAAATAACGGGCAAGTCACACCTCGCTCTAACATCATATCTCGAACAGCTCTCAAATATTCCTTATCTTCGCCATACGAGCCATATTCATTTTCGACCTGCATCATGAGAATGTTGCCGCCATTTTCCAAAAGATGCGGGACTAAGCGCGGCATCAATTCATCGTAATAACTAGCAACTGCTGCAAGATAAGCAGGGTCAGAAGAACGAATTCTCATATCTTCTTCTAAAAGCCAAGTCGGCAAACCACCAAATTCCCATTCTGCACAAATGTAAGGCGACGGACGAAGAATAACGTATAAGTCCAAATCCTGTGCAATTTGAAGAAATTTCTCCAAATCCAAGATCCCCTCAAAGCAAAACTGCCCTTTCTGAGGTTCATGGACGTTCCATGGAATGTAGGTTTCTACCGTATTAAAGCCCAGAGCTTTCAAATTATAAAGCGAATGATACCAATCATCTGGCTGAATCCGAAAATAATGAATGGCACCAGACAATATTTTAAAAGGCTGTTGATTCAGATAAAATTCTTCTTTAATCTCAAATCTTGCCAAATCATTTCCTTCTTTCACACAACAAATCTTCGATTTTGCAATCGTTTACATTGGTTAGTATAATATATTTTGTATGAAATGTCAATAGTTTTTGAAAAATTTAATAAATTTAACCATTTTAAGAAAAATTATGGTAAAATTTTTTATGAGAGGGAAGCGAAAGAGAGGTGAATAACATGGCAATCCCTAAATACCAATACATTAAAGACGAACTCAAAAGCAAGATTATCTCGGGTCAATTTGAGAATGGAGATAAATTTTATACAGAAGCTGAGCTAATCACAATGTACGATGTGAGTTCTATTACTGTTGTCAGAGCTTTAAATGAGCTAGCAAAAGACGGATATATCATTCGTCAGCAAGGAAAAGGAACATTTGTGTCGCGCGCGCGTAAGCACAAACTCGTTGAATTTTCTGACGTTGAGATATTTCCTACCCAAAATGATCAAGTGACCGTTTTATCGATCGAGCGCGGAAACGACTTGAAATTTCTTGATAAGTTAGATTTGAAGGGACATCAATTTTACTATAAAATCGAGCGACTTCGTAAAGCGAAAGATACTCCTTACATCTATCATCAATCCTATATCCCAGAGCAATATATCAACGCAAATTATCCAGATCTTGAATATTACAGCTCTATCTACAATCGCTTCAAACAAGACTATCATATTCACATGAATGATGAGCACTTTGAAGAAACTAATGAAATTATCTTCCCGACACCAGAAGCTGTTGCAACATTACTGGACATTGACACAAACTTCCCGACCGTCTTCCAAGTAAAAACAACACAGTTAGAAAGTACAGGACAAATTTTAGAGTATAGCGAAGCCTACAAACGTGGTGATTTCTTTAAAATCAAGTTCGTGTCACGCAGTGGAAATCACTAATTATTTTTATATAAGAAGCTGGGACAAAGTGCTCGGCTTCCTTTGTTTATATAGTTAGAATTATAAAACGCAGTAGTTTGGAGAAGCTCTATTGACTTTAGTCAATGTAGAGTTTCCCATGCACAATTGATTAGGCACTTTAGTGCCAATCAATCACTGCTGAGTGGACTCTAACACGTTGATAAATCAACTTTTACAGCCCTTTTGACGTCAAGCTTCACTTGACTTTATTTCCAAACCTTTCGAGCTGTGCAGAGGTGGGACGATGAAATCAAGTTTCTACGAAACTACTGATTTCTGTCCCACTCTCTTTTTTATATCTTGACATCATTATAACCCGTCTAGACCAATTTGAAAAGTATTTTGTTTTTTTTATTTAACAATTTTTCTATTCTTGCTATAAGAAAAAAACAAGATTTACTGTCACCTTGTTTTTCTCCTACTTAATAAAATCCTCAATTTTTTTAGCAGTCATATTTTTCTTGATTTGTAGCACTTTTTCTTCTGTAAAACCACTAAATTTTCCAAAATAAGGAACAAATTTTATCTTATATGCCTCACGAAAAGCAACTAACTCTGGCGTCTTTTTCTCACTCTCTAAATAATAAAAAGATTTTGTTTTGATTCGTTCCAGCTGTTTCACAAATCGCCTACAGTGTGGACAAGTTCCTCGCCCAATGTAGAGATAAAAATTTTCACTCTGAGCCTGCTTTTCTTTGAGTTCAGGCACCGTTATCTGGTGAAATTTCGCTACAATAGTTTGATACTCTTTTTGTTCATCTATTCGCTCAGCTGGATCTAGCAAAACTGAATGGCAGGCAACTATTCCGAAAATCAAAAACACTCCAAGTAATTTCAGCCAATGCTTCTTTGCCATCTCTATCCTCGCTATTCTATACAGCTATTATAAAAAATTCAGACAAGAAGCACAAGAAGAGACAACAAAAGTAGGCCGAAACCTACTTTTGACTATTTTTAAATGACACCCAAAATGATATTGTAGAGCAAAGCCCCTACGACACCGCCGACAATTGGACCTAGGACTGGAATCCAAGCATAGGACCAGTCAGAATCCCCTTTATTTGCGATTGGTAAAAGAGCATGCATGATACGCGGGCCCAAATCCCGTGCAGGATTGATTGCATAGCCTGTTGTTGGTCCAAGTGAGAAACCGACTGCAAAAATAACCGTTCCTACGATGATTGGACCCAAACCAGCAGCAACTTTATTTGGACCAATTGCCATAATCGTGATGACAAGAATGGCCGTTCCCAGTGCTTCCCCCAAAAAGTTAGAAGCTGTATGGCGAATGGCTGGTCCCGTTGAAAAGCTGGCTAAAATCAAGCCTGAATCTTTCGTTTCAGCCCAATGAGGGTAATAGTGAAGCCATAGAACAAAAGCCGCAGCCATGGCACCCAGCATTTGTGCAATAATGAAAGGAAAGACTTGCCCCCAACTAATCGCTCCAATAGAGGCCATTGCAAATGTAACCGCTGGATTCAAGTGAGCTGGACTGAAAAATCCAGATACATAAACCGCCACTGTACAAGCAATCCCCCAACCTAAAACGATAGCAACCCAGCCAGTTCCTTCCTCTTTTGTCTTGCTCAAAACATTCCCAGCAACAACCCCGTCGCCAAGCAATACTAGGATGAAAGTTCCTAAAAATTCACCGAGATACTGATTCATAATCAAACTCCTTTATTTCTTAATTTCTAACTCTTTCAATTGTTCTTGTATGGTCGCCAAATCTGCACCAGCTTGCAAGAGAGCAGCCGTAGTATAAGCTCCTTCAACAATGGGAACATTGTTAATGATGATGTCTTTATCTGAAAAGTCTGCCACCAGCTCCAGATTCATGCGAGCCGATCCAAGATCAAAGAAAGCTAAAATCTTCTCTGCTTCATTGGCTTCTACAATCGTTTGGACTTGTTCAAAACTTGTACCAATGCCGCCATCTTCTGTACCACCTACATAGGTCAGCAAGACATCCTTGGCAACTTCTGAAATTAAATCTACAAGGCCTTGAGCGATCCATTTTGAATGAGAAACGATGACAATCCCAACTTCTGTCATGCTTTTTCCTCCACTTCTAGCAAGGCTTCAAAAAGTAAGCCTGATGAATACGAACCGGGGTCAATATGTCCGATAGAGCGCTCTCCGACATAAGAAGCCCGACCCTTCGTTGCTTTCATATCTTTCGTCGCTTCAACCAAAGTATGAATGGTTTCTTTGGTCAATTCTCCTTTTTGAAGAGCCATCACCACACCAGACCAGACATCCACCATGGTTTTTTCACCCGGAACAGCCTTTCCTCGCTTTTGAATCATATCAAGCCCTGCTTGAACAGCTTCTGCCAAGCTAGCAGCTTCTTTTTCAGTCTTCATTATTCCCATGAAAGCTGAGCCGTAAAGAGGTCCAGAAGCCCCGCCAACCTTGCTAAGCAATTGCATGGAGACAACTTGAAAGACTTCTGCTGAATTGGCAAAATCCTTTCCTTCCAGATTTTCAACGACAGCTGCCATGCCACGCGCCATATTTCCTCCGTGGTCTCCGTCACCAATGGGCGTGTCTAACTCTGACAAGTAGTCTTTGTTGGCTTGAATTTTTTCATTAAAGAGAAGCATCCATTTCTTTGCTAATGCTGCATCCATATCGTACCTCCTACCAAGCAATCGTTGCAACTGGGCTGTTCAAAGCTTCCAGCCAGTCTTCACGTTCCAATTTGACAAAGGTAAGAGAAATGCCTGCCATGTCAATAGATGTCATGTAATTTCCTAATTTCTTGTAAACAACTTCCAGACCTGCTGCTGCGAGAATTCCAGCCACATCGTTGGCAAAGACGTATTGTTCCATGAGCGGCGTTGCCCCCATACCATTGATAAGGATTCCGATTTTATCTCCTGCTTTGAATTCAAAAGAATCTTTTAATTTCGCCACCAATTCTTGTGCCAAGTCTTTAGACGGCTGCATTTTTTCTTTGCGATAGCCGGGTTCTCCATGAATGCCGATTCCAAATTCAATTTCATCATCAGCAAGCACAAAGCCGGGTTTTCCGACTTCAGGAACAGTTGCTCCACTGAGAGCCAGCCCAACCGTATGAATCTGAGGAACCAATTCGTCAGCCAAGGCCTTGATTTCACTCAGTGATTTTCCAGCACGCGCAGCATTTCCCAAAATCTTATGAACCAAAATGGTACCAGCAACTCCACGGCGGCCTTGCGTGTAAAGGCTGTCCTCAACAGCAATATCGTCATCGACAACAACACTTGCCACCTCGATTCCTTCCATTTCTGCCATATCCTGCGCCATTTCAAAGTTCATGATGTCGCCAGAATAATTCTTGATAACCATGAATACACCTGCGCCCTCGTCTGCTTCTTTGATTGCCTGCAAGACTTGGTCAGGAGTTGGGGAAGTAAAGACCGCTCCGCAAATCGCAGCTGACAACATACCGTCGCCCACAAAGCCAGCATGAGCAGGCTCATGACCGCTCCCGCCACCTGAGATAATCGCTACCTTGCCAGATTTTTCGCTATTTCGAGCAATGATATCAAAGCCTTCTACACGATGCACCAAATCACCATGGATATAAGCCAGACCGTCTAGCATTTCGTCCACAACAGCCGTTGGTTGATTGATAATTTTTTTCATGAGTTTCTCCTTTGCTTTATGTTTCTTATTTTTATTGTAAAATTCTTTGCTCCATTTTGGAACGGACAAAATCAAAAATCTGTCCCTCTTTTTAGTTTTCCTATTGCATCATTCATGATAAACTAAGAATAGAACTAAAAAGACTGAGGAGGGAAGATGGCAACATCCTTAATCACGAAAAAAAGGATTGCCAAATCCTTTAAAAAATTACTGACCGAACAAGCTTTTGAAAAAATCTCTGTTCGGCAAATTATGGAAGACGCCGGTATTCGCAGGCAAACGTTTTACAATCATTTTCTGGACAAGTATGAATTATTAGAATGGATTTTTCAGACGGAGTTGCGAGAGCAAGTCACAGATAATCTGGAATATATCTCTGGCTATCAGCTGCTGCAAGAATTGCTGCACTATTTTAACGTCAATAAGAGTTTTTATGCACAATTATTTGACATCGTTGACCAAAATGACTTTTCTTCTTATTTTCAAACCTACTGTCAACAACTTGTAGCCAAACTCGTCAGAGAATATCATTCCCGCCCTTTCCATTCTGAAATGGAGTATCATTTTTTCATTCAGTATCACAGTCAAGCGCTTGCGAATGCTATCAAACATCTGCTGGATTTATCTGAGCAAGATTACCAGCAACAGGCGCAACTTTTAACACAACTAATCAAAACAGCTATAGAAAATTAAGGCAAGTATATGGTTCACATTATCAATTCAATTCATTCAAGCATTCAGCAAAACATCAATGCAATTACTCGCATGTATCCTCACCTTTCACAGCTGAAACAACTGCCCGTCATTTATCATAATCAGCACGATTCTTCTGTCGTGCCCATTATTTCGGGTGGCGGCAGTGGTCATGAACCAGCTCATTTTGGCTATGTGGGCGATGGTATGTTAACCGCTGCTATTAGTGGCCCCATTTTTGTGCCCCCCTGTGCTGAGCATATTTTAGAAACCATTCGTTTTCTGCATCAAGACAAGGGCGTTTTTGTCATTATTAAAAACTTCGACGCTGATATTAAAGAATTTTCCCAAGCCATTTATCAAGCACGCAAGGAAGGAATTCCAGTCAAATACATCATTTCTCATGATGATATTTCTGTGGAAAAAAGCAATTTCCAAATCCGCCACCGCGGGGTTGCAGGAACAATTCTTTTACATAAAATTCTCGGGCAAGCTGCCAAAGAAGGAGCCAGTCTGGATGAGTTGGAAAAACTCGCTCTTTCTCTGTCCACCTCCATTGCGACACTAGGAGTAGCTACAAAATCTGCCACCTTACCAAGCAAGCAGCTGCCTATCTTTGATTTGCCCCAAGGTCAAATTTCCTACGGAATTGGAATCCACGGTGAGCCCGGTTATCGGATGGTTCCGTTTGAATCTTCCGAACTGCTTGCTGTTGAGCTTATCAACAAAATCAAAATGAAATTCAAGTGGCAAGAAGGACAAGAATTTATTCTCCTCATCAATAACTTAGGCGGCACTTCAAAATTGGAAGAACTCGTTTTCACAGATGATATCCTGCAACTATTGGATATTGAGGGCTTGAAACTTTCTTTTATCAAAACAGGTCACCTCATCACAAGCCTAGATATGGCAGGGCTTTCTGTTACCCTCTGCCGTGTTTCCGACAATTCCTGGCTAAAAGCCTTAGAAACCCCAACCAATGCTTTTGCTTGGTGAGAGAACAAAAATCCAGTAAAATCAAGTTTGATTTTACTGGATTTTTTAGTTTTGTTTTAATCCAAACCTATACGGTGGAAAATATCATCCACCCGTTTCGTGTAGTAAAGAGGGTTGAAGATTTCGTCAATTTCTTCTTGGGTCAGGCGGGAAGTAACTTCTGGATCAGCTTCCAGAAGCGGTTTAAAGTCCACTTGGTTATCCCATGAGTGGGCTGTTTTTGGTTGCACTAGGTCATAGGCTTGCTCCCGCGTCATGCCTTTCTCAATCAAGGTCAACATAGCCCGTTGGCTAAAGATAAGACCGAAAGTTGAGTTCATGTTGCGGATCATATTTTCTGGGAAGACCGTCAAGTTCTTGACGATATTGCCAAAACGGTTGAGCATGTAGTCAATCAAGATGGTCGTATCTGGTGTGATAATCCGCTCAGCTGATGAGTGGGAGATGTCACGTTCATGCCAGAGAGCTACGTTCTCATAGGCTGTAATCATGTGACCACGGATAACACGCGCAAGACCAGTCATGTTTTCAGAACCGATAGGGTTACGTTTGTGAGGCATAGCTGATGAACCCTTTTGCCCCTTGGCAAAGAACTCTTCTACTTCGCGTTGCTCAGACTTTTGCAGACCACGGATTTCCGTTGCCATGCGCTCGATGGAAGTCGCAATGCTAGCAAGAACTGCAAAGTACTCAGCGTGAAGGTCACGAGGAAGCACCTGTGTAGAGATTTCTTGAGCACGAATCCCAAGCTTGTCGCAGACGTATTGCTCCACAAACGGTGGGATGTTAGCAAAGTTCCCAACCGCACCAGAAATCTTACCAGCTTCCACACCAGCAGCCGCATGCTCGAAACGCTCGATATTGCGCTTCATTTCACTGTACCAAGTCGCGAGCTTAAGACCGAAAGTCGTCGGCTCCGCATGCACTCCGTGGGTACGCCCCATCATGATGGTGAACTTGTGCTCCTTGGCCTTATCAGCAATGATATTGGTGAAATTTTCAAGATCACGACGGATGATGTCGTTGGCTTGCTTGTAAAGGTAACCGTAGGCAGTATCCACCACATCGGTAGAAGTCAAACCATAGTGGACCCACTTGCGCTCTTCACCAAGAGTCTCAGAAACCGCACGCGTGAATGCCACTACATCGTGGCGAGTCTCCTGCTCAATCTCCAAGATACGGTCGATGTCAAAGTCCGCCTTCTCGCGAATCAAAGCCACATCTTCCTTAGGGATTTCCCCCAACTCAGCCCATGCCTCGTCAGCCAAGATTTCCACCTCAAGCCACGCACGGTATTTATTTTCTTCACTCCAAATATTCGCCATTTCAGGGCGAGAGTAACGGTTGATCATTGTTTTTACTCCTTTAAAAAATCTTTTTTTATCACACAGGGTTCCACAACTATTGCCTTGTAATCTTCTAAATCAGGATCTGTAGCAAACGGAATCGGAAAAAGAACAAACTTTTGACTGTGTAAGTCAGCTAAGGCTAAAAGTCCTCTCAACTGATATTGTGAAATACCTCTAACAACAAACTTATCTTTATCAATTCTTAAATTAAGATAATAGTTTGCCATATTTTGGGAATAAAACAAGGGAATCTGATTCGGTGCAATTGTACAATAGCTTCCTGTTACATCTCCATCTTGTATTTCCATCAATGTCCAAAAAGGTTCACCTTGAATTTTCCCATCAGGTAAAAATGCTTTCTTAAGAATACCAGCAACAATATCTGTTATTGTCGGTAGCTCATCTTCAGTCATTAGCTTTATTCCATAGGAATCGGCGAATGTCTTTGTTCCTTCTTGAAAACCAACTTTTGAAATCATTATTCCAATAATATTACCCAATCCAACATCAGATAATTTTGTCGCAAAATCCCGAATCTCTTTGATTGACACTTTATTTTTCCAATCTTTACATTCAATCGCTACTCTACACTCAACATTTAAATGAGAGAATTGATAATAGACATCAAATTCATTTGTTGCACCACTTTGTCCTTTTATAGTTACTCTCTTAGAAACTAATGTATTTTCAAAATCGTTGAGTTGTAGCAATTGTGAATACACATATTGTGCGTAGTCTTCCAACTTTTTTCCTGTATTTACCATTTTTTCTCCAATAACTAAAAATAATATTGAATATCATACATTCTTAAATCATTACAACAAATTAAATAGTATGAACCTCTTATTCCAAAATTTCACACTTCCATTGTTCAAGCTGATCTTTCGCATTTCGTACACCTGCCAGATGCTTCAAAACATGTAAATCATCTAAAAGATAAAGTAAGACTAGCAAATCTCGAGCTGTTTTTTCCCGCTCTTCATCAGAAATAGTATCGAAGAAATCAATATTCAAAACCTTAACAGGATCCTCAAAATGACTTTCACCATGTAAGACCAATCGATACATCAAATTTTCAAAATAATCTCTGTATTTTTCATCAATTTTATTTACAATCATTGGATCTGTTGTTAGCTTTGTAATATCTTGTTTATAATTAAATGTACCATATGCTTCTAAAATTTTTCGCATTGCATTACCAACGAAACTCTCAGAACTAGGTGCCCCACTTCCCGTTGCATAGGCAAATACAGTTTCAAGGAGTTCGGTATAATCATGAGTCTTCGTTTTAAATACCTGTAATTCCCCATTGACTAACTCTAATTTTTTATATTTAGACTTTTGTCCACCTTCTTTCAACTTACAAAAATCCATTATCTCCTGCAGAAACTTGTCAAAATCATACATCATCTGTTTATCATGAGTCATCAATAAAACCCTAGTGTAACTACTTCCCTTAAAAAATCTAGTTAAACAATATTTCAAATAAGAAGTTATTCCAACCTTATTTTCCATATCAAAACTAGAAATTGGGTCATCAATGACAATAAAGTATTCTTGACTATAAGCTTCTGCTAACTCTCTTTGCTGAATTATTTCAGTAAAGAAATAACATAACGCCAGTGCATTTCTCTCACCTACTGATACTCTACTAGGTTCCACAAACTTATCTCTTGATAATAAGTAGTATTTTCCATTTTGACTTCGAATAGTTAACCGATTTTTTGAAAAAAATATGTAATTCAAACTTTTATTAATTTCATCAACCGCAATATCTATATTAAGTTTTTGACTTTCTAAATCAGAAATCTGTTGTTCATAATCAATTATCTGTTCTTTTATCGTATCATAATTAGCATAGCAAGTCTCTTTCTCTACTGTTTTTTCTTGAAATTTTTTATAATCGTCTTGAATTTCATAGAAAGCTAACCCTTTATTGATTTGAAGTAGACTTTCTTTTAATTTTTGGATATCTGAAATTTCTGAGTTATGTTTGACAATGGCTTGGTTAATTATTTTAATATCATTTTTTACCTTAAGTAATTCTTGAGAAAAATCTATATCGGGTAGCTCAACTACAACATATGGGTTCTTAATTTTTTCATCAATCACTAAATTAATCTCATTAATTTTAGTATTCAAAGCATCAATACTCCTTTGATAGGAGCGAATCAAATCTGAATCTAACTGCCCATACTCAGAGAAATCTTGATTTATTTCGTCAATTTTTTTACCCATCAATGCAGACTGATGCTCTTCAACTGCTCTTGATAGGAGTTTAGTGATACCATTTGTAAGTTCAGTTTTGACATCTTCCGATACTAATTGAGTACAAAAAGGACAAATTGTTTGATATTCATCTGCAAAGAAATCCTTAACTTCTCTTAAATGATGCTCACCTTTTGTAGAATCAGATAGTAATTTCAGTAAATACTCATCCCTAGCATTCAACTCAGGTTTTTCAATTTTTTTAGATAATAAAGTTGACAATTCATCCCTGTCAAAATTAATAATAGGTAAAACTAACTCTTGCTCTATAACAACTGCTGAATCTCTTATTGAAAAATATCTCTCCTTTTTCTTATTAAAATCAGCCTCTAACTTATTTTTTTTAAAAGTTGGTTGTATACTAACAAAATTTCGAACAGTATTATTATTAACAGGAGATGCCGCTCGATTTCCTTTTATTTCCCTATCTCTTTCAGCCCAATTTCCTATCCCTTTCAAGGAGTTTATCATTTCTTTTTGCCAAAAATCGGGAGACTTTTCATTGTTCTCATCTAAATATTCTTTATATTCAGAATCGTATTTTTGAAATTCAATTTTTGCTTCAGATAACTGTGCTCTCAAACTTTCAAGTTGAGCATCAATATCAATTTGTTCCCCAAAAATTACAATTGTATCCAATCCATCTTGAGCAATTCTAACTTTCTGATCAACATAATTCTCATCGAAAACAAAAATTGATTTTTTATCGATATCACTAAGTATAATATTATCATTATTCTTGTCAATAAATGATACGCTATCTACTCCACTCCAATCATTTTTTAATTGATTTATTCCACGAGCAATTGTACTTTTTCCTGAACCGTTTCTTCCAAATAACAGGCTTGCCCTATCGTTCTGTGCTTGATTTGTCCCCTCAAAATTCCCTTCAAAGAGTTCTAATTTCGTTTCATCCTCAAAGATACCTGATTTTATTTTAATTCCTTTAATTCTTTCAAACATTTTCTTCTTTGAACTCCTCTTTTCCTATCTCCACCGATGGATAATGGGACAGCTGGTTTAAGTCTGTATCCAGTGGCAGGTCATAGATTGCTAGGTAGTCTGCTGGGTACTGGGCTTGCAGTTCTTCATATTTTGTTTGGATTTTCTCAGCGTCTTTGCTGGCAAAGAGTACTTCAACGATTCCTGCTTCTCCATTTTCAATAAAGGCGTGAACAATGATTTGAATCATAACAAACTCCTCTAAAAATCTATTCCCTCACCTAGTTCTCTCACCTCATCTGGCTCATCACTAAACAGGGTCACATGTCCCATCTTACGATTGTGCTTGGCTTCTTCTTTGCCATAAAGGTGAAGGTGGGCGCTAGGGTTTTCTGCGACGTACTGTGCAGCTTGCTCCATGTGCTGGCCAAGAACATTGAGCATGACAGCTGGGGCATGAAGGGTCACTTCTGGCAGGGGCTGACCCAAAATACCCAAGATATGAGTATCAAACTGTGAGAAATCACAGGCTTCGATAGAATAATGCCCTGAATTATGCGGGCGCGGTGCGATTTCATTGACCAAAATCTGGTTGCCAGCCACAAACATCTCTATACATAGTGTACCAGAAAGTTGGACTTCTGTGGCAATTTTTCTTGCCATTTGCAGGGTCCTGTCCGCTAAATCTTGGGAAATCCGCGCTGGGACAATCGTTTTAGAAAGGATATTGTTGCGGTGGATATTTTCCTGAACAGGGAAAAGGGTCAAATCCGTGCCATTTCCAGACACAATGACCGATATTTCCATGGTGAAAGGGACAAAATCCTCCAGTACGCAAAGAGTCTTGTCTGCTAAATCACGCGCAGTCGCTAAACTTTCCTCGTCTCTGATGACCACCTGACCGTGACCGTCGTAGCCACCTGTTGCTGTTTTTAATACACGCTTGACAGAGAAATCATAATTTTCCAAGTCTGCTGATGAGCGGATAATTCGATAGGGAGCCAAATCCACGCCTGTACTTGAAAGAAACTCTTTCTCATGTACTCGGTTTTGAGAGATACGTAGCAACCTCGTTCCTTGCGGCAAATCTGCCAAATCCGCGACCGCATCCAGACTGTCTGCGTCCACATTTTCAAATTCATAAGTCAGGACATCACAGCGCTCAGCCAATTGACGAAGAGCCGCCACATCATCATAAGGCGCAACGATGACTTCACTGACACGAGCAGCTGGACAATTAGCAGCTGGATCTAGCGTAATGACTTTGTGGCCTCGGTAGATTGCAGCAATCGCCATCATTTGTCCTAATTGACCACCACCGATAATTCCAATCGTTTTAGTTGAGTTCATTGCTAGACTCCTCAGCAATTTTTCCTTGTTTTTCTGCAAAGTCAGCCAGTGCTTGAGCGATTTTAGCATCTTCAACAGACAGCAAGCGCAAAGCAAAGAGGGCTGCATTGGTTGCACCTGCTTCGCCGATAGCCATCGTTGCCACAGGCACACCGCCAGGCATTTGCACAATAGAGTAGAGCGAATCCACTCCGCTCAATGCACGAGATTTTATAGGCACACCGATAACCGGCAACGTTGTTTTAGCCGCTACCATACCAGGCAGGTGAGCCGCCCCGCCAGCACCTGCAATGATAACCTTAATACCATGTGCGCGTGCTTCCTCAGCATATCGGAACATAAGGTCTGGTGTTCGGTGGGCAGAGACCACCTTTTTTTCATAAGCAACACCGAAGTCCTCAAGAACTTGGGCTGCTTTTTTCATCGTTTCCCAGTCGGATTTGGAACCCATGATGATAGAAATAATTGGTTGCATAATTTCTCCTTTTTCAAGCCTGCCTTAGGCTGTAGAGGCGTCGTGAACTTTCTTGCGTGTGATGCTACGCTTTTCTTCTCATCTTTTCTTAAAAGCCGAGGAAAAGCTAACATCCCATCTAAAAAATCTTCTTGACTAGGTTTGTAGACCTTTGAGCTACAAACTTTCCTAAAATACCACAGCGATAACAGACATAGTTTCATAACGACCTTTGGTCGCTTGAGCTAGCGCTATACTTTATTTAATTATATCTTCAGCATCAACAACTCTGTAGCCTCGTTTCTTTAATGCTTGCGCAAAAAGACCACTGCCCTCTATTTTTCGACCAGAAAAATGACCATCGTAAATCTGGTTGACACCACAAGAGGGACTTCGGGACTGAAGAATAGCCAAGTCAATGTTTTTTTCAGCTAAACTAGACAATGTGTGATCAATTCCTACTTGAAATTCTTTATCATAAAAATTCCCATTGACATCACATGGCCGCCCTTTTAAAATCTCTACTGGCTCTCTTGGAACTGGTAAGCCGCCCGCAACTTCTGGGCACACTGCTAAGACATCTTTATCTGCAACAAAGTCAATAACAGCTTGATTATAATTATTGCCTCCATTGTACTTGCAATTTTCTCCAAGCAAACAGGCACTAACTAGTATACATTTTTTATTTTTCAAGAGCCTTGCTCCCAATATCAGTTCTGTAAAACAGTCCAGTCGTGTCTTGTTTGTCGAGTTGGGTGTAAATTTTTTCCTGCGCAGCTGAAACGCTGTCAGATGTGGTGACTAACATATAGACTCGGCCGCCATTGGACAGCAGTGCTTTGCCATTTTCACCAAACTTAGCGCCTGCATAGTAGGTGATGATATCACCGTCGGTCTTTTCTGGCAGAACCACACCTTTTTCGTAGTCAAGTGGATAACCTTCAGAAGCCACCACAACGCCCAATGTCACACCGCTGTCCGCCCAGGTCATATCTGGCTCCTTGCCCTCCAAAATGTCCGCGATGTTTTGCGCAAAATCAGAGGTTAGGCGCGACAGAATGACCTGCGTCTCTGGATCACCAAAGCGAGCATTGAACTCAATGACCTTGGGACCGTCCGCAGTCAGAATCAAACCAGCATAAAGAACACCGATATAAGGTCGCCCTTCTTTAATCATCCCCTCCAGCACTGGCTTGACAATGGTGTCAACTGCAGTTTCAACCACGCTTGCTGGCAGATGTGGTACGGGCGCATAAGCACCCATACCGCCTGTATTAGGACCCTTGTCACCGTCATAAGCACGTTTGTGGTCCTGAGCTATTGGCATGATGTAAAACTTATCACTATTAACAAAGGCAAAAAGAGAAAACTCTTCTCCTTCAAGAAATTCTTCAATAACTACGCGCGCACCAGAATCGCCGAATTTATTGTCCAGCAACATTTCGTGCGCTGCTTCGATCGCTTCTTCCACCGTTTCAGCGACTACCACGCCTTTCCCCAAGGCTAAGCCGTCCGCCTTCACCACGATTGGAGCGCCCTCTTTTTCGATATAGGCTTTGGCGGCTTCAAAGTCTGAAAAAGTTTCATAGCGTGCTGTCGGCACACCGTATTTTTTCATGATTGACTTGGCAAAGTCCTTGGACCACTCCAGTTCCGCAGCCAATCGAGTTGGTCCAAAAGCCTTGAGACCGGCGGCTTCAAAATCATCAACGATACCTGCAGCTAAAGCGTCATCTGGACCAATGAAAGTCCAAGCAATATCATTTTCTTTGACAAAGTCAATCAGCGCTGCATGCTCAGAAATCCCAATCGGAACCAACTTAAGACCGTCGAAGGTCATCCCGTCATTTCCGGGAGCAACAAAGACCTGCTCCACCTGCGGTGACTCCAACAACTTCTTAGCAATCGCATGCTCGCGACCACCCGAACCAACAACTAAAAGTTTCATGATTGCCCTCTTTACGAATTATTTATATCAATTATACCATAAATGTTCGTTTATACTTTTATTTATCGTAAAATATTTTGATAATAACGAAATCCCATTACCATTTCTAATTTTTCAATTCAGTTTTCAATTTTTTCATCTTTTCCCGAATAATCTAAATGGAACTATCCAAATTATTTATTCAAAGGAGATTTATGAAGAAATACAGTCAATTATTTTTACTATCTAGCACTATTTTGGGCGTTTTTTCTGCTCAACTAACTGCTCAAGCCTCGGAAGCAGATAATGCTCAAAAAAGCTCAAATCCAGCAATTCTTGCTAGCAACATTACCGTCAATGTTTCTGGAAATACAGCTTCTATTAACTACACACGCTCACAGACACAAGTTCCTTACACCATTTACCACGCTGTTTGGTCTGATGAAAATGGGCAAGATGACATTAAGTGGTATTCCGCGCCCCAAACACCAACTACAGCTATTGATTTGCGTCAGCACACTGGTTATGGAACCTTTCATGTTCACACTTATATCAATATCAATGGAAAAATGGTTGGTTTAAACGGAACGACTTTCAAAGTAGAAAAACCAGCTAGCGGCACGGTTTCTACAACCGTTTTAGGAAAGACTGCTCAAATATCCTTTACTCGAAACAAAGATCAAACAAATGCCAATATTTTACACGCTGTTTGGTCTGACGAAAAAGGACAAGATGACATCAAGTGGTATACGGCAGGGCAAGACACAACAGAAATTGACTTATCCAATCATAAAGGATACGGTGTTTACCATGTTCATACTTATGAAAGTAAAAACGGAAAGATGATTGGATTAAATGGCACCACTTTTAACCTTGAAAAACCAAATCCTACTATTCAGACTAGCTTTCCTGAGCCTGGTATCATGGATATTCAGATCAAAAATGTTCCTAAAACAATCTACAAACTAACTGTTCCGGCTTGGTCTGACCGCAACGGACAGGATGATCTTCAATGGTATGCAGTTACTAAAAATCCTGATGGAAGCTACAATGTTAGAGTTGAGCTAAAAAAACACAACTATGACACAGGAACTTATCACATTCATCTTTACGGAGAAAGCTATGTCAAACCAGAGTTTACTGGCTTAGCTGGAATAACTGCCCAAGTTGATGCTGATAAATTGCCTTCTGAAGAAGAGCAAAAACCATTCTTCTCTGTTGAAAATATCAATCAAGAACAAGGGACTTATACCGTCAAAGTTAGTGAAACTTCAAAGTCCAAACCGATTCAATCTGTCCGAGTACCTATTTGGAGCACGAGCAATCAAAGCAATATCAAGTGGTATGCAGCCACTAATCACGGTGATGGAACCTTTACGACAAGCTTTGATATTCGCAATCATCAAGTTTTGTCCGGAACATACACCAATCATATTTATGTGAAATATAAAGACGGTAGCGAGCATAGTTACGCAACGGATTCGGTTGCTATGTCCGCAGAAAAAATTAAAACCAAAGTATCTGTCGCTAAACGCTCAACTTATCTTTATGAAGTGACGGTGACAGATGCTTACGGCGATGGCAAGATCAGCCTACCGACTTGGTCTGAAGTCAATGGACAAGACGATATTCAGTGGTACACTGCTACTAAAGCTGGAAATGGAATTTACAAATTCACAATTGATACGCAAAAACACACTGGCAGCGGGCTTTTCCATACACATGTCTACCGCAATCTCAACGGTCAAATGATTGGACTAACAGGTACGAGCTATCAAGTAGAGAAGCCTGCTATCTCTTTCCAACCAAATTATGCCGCAGCAACGACTTATCCAAAAGGTCAATGCACTTGGGGCGCCAAAGCTCTTGCGCCTTGGGCTGGCAATTATTGGGGCAACGGTGGCGACTGGGCTGCTAGTGCCAGACGAGCTGGTTTTAAAACCGGTACAACTCCACAAGTAGGGGCTATTATTTGTTGGACAGACGGTGGTTACGGTCACGTTGGAGTTGTTACTCACGTTGCCTCAAACACACGCATTCAGATTCAAGAGGCCAACTACGCTGGAAAACAATATATTGGCAACTTCCGCGGCTGGTTCAATCCTCATGCAGCTGGACAAGGAGCAGTTAGTTACATTTATCCAAAATAAGTCCCTCTGAACAACTTTAAAAACCTTGGAAAATCAATCCAAGGTTTTTATACTATTTTCAATGTCTAAAATGCCGTACGCCTGTAAATACCATGGCAATACCGTATTTATCAGCCATATCGATTGATTCTTGGTCACGAACTGAACCACCAGGTTGGATGATGGCTTTCACACCTGCAGCAGCAATTTCTTCAACATTATCCGCAAATGGAAAGAAAGCATCACTAGCAAGAACAGCACCGTCAAGACGGTCTTTGGCTTGGTCAAGCGCGATACGAACTGAAGCCACACGGTTTGTTTGACCAGGGCCAACACCAAGTGTCATGTGGTCATTTGTCACAATGATACCGTTAGATTTCACGTATTTGATTGCTTTCCAAGCAAATTCAAGCGCAGTTTTTTCTTGCTCGTTTGGTTGGCGTTTGGTTACAACCTTCCAATCAGCTGGATTTTCTTCGATAACATCTTGGTTTTGCACTAACAATCCACCGACAACACCCGTGTATTCTTTTTCAACTTGGCTAGCTTCTTGAGCTTCAAATGGCAATTGAAGAATACGCAAATTTTTCTTCTTAGTTGTCAAGATTTCAAGGGCTTCTTCTGAATAACTTGGTGCAATGATGATTTCAAGGAAGATAGCGTGCATTTTCTTAGCTGTTGCGGCGTCAACTTCACGATTCAGCACAACAATACCACCAAAGATTGAAACTGGGTCTGATTCATAAGCGTAGTCCCAAGCTGTTTCAATATCATCAGCTTGTCCGATACCACACGGGTTCATGTGTTTAAGAGCAACAACGGTTGGACGGTCTTTGAAATCACGGATAATGCGGATTGCAGCATCAGCATCACGAATATTGTTAAAGGACAATTCTTTCCCGTTCAATTGTTTAGCAGAAGCAATCGAGTAGTCCGTTGGCAAAGCCTTTTGGTAGAAATCCGCGTCTTGTTGAGGGTTTTCACCATACCGCATGGGTTGTTTCAAATCATAAGTGAGGGTGAGTTTTTCGGGTTTTGTTTCTCCGACTTGTTTTGTGAAATATTCCGCAATTAAAGCGTCGTAAGCTGCTGTGTGACGGAAAACTTTGGCTGCCAAGCGCTGACGCGTTTCAAAGTTTGTTTCACCATTAGCTGTCAATTCATCTAAAACAACAGCGTAATCAGCTGGGTCAACGACAACTGTAACACTAGCATGGTTTTTAGCAGCAGAGCGAAGCATGGATGGACCACCGATATCAATGTTTTCAACCGCATCAGCATAAGTCACATCTGGTTTCAGAATAGTTTCTTTGAATGGGTAAAGGTTAACCACAACAAGGTCAATCAATTCAATGTGATTATCTTTTGCAGCTTGAAGGTGGCTGTCAAGGTCGCGACGAGCCAAAAGGCCGCCGTGAATATTTGGATGAAGTGTTTTCACACGACCGTCCATCATTTCTGGGAAGCCCGTTACATCATCAATGGCGATAGTATCAACGCCTGCTTTATCAAGCGTAACTTTTGTTCCGCCAGTTGAGATAATATCCCAACCAAGTTTTTTTAATTCTTGAGCAAATTCAACAATGCCCGCTTTGTCTGAAACACTGATTAGTGCACGTTTTGTCATTTCAGTCCTACTTTCTACTTCTTTTTGTAAAATATAAACCACTCAATAGTAATACTGGCAATAAGCCCGATAGAATAAGCCAAGCAAAGGCGTAACGGATTTTCAAGATTACCAAATAAGTACATTTACTATAAAGGCAACGACAATAAAAGTTAATACAAACACCAAAATCTTTTTTATCATCATAATCTCCTTATAAGGCAGCATACTAATAGCTAACTACGCTATCAAATACACGGACTACTTTTTCTTAACTCCTAAGCTCTCCAAAACATCTGGATAGAGTTTATACTCTGCTTCATGAATGCGAGCTTCAAAACTGTCAATGGTATCATCAGCCAGACGAGGCACACGAACTTGTTTAATCACTTTTCCCGTGTCAACACCATTGTCAACCCAGTGAATGGTAACACCAGATTGGTCAACACCTGCTTCCCAAGCATCATCAATACCATGAGCCCCTGGAAATTCTGGCAGATAAGCTGGATGGATATTGATAATGCGACCTTGATAGGCAGCCAGCAAGGTTGGGCCAACGATTTTCATGTAACCAGCTAGGCAAACAAGATCAATAGCATATTTTTTCAAGAGGTCAATGATAGCCTGCTCATAAGCAATTTTGTTGTCAAATTCCTTGAGTTCAAAGGCGTAACTTTTGATACCAAGATTTTTAGCACGCTCCAAGACATAGGCATCACGATGGTCAGAGAAAACAAATTCTACTGGGAATTGCTCGCCGATGACCTGAAAATTTGACCCATTACCAGAAGCGAAAACAGCAATTTTTTTGCTCATTATTTGATCACCACACTTGCGTCAGCTTTTTTCACGATACGCCCAAGCTCATAAACAGGCTCATCAAGGACTTCCTTGACACGGTCAACCTTTTCAGGACTGACAGCCAGCATGAGCCCGATACCCATGTTGAAGATTTCAAACATTTCGTCGTGCTTCAGCTCACCATATTTTTCAAGCGCCTTGAAGATTGGCAGAACTGGCACCTTGTCTTCTTCGATTTCAGCAGCTAAATCATCCGCAAACATCCGTGGAACATTTTCAACGAAGCCGCCACCAGTGATGTGAGCAATACCGTTAACCAATTCTTCTTTGATAAGCGGAAGCACCGCTTTGACATAGATACGTGTTGGTTCAAGCAGCACTTCTTTCAATTTTTTGCCTTCAAGTTCTGGAAGTACTTCTTCACCTGTATAATCAGCAAAGACACGGCGGACAAGAGAATAACCGTTTGAATGGATACCGCTGGAAGCCAATCCCAGTAGCACATCTCCTTCTTTGACTTTTGAGCCATCGATGATTTGTGATTTTTCAGCGATACCAACCGCAAAACCAGCTAAATCATAGTCGTCTTCACCATACATACCAGGCATCTCAGCCGTTTCGCCACCGATAAGAGCTGCACCAGATTGAACACAACCTTCCGCAACACCTGCAACGACTTGTTCAAGTTTTGCAGGTTCATTTTTACCCGTAGCAATGTAATCTAAGAAGTAAAGCGGCTCTGCCCCAGCTGCAATGATGTCGTTGACACACATGGCCACACAGTCCTGACCAATGGTATCGTGTTTGTCGTACTTGATAGCCAGCATGAGTTTTGTTCCCACACCATCAGTTCCTGAAATCAAAACAGGTTCTTTCACGTCGAGCTGAGACAAGTCAAACATCCCACCAAAACCGCCAAGAGCGCCCATGACGCCAAGACGTTCGGTGCGCGCAACGTGTTTTTTGATCCGTGCAACAACTTCATAACCCGCTTCAACATCAACACCAGATTGAGCGTAAGCATTTTTTGTCATAATATTTTTCTCCTTTTGGGAAATAGCAGAGCTATTAAACAGTTCTATTTATTTTCATTAACTTCATGAATATAGAAACTTGTTTTTTCTTCTAAGCTCTTGAGGTAAGGTTCTTCGTAATCGTAAAGTGGTGTTGGATACTTACCGTCAAAGTAAGCTACACACAAACCACCATTTGGCGCATCTGTATCAAGACCGATTGATTCAATCAAACCGTCAATTGACAAGTAAGTCAAGCTATCAGCACCGATAATCTCACAAACTTCATCTTTGGTATGATTAGCTGAAATCAATTCACGACGATTTTGAATATCGATACCGTAGAAACATGGGTATTTCAATTCTGGACTACCGATTGCCACATGAACTTCTGTCGCACCAGCTTCACGAAGCAAACGAACGATACGGCGTGATGTAGTTCCACGCACGATAGAATCATCAACCATGACCACGCGCTTACCTTTAACAACACCAGATACAGCTGAGAGCTTCATGCGAACACCTTGCTCACGCAAATCTTGTGTCGGTTGAATGAAAGTACGTTGTGTGTACTGATTTTTCACCAAGCCCATTTCATTTGGGAGACCTGATTCTTCAGCAAATCCCATTGCTGCTGAAAGTGATGAATTCGGTACACCAACAACAATATCAGCTTCATGTTGAAATTCCTGTGCCAAACGTTTCCCCATATTTTTACGAGCCGTGTGAACATTGACACCATAAATATCACTGTCAGGACGTGCAAAATAAATGTATTCCATTGAACAGATAGCAAGCTGTGTATCATTTGTGTAAGTGTCATACTGAATGCCATTGTCATCAATGATAACAAGTTCTCCTGGTTTTACATCACGAACCCATTTAGCACCAACCACTTCAAAGGCACACGTTTCACTTGATACTACCCAAGCACCATTTGCCATTTGCCCAATTGACAAGGGACGAAAACCATTTGGGTCAAGCGCAGCAATCAACTTATCTTCTGTCATCAAAAGGTAAGCAAAGCCACCTTTGACAGTGTTCAACGCTTCTTTGACTTTACCGATAAATTCAGGATTATGGCTACGGCGAATCAAATGCATTAGAATTTCAGTATCAGACGAAGCATTAAAAATCGCTCCTTGGTCCTCCAGTTCTTTTTTCAGCGACAAAGCATTTGTCAGATTTCCATTATGACAAAGGCCAAACTGTTCATCTGTAAAATTGTAAAGAAATGGCTGAATGTTGTTAATAGAAGCTGAGCCTGCTGTCGCATAGCGAACATGTCCAATTGCAGCATGCCCGGTCAATTTTTCCAAATCGGCAGGATTTTTAAATACTTCTGAAAGTAGACCTGTATTACGGTACTGAAGAAGTTTGCCCTTATCGTTTGTCACGATACCAGCACCTTCCTGACCGCGGTGTTGAAGACTATGGAGTCCAAAATAAGTCACTTGAGCAGCTTGAGGATGTCCCCAAATCCCAAAAACTCCACATTCTTCATTAAGAGATTTCACTTCGTATGTCATTTTCACCTCGATACAAAGGCCATTAAGCATCTAATCAAAATAGAAGAAATCCTGTTTTTCTAAGTTCTTTTTGATACATTGCTTAGCCCGTGTTCAGTACAGCATATCAACTGCTGTGCTTGATTATTCCCCTGTAAAGTATTTCACAGCGCTACGGAACAAGTGTTGGTCTTTATTTCCTGGGATATTTTGGAAAAGACCGTCTTCCCAGCGTTCTGAATGTCCCATTTTACCAATGATTTGACCGTTCTTGCTGGTAATCCCTTCAATCGCATTAATAGAACCGTTTGGATTGTATTTAGAATCCATACTTGGTTTACCGTCAAAGTCAACATATTGGCTGAAGATTTGTCCATTATCACGAAGTTCTGCAAATTCTTCATCTGTTACGACGAATTTACCTTCACCATGTGATACTGGAATAGCATGAACGTCACCCACTTCAACACCAAGAAGCCAAGGTGAATTCGTATTGGCAATACGTGTTTCAACCATTTTCGCCACGTGTTGGTTAGCATCATTGTAGAAAAGAGTTGGGCTTGTTTCAGTCGCGTCTTCAAAGTTACCATATGGAAGCAGACCTGATTTCACAAGTGCTTGGAATCCATTACAGATACCGATGATAAGGCCACCTTTTTCAATAAAGCTGTCAATAGCTGCGCGGACTTTTTGGTTCAACAAGATGTTGACAATGAATTTAGCCGAACCGTCTGGTTCATCAGCAGCTGAGAAACCACCTGCAAAGAAGATGATGTTAGCTTTACTGATATTGTCAACCATTGTGTCAACAGATGCTTCAATAGCTGCTTCATCAAGTGTTACAAATGGTACCAAGTTAACTTTTGCACCTGCTTGTCCAAAGGCTTTAGCTGAATCGTACTCTGAGTTTGTACCAGGGAAGACTGGAATGTAAACAAGCGGCTCTGCCACTTTCTTACTTGCTTTAATGACAGCATCGGAAGCAACTGCTGGAACATCTTCAAGTTTAGTACTTTGTTCAAATTCAGTTGGGTAAACATCTTCGAGTTTGCTTTTAAAGGCTGACAAAAGTTTATCGCCCACAAGGTTGACACCGTTGACAGTAAGTGTAAAGTCAGCTGTAGTTTCACCGATTTTGCTAGCTTCAGCGATTTCTTCAGTAGATGTAAAGATAAAGCCACCGAGTTGTGCTGTCAGGCTAGTCGCAAGCTCTGCCAATTCTACTTTAGCACCGATATGGTTACCAAAAGCAGCAAGTGCCAAACTTTCCACCACACCACCGTATTTAACAGCTGAAGCTGATGTGATAGGATGTGCTTTTTGAATCGCTTCAAATTTAGCAAAGTTAGCTTTAATCAAGTCAAAATCGATGTCTTGTGAAATAGCTTGCCCTGGAATGTAGTAAATGTATTCACCAGCTGTTTTAAATTCTGGCGAAAGAACATTACGACTATCAGCTGTTGTCACACCAAAGGCAACCAATGTTGGTGGTACTGTCAATTCTTCAAAGGTACCAGACATTGAATCTTTACCACCGATTGATGGTAAACCTAGTTGTAATTGTGCTTCGATTGACCCAAGAAGGGCTGAAACTGGTTGTCCAAAGCGTTCAGCTTGTTTATCCATACGTTGGAAATACTCTTGATAAGAAAAGCGTGCTTTAGACCAATTCGCACCAGTTGCGACCAAACGAGCTGTCGCTTCGATAACAGCATAGGCAGCACCATGATATGGTGACCATTCTGCAATATATGGGTTAAAACCTTGTGCCATAACGGAAGCTGTTGTTGTTACACCGTTTTGAACAGGAAGTTTTTGAACTGAACTTTCTGTTGGTGTGATTTGATAACGACCACCAATCGGATGGTTAACCGTTGAACGACCAACAGAACTATCAAAGATAGTTTGCAAACCTTTTTGACTAGCATGGTTAAGATCTGAAAGGACATTTACAGTGTCAGCTTCAAGTGTCGCAGCTGATGTTGTGCGTTGTTCTGGCAAATCAACTTGACTGTCAACGACATTGGCATCAACCACCACGCGCACACCGTTTGTATCAAGGAAACGACGTTCAATATCAACGATTGTTTGACCATTCCAAGTCATAACAAGGTTTGGTTTTTCCGTAACTGTGGCAACCACTACCGCATCAATATTTTCCTTGTGACATTCAGTGATAAAAGCATCAACATCTTTCGGACGAACCACAACAGCCATCCGTTCTTGTGATTCAGAAATGGCAATTTCAGTTCCGTTAAGCCCTTGGTATTTAAGTGGTACTTTATTCAGATCAATTTCAAGACCGTCAGCTAATTCACCGATAGCTACACATACACCACCAGCACCAAAGTCGTTTGATTTTTTAATGAGGCGAGTCACATTACCATTGCGGAAAAGACGTTGAATTTTACGTTCTTCAATGGCATTCCCTTTTTGAACTTCTGCACCAGCCGTTTCAACAGATTCAACTGTTTGAACCTTAGATGAACCAGTTGCACCACCGACACCGTCACGACCAGTTTTACCACCGAGAAGAATAACCACATCACCAGCTTCTGGTTTCTCACGAACAACATTTCCCTTAGGAGCTGCACCGACAACGGCACCGAGTTCCATACGTTTAGCGACGAATCCTGGGTGGAAATATTCTTTAACATAAGTTGTGGCAAGACCGATTTGGTTACCATATGAAGAATAACCATGTGCCGCTGTTTTAGAAATCACTTGTTGTGGCAATTTACCAAGACGTGTTTCTGAAATTGGTGTTGTAATATCACCAGCACCTGAAATACGCATCGCTTGATAAACATAAGAACGTCCTGATAATGGGTCGCGGATTGCACCACCGATACAGGTCGCCGCACCACCAAATGGTTCAATTTCCGTTGGGTGATTGTGTGTTTCATTCTTGAACATCAGAAGCCATGGTTCTTTAACACCGTTCACATCCACTTCAATTTCAACAGAACATGCATTAATTTCGTCTGACACTTCCATATCGTCCAAGCGACCATTCGCACGTTCATAACGACCAAAGATTGTCGCCATGTCCATCAATGTTTGTGGTTTTTCAGAACGTCCAAGTTCATCACGCATAGCAATATATTTATCATAAGTTGCCTGTAGTTGTTTTTGGAATTTAGACGCTGAGAAGTCAATATGCTTCAGCTCAGTTTCAAAAGTTGTGTGGCGGCAATGGTCTGACCAGTAAGTATCCAACACTTTCAATTCTGTTTCCGTTGGCACGCGCCCGATGTATTTGAAATAATCTTGGATGAAGACAAGGTCATCCACTTCCATTGCCAAACCTTGTTCCGCCTTGTAAGCCGCAAAATCTTCAGCTGTATAAGTCTTGAAGAAATCAAGATTTGGAATCGTTTTGTCCGACTCTGAAAATGCTTGCGGTGCAATTCCTGTCGTAATATCTTTAAAACGAGAATCTACTGGATTAAGAAGATAATTCTTAACCGCATCAAGTTCAGCAGTATCAATATCTTTGTTAACAAGATAAAGTTGAGCCGTATTAACCGTTACATCATTACTGCTGCCAAGAAGGAGTAATGCTTCTTGTGATGAAGCCGCACGCTGATCAAATTGACCTGGAAGTGATTCGATGGCAAAGAAAGCATAGTTAGCAAGTTCAGCAACCACATCACTTTCAGCCAAAATAGTATCCGTTACTTGTTCAGAGAAGATGTGCTTTTCAGCACGCTCAAAAAGCGAATCTGCCAAGCCAAACACATCATACACTTTAATAATACGCAAATCGGTCAAACTCGTTAATTGAAGATTGTGTTTGAGTTCTTTAACAAGCGCCTGAGCCTTAATGTTAAAATTTGATTTTTTCTCAACGAAAATTCGTTTATTCATTTTTTACCCTTTTTAGAATTCTTCTTTCTACTTAATTAGAAATCACAGTTTTTAGTTAAGCCCTTTGAGTTTTTTAAGGACAACTTCGTAAACATCTGTCAAACTACCTAAATCACGACGAAAAACATCTTTATCCATGTGATGACCTTCAGCATCCCAAAGACGGCAGTTATCTGGTGAAAATTCATCCGCAAGAATAATTTTGCCATCTTTGTCTTTGCCAAACTCCAATTTGAAATCAATCAAATTAAGACAAATTTGGCTGAACCAATCTTTCAAAAGGTCATTAATACGACGTGTTTCTGCTTTGATATAAGCAATATCTTCATCACTTGCAATACCAAGGAATTTTACGTGTTCATCATTAATAAATGGGTCATCCAAATCATCATTTTTGTAGTAAAATTCAACGATTGGAGTATCTAATTTAATTCCTTCTTCAACACCAAAGCGTTTTGAGAATGAACCTGCAGTGACATTACGCAAAACAACTTCAAGCGGAATGATATCCACTTTTTTGTTCAATTGTTCGGTTTCTGACAATTGTTTAACAAAGTGAGTTGCCACACCTGCTTCATTCAATTTCGTAAAAATTAAAGATGAGATTTGATTATTAAGAACGCCTTTACCTTTAATAGTCTCTTTACGAGCACCATTAAGCATTGTCGCTTGGTCTTTGTAATGTGCAATAATAAGATTTTCATCATCTGTTAAAAATAAATCTTTGGCTTTTCCCGAATATAACAAATCACCTGTCATTTTAATATTCGCCTTTCATGTTTTTCTGACTTAAGTCTATCATATTCAAAAAGGATTTTCAAGAAAATGCCGTACAATATTCGCAAATATCAAAAAACAGCTGGGGTTTCAGCTGCTTTCTCATATTTTCTTTATTTAGTCAATAAAAAGTTCGTTTTTATGCTTTCTTCAAATTTTTCTGCACGCAAGCAACAACATCACTCACATTCTTCAACTCATCTATATCTTCGTCTGAAATTTCAATACCAAATTCATCCTCCACAGTTAGAATAAATTCCATCAAATCAACAGAATCTGCCTGCAGGTCATCTTTCAAACTAAGTGTTTGAGAAACTTGAAATTCCTTTCCACGACTTTCCTGAATAATCTCTACAATTTTTTCGTAAATTTCTTGTTCTATCATTTTACCTCTCCTGAAAATTCTTTTACTGCTTTTCCTACAACATCCGTTTCCAACATTGTACGAATTTGACGAATCGTGCTATAAACTGCTTTTGCATCGCTCGCTCCATGTGTTTTAACAACAGGTGCTTTTACTCCAAATAAAACAGCACCCCCTACATCAGAATAATTTAAACTACTCTTCAAAGACTTTAGACTGTCTTTCAACAACACTGCACCTAGTTTTGCTTTCCAGCCACCGTTCAAAATGGATTTCTTGAGCTGACTCATAATTCCCATGGCTGTTCCCTCCATGGATTTTAACACAGCATTACCTGTAAATCCGTCCGCTACCACAACGTCTGCTACATGATCCATTAAATCACGCGCTTCCACATTTCCAATAAAATTTAGCGAGGAGTCCGCTACTAACAAATCATACACTTCCTTACGAAGCGGATCACCCTTGCTCGCTTCTGTCCCATTATTTAAAAGCCCTACGCGTGGTTGCTTGATTCCACGGACATTTTCAGCATAAAATGACCCTAAAATAGCATACTGATGCAAATGATGAGCTGTATTTTCCGCATTAGCCCCCAAATCCAACATATCAAAGCCTTTTCCATCTGTCGTTGGTAATGTGGACATCAATCCCGGACGATCAATATTCTTGATACGACCAACAATGAAAAATCCCGCAGCCAAGAGTGCGCCAGTATTCCCCGCTGAAAGAACGGCATCAGCTTCTCCATCTTTTACTACTTTTGCCGCTAGCACCATGCTGGCATTTTTCTTCTTGCGAATTGCTTTGGTTGGCTCATCGTCCGAGTTGATTTTTTCATCCGTATGAACAATACGAACCCGTTCAGTTGCCTTTAAATACTGCTTGATTTTTGCTTCATCTCCATAAAGGATGACTTCAATATCCGAAAAATCGTTCAGTGCTTGATTGACTCCCTCTACAATAGATTGTGGAGCATAATCGCCACCCATGGCATCAATCGCTATTTTTTTCATTTCGACTCCTTATTCTTTAAAATTTCTCCCCAGTCTCCCAGAGAATCAATAAATTTTTTTGGCTTTAGATGAATCCCAACATATTCTTCATAAATTTGATCAATCACTTTTCGTAATTGTCGTTTTAACTCAGGATTCAAAGAAATGGTCTCCAATTCACTATATTGAATCGCTTGAAATTGGTCTAATAAGTAAGGAATGTTGGGATCCAAATGACTCCGTCTCTCGTCTTTGTTGTAATGTTCCGAGCATAAAACGCCGTTATAAGTAAAAGAAAAATCAAACGGCAATCCTACTCGGTGGCAAAAGCAGCATTCATGGAAATTCAAAGAAATTCCAAAACGTGACAAAATTTGAATTTCAAAAATATTGGTCAGCACCTCATAATCCAAGCCCTGCTCCATCAATTCCAACGTTTTTTGCAAAAAAGCAAAGAGAGCCGAATCTATTTTATTATCCTGAATACTGGCGTCTGCCAGAGCTACCACATAAGTTGCATAAGCCATTGTAAACAAATCATGATTGATATGCTGGAAAGTCGTAACCTCTTGATAATCATCGATATAACTCAAACCGTCATCATTTATTTTCATCAAAAAATCGGCCACTACCAATGGTTGGACAACCGGATTCAACTTAGAATTTCTAGCATGTTTCACGAAAAACATTCGCTTACCAGCTTGCTCTGTGAAAATTTTGACCAGTTTATCATTTTCTCGGAAATTACGATTATAGAGAACCAAACCTTTACTTGTGATGGATTTCAGCATACTCCTCCATATATTCCTTAAGCCGCTTCATAGCTTCTTTTATCGTATCCATGCTGGCCGCATAAGAAAGACGTACATAACCTTCCCCATACTGACCAAAAGCAGCACCAGGAATGAAAGCAACTGCTTTTTTTTGTGCAAAATCCTTCAAAAAAGCAAAAGAATCTTGATTATAGTCAGCTGGAATTTTAGCAAAAATATAAAATGCACCATTTGGCTTGATAATCTTAAAGCCCAATTCTGTCATTTTTTCGATAATGTAATCGCGACGCTCAATATATTCCCTTTTCATCGGCTCTGCATCATCTTTACCTACTGTCAATGCTTCCACTCCTGCAAATTGAGCCATCGTGTTTGCAGCTGTCACCAAGTATTGGTGACTTTTAATCAATTGAGCCGTAAAAGCAGCTGGGGCAAAAGTGAAGCCTAGACGCCAGCCCGTCATCGCGTGTGATTTAGACAAACCATTGATTACAATCGTTTGCTCTGGTAAAAATTCTGCAATAGACACATGTGGTTGCTCGGTATAAGTCAGCTCAGAATACACTTCATCGCAAACAACAAAGACATCATATTTTTTCAATACATCAGCTAACGCAGCCATTTGTTCTCGTGAATAAGTCACTCCTGTCGGATTAGCTGGATAATTTAAAATCACTGCTTTAAGCTGATTACCTTGCTCCAAGATAGCCTTTTCCAGCATTTCAGGCGTTAAAACAAAGTCATTGTCTGTGGTATCAATCTCGACAATTTCTGCTCCCACAAGATTAACAATCGGCTCATATCCCGGATAAGCAGGTGCAGGCAACAGTACCTTATCTCCTTCTTCTAAGATAGCTGTCAACGTCGCAGATAAAGCTTCGGTTGCCCCAATTGTCACTAAAATTTCTGTTTCAGGGTCATAAGAAAGATTGTATTTTTCTTTCACAAATTGACTAGCTGCCTGACGCAATGCTAACAACCCACTCATGCCTGTATAATGGCTCTCGTTTGCATCAATTGCTACTTTCGCAGCTTCTTTTACATGATCTGGAGTTGTAAAATCAGGCTCTCCCAATGTCAAACGAAGAACTCCAGGAATGCTCGAAATAGATTGATCAAATTGCCGAATCAAAGAAACTTCAATTTTATCTAAATTTTTGTTAAAACGTTTCGCCAAATCCATATCTTACCTCCAAAATCTGATAGAACTATTATACTATAAAACCTAAGCCATAGCAAAAATATCATAATATTGAGAAAATTCATCACTTATCATCTGATTGAAGCAAAAGAATCACTCCAGCTATCAGAGTGATTCCCTTCTAGATTTCTTATTAAAGAGCCGTTAAAGTTTCAAATAATGGCGAAAGAGGACGTTTTTCATGGATACGTACAATCGCCTCTGCCAAAAGATGAGCAATCGAAATTTGTTCAATTTTATCAATTAAACGTTCTTCTGGCAAATAAATTGTATCTAACACGACCAATTTTTTAATCGCCGATTTCTGAATATTATCCATAGCAGGACCCGAAAGTACTGGATGAGTACAGCTTGCATAAACTTCTACCGCACCTGCCTCAGCAAGCGCATCAGCAGCATGGCAAATTGTCCCAGCTGTATCAATCATATCGTCAATTAAAATACAAGTTTTGCCTTCTACTTTACCGATGATATTCATCACCTCACTCGTATTCATCTTATCTACACTACGGCGCTTATCAATAATAGCAATCGGTGTTTTCAAAAATTCAGCTAATTTACGAGCACGCGTCACACCACCGTGGTCAGGGCTAACAACTACATAATCGCCACCTGTCATCCCACGACGTTCAAAATAATCCGCAATGAGAGGAGCCCCCATAAGATGATCTACTGGAATATCAAAAAATCCTTGAATTTGAGCCGCATGCAAATCAATTGTCAGCAAACGATCAACACCAGCCACTTGCAACATATTTGCAACTAATTTTGAAGTAATTGGCTCACGAGCACGTGCCTTTCGGTCTTGACGAGCATAGCCATAATAAGGCATTACAACATTGATTGATTCAGCACTTGCACGCTTTAAAGCATCCACCATGATTAAAATTTCCATCAAATTATCATTGACGGGCGAGCTCGTTGACTGCAAGATAAAAACATGTTTTCCACGGATAGATTCTTCGATATTTACTTGAATCTCCCCATCAGAAAATTGACGCACAGTTGACTTTCCAAGCTCCATACCAATCTCTTGAGCAACGCGTTTAGCCAGTTCCTGGTTAGATGAAAGAGCAAAAAGCTTTAAATCAGAAAACGACATGATTTCCTCCAGTATATATTCGTTTCTTTGTAAATCAGTTACAAAATTCTCCACTTAACATTGTAACCCTTTTTAGTGAATTTTTCAATTAAAAATAAAAAACGCAAGATGCGCTTTTTATCTTTATATTCATTAATTTGGATAGATGTAAGTAAATGAACCTTGTCCTGCAGCAGCTGGATTGAACCAACCACGATAATTTCCAATAGCTTGATTACCTGCATAATTTGCTTCAGATACTTGAATACTTGTAGCTGATTGAACAGCTGTTACAACAGCAACGTGTCCATAACCACCATCGTTCCATGAAATGATTGCACCTACTTGAGGTGTTGAACCTGTACGGAAACCAGCTGCAGCCGCACTTGCTGCCCATTGAGCCCCATTGCCCCAATAATCACCAGCCCACGGAGCTAATGTTTTTGCTCCCCATGTACATTGACCAACTGGATAAGTTGAAGCAGATGAACTATATGTAGGACGGCTCACAGTTCTAGTAGTAGTAGTTGCTGCTTGTTGCGTCACATTTGTTTGAGTTGGCGTAGCTGCTGCACCACTATTGTTGTTTACAGCTTGTACTTGTGCTGCCAAACTTGTATTAGCAGAAGAAGCTACAGCTTGTTCTTGCGCCGCTTGTTGTGCTTTATAAGCTGCTTCTTGTGCTGCTGCCTCTTCAGCTGCCTTTTGTGCCGCTGCCTTTTGTGCCAACAATGAGTTCTTTTCACCTTCAGCAGTTGCTTTTTCCGCAGCAAGATTCAACTGCGCTGCTTTTAGTTCAGCTTGCTTAGTAGACAATGTTTTTGCATCATTTGCAAGTGTTTGTTGATTTGCGATAACAGTATTTATCGCTTCATTATTTGCTACTTGTTTTTCAGAAATAGCTTTTTTATCTTGTTTTTGTTGTTCCAACATTTTATTGTTTGCTGAAACAATTTCGCTCATAGCAGAAACACGTGAAATAGCTTCTGTAATCGATTTTGAATTTACAATTGTATTGATATAGCTTGTAGCTGTACCGCCCGTTTGAGCACTACGTGCTTGATTAGCCAATGATTCATTACGCGCTACAATATTCTTAGACAACGTTTCGATTTCAGCCGATAATTTTGTTGATTCAGCTTGAAGTTTTTCGTTTTCAGCTTTCAATTTTTCTTGTTGAGATTGAATAGATGAAACTTGAGCTTGAATTTGATCTACTTGAGCTTGAGCTGATTTTTGTTGATCATTCAAACTATTAATTTTACTATCTTGTGCAGCGATTTTGTCATCAGTAGAATCTGCATGTACATTTACAAGAGATGCTCCCTGTGCAAAAACCATTGTACTTAATAAGATTGACGTAAGTAATTTTTTCTTCATAAACAATTATACTCCTATTCGATAAGACATTTATAAGTATAACAAAAAAAGGCGCTGAGTATGTTACGCCTTTATTACATTTCTATTTCCAATTCATCATAAAATCTTATCATAAATATATCTTCTCCAAAATTGGTTGAAGCAACAAAAAGAATAGTAAATTTGAGACCATTGTCGGAGCAATTGTATAAACGACAAAATCTGCAAAAGACATTTGAGCTAGATGGGTAACATTTGCCAAAGCGAACGTAGCCACCTCAAAGAAAAATACTAAAATAGCAACTGTTAAAAAACGACTAACTCGATTAGACATCAAAACAGAATTATATTTACTAATAACAATCCCCACTAAAGGCAACAATAGTGTCGAAATGCCGATAATATGAAAATAATACACATCATACAATAAACCAATTAACAGCAACATGATAAAATTAGTATTTTCTGAAAGATTTATCGAAATATACAAAATAAAGATAAGCAAAAGATGACTTAGTAAGTGGATATTATTTGGAAATAAATTAGTTAAAAGATTTGAAAGATGGCCATCTACTAACATCACAACAAATAAAACCAAAAAAGGTAAAACGTAGTTTTTAAAAAATTTCATATCAATTTCCTACCAATGTTACCACACGAATATCTGACAAATCTGCACTCGGTTTTATAAATACCTCTTTTGTTAAATGGTCCGATTTTTCAGTAACAGAAAGGACTGTTCCAACCGGAATATTAGGAATGTTGTACGTTCCTAAACCACTGGTCACAACTTTCTCACCTTTTTTAATGGTATCCGAACTATTTAACTGACTAATAATAAAAGCAGATCTTTCTTTACTGTAGCCAACAATCACACCATAAATTGTGCTTGTCTCCGTTTGAATTCTTACTGAAATATTATCAACATTTTTATTATTTGTTAAAAGATTTACTTGGCTAGAATGAGAAGCGACATCTTTCACACTACCAATCAAGCCACCGTTTGCCACCGCTAGCATTGTATTTCGAATTCCATTTTGACGACCAGCATTGACAGTTAATTCAGATAACCAAGAAACCGGCATACGCGTAATAACATCAGATGAAACCGTTTTTTTTGACTCATAAAGATTTTTCATTTCTAATAGCTGTCTTAATTGAGCATTTTCATCTTTTAATGAAGCTGAATCAGCAGATTGTTCTTCTGCTTTAAATAAAGCTTTTTTTAATTGCTTGTTTTCTTTATATGTCCGTGATAAATCAGTCAAATCTGATTTAACATCCACCAAAAAATTAAATGGTTTTGAAATAATATTATCCAAAATAGAAACAACATTAGAAGTTGCATTCACCACACCTAAAGAACGAGTAGTAACTAAAAGTACAGAAGTTACGATTATCAAAATAGCAGTCATAATAATAAATTTGGATTTTTTCATACGATTCACTCTACTCCCACAATAGACACGCCAGATTCAACAGGTAATAGAAAAGGAGATAGCTACCGCTACACTCCTTACATACGGAGAATGGGGGATTCGAACCCCCGCGCCAGTTACCCGACCTAACGATTTAGCAAACCGTCCTCTTCAGCCTCTTGAGTAATTCTCCAAAAATTATTATGGGCACGAGTGGACTCGAACCACCGACCTC
>NZ_KV837622.1:0-1276 GCF_001838575.1 Streptococcus sp. HMSC034B03
TTGCAACATAGTCAAGTAAATGGACACACTTTTTAAATATATTTTTATGAAAAGACAGAATTACTCCTGCCTTTCCATGTAAAACTGTTCTATTTCATCCGGAGTATAATCTCCAAGTGAAGAGTGAGGACGTTTAGAGTTGTATCGATTTATGTATTCAAAGCAGCATAGGCGTAGTTCATCCTGATTGCGGAAAGATTTACGATTAATGCATTCCCGCTTCATATGGCGGAAAAAGCTTTCCATGCATGCATTGTCATATGGATAGCCTTTCTGAGAAAAGGACTGAACAACATTACATCTTTCTAACATTTGTCTAAATGTAAAGGCAGTGTATTCAGAACCACGATCTGAATGAAAGAGTACATATTCAGGTTCACCTCTATCGAAATAAGCATTTTCAAAAGCTTTCCTAGTCAAGTCTACATCATGACGATTAGAAATACTCCAGCCGATGATTTTCCTTGAAAATAAATCCATCACAACACAAAGGTAATGGAAAGAGCCGTTGACCTTTATATAAGTAAAATCACTTGCCCAAACAGAGTTTGGAGAAGAAGGATTGAACTGTTGATTCAAATAATTGAAGCAGTTACCATTTTCCTTATGAAAATGCTTCCCTTTGGGTTTCTCTGTGGACCGCTTTGGAAGATTCATTGTGCTCATCAGTCGATACACTCTACCGAGGCTGATGTTAATGCCATAATCCCGTTCTAAAACACGACGAATTTTGTAAGCACCTAGAGAATTATCATAGTCAGAATAAATTTGTAATATGTGCATACGAATGACTTGATTTTCAGAGGTGCGAGGAGCAGGCTTTGAGTAAAAATGCTTGTAATAAGTGCTGCGATTAACTTTTAGAACTCGACAAAGGGTTTTAATAGTGTATTGGTGTTGCAACTTGTAAACAGCATCTAATCGTTGCTTGAGTGTGGCGTGAATATGGCAATCGCTTTTTTTAATATTTGATTTTCCTCCTCAAGTTGAGCCATACGCTTTTGAAGTTCTTTAACTTGCTTGGCTGTAAGAACTTCTCCGTTGTCTGTTTCCACGGTTGAATATTGTTTAATCCATTTCGTTAGTGCTGATTGTGATACCCCATATTCTTTGATGAGTGAAGCTTGTGTTTTACCGTTGTGGTAAAGTTCCACGAGGGTTCGTTTGAAATCCTCGTCATAGTGATTTCTTGTGGACATAAAGATACCTCCTTGTGGTGTCTAATATAATGGTACATCTGTTTTCTAAATGTGTCTACTTTTATAAGTATAATGCA
>NZ_KV837623.1:0-1437 GCF_001838575.1 Streptococcus sp. HMSC034B03
TGTACTGACCCCCAAAAGTTGGACAAATAATTATTGAAAGGATTTAGTTCTGTATTGCACAGGGCTAAGTCCTTTTAGTTTGACCTTAATTCGTTTGTTGTTGTAATAATCAATGTAGTTCACAATAGCTTGTTCAAGGTCTTCTAAAGACCTAAAGTGATTCTCATAGCCATAAAACATTTCGGATTTCAAAATGCCAAAGAAAGATTCCATCATACCATTGTCTGGGCTATTACCCTTGCGCGACATAGATGCTTGAATTCCCTTACTCTCTAGGAAACGATGATAAGAATCGTGTTGGTATTGCCAACCCTGGTCGCTATGGAGAATCGTATTCTCATAGTGTTTCTCTGTGAAGGCCTGTTTTAACATGCTCTTCACTTGTTCCAAGTTCGGTGAAGTAGAAAGATTATAAGCGATGATTTCACTGTTGAAACCATCTAAAACAGGTGATAAATAGAGTTTCTGCGTGCCATTCGGAATAGAAAACTCTGTCACATCCGTATAGCACTTTTCCATTGGCCTCGATGCTTCAAACTGGCGTTGAATGAGATTCTCTGCTTTCTTGCCAATCTCTCCTTGGTAGGAAGAATACTTCCGTTTGCGACGAATTCGAGCCGTTAAACCAAGGACTTTCATCAAACGTTGAACCTTTTTATGATTAATCACAAATCCGCGATTCCTTAATTCTAAATGGATTCGACGATAGCCATAGTTGCCTGTATGTTCATTATAAATGGCTTGTATTTCATCCTTTAGCTCTTTATCCTTATCTGGTTGATCCAGCTGTTTCAATTGATAATAGTAAGTTGAGCGAGCTAAACATGCTGTTTCAAGAAGTAAATCTAATCGAAATCCTCCTGAAACCATTTCTCTAACTGTCTCTGCCTTTCTCGCTCTAAGGCTTCGTCCCTTTCCTCTAACTCTTTTAACTTTTTTAGGTAGGCCACCTCAGTACGTAACCGTTCATTCTCCTCCTGAAGTCGCTCTAGTTCTGTCATTTCTTCCCAAGTTTTCTTCCGTTTACGTCCCATTTTAGCTGGTCTCCCTTTTGTTTTCTCAACAAGAGTATACCCGTTTTTCTTGTATTGCGCCAGCCAATTTGGAAACATTCCTTGGTTTGGGAGGGCATAATCAAGACTAACACTTCTTTGCGAACGACCTTCAAGAAGAACTTTATCAATCATTTCTTGTTTTAATTCTAGAGAATAATAACGATTCTTTCCTTTCTTGACTATTTCTATCCCGTAACGAGCAATCAAACTAAACATGTATGTCAGTGTAGAAATACGTACTCCAAATTTATTTGAGAGTTGCTTTAAGCTGATTCCTTGTTTTTTTAGTTCATAGATTTGCACTTTATCTTCATAACTCAATTTCATAATAAAATACCCCAAAAGTCAGATTTTTTCTGTCTAATTTTTGGGGTGCAGATCA
>NZ_KV837624.1:0-1292 GCF_001838575.1 Streptococcus sp. HMSC034B03
CTTACTCTCCATTAGTAGAATACAACGGTGTTCACAAATGGTTTGCGAAGACAGACCTTCTCTTGAAAGACGGTACAAGATTAGCTAAAGGTACTGACTTGACGCAATATGTCAGCCAAACGATTGATCACAAGTCAAGAACAGTTGTGTATTCATTCTCTAGTGACTTCTTGAGCAAGATTTCAGATAATAGTGAATTCCAAGCTACAGGTTACATGCAAGTGAAACAACTGAATACTGGTACCGTGAAGAACACCTTTACTGAAATTATCAACAATGTTGAACGTGATTCTAATACGGTAACAGTAGACTCACCTCAAGATTATGGTGATGTTGTGGTTCACTATGTAGATGAATCTGGTAAGAAAATTAAAGAAGATGTAACGGATACTTCTCATTCTAAGGTTGGTGAAAACTACGATACAACAGACCACAAGACGACAGCGATTAAGTCTGGTGATAAAGTGTACAACCTTGTTCCTGAAAAGACAAAAGGTAATGAAAAAGGTAAAGTTACAAAAGGCGTTACCGAAGTTACTTATGTCTACAAGGAAGTGAAAGCAGAACCGACTAAGAAAGGTACAAATGCTAAGGGTGAAGATGTCAATGGTAAGACAATGTTGGCTGGCTCAACAGAAATCTACACTATCAACATCGACAACGACCAATACAAAGGTCTTACAGGTGTAACCGAAAAAGACAAGCAAGCTGGCTTAATGTTGGTTGAAAAATATTCTGGTAAGTATGTCACTCCTAACTTGGCTGGTGTTCGTGTAACAACAGAAGACGGTAAAGTACAAAGCGGCTTCACAACCAAGATTTACAAATCTCTAGCAGAAGCTCCACAAAAAGTTCAAGATTACATCAAGGCAAAAGGATTGCAAATCGACGGTGAATTTGCCGTAACAACTTCAGATGATCCAGTTGCTTACACAAACAACTATGTCTTGAAAGGTATCAACCTCAAACTGATCTTCCCAACAACGGTTAAGAAAGACATCAAGGATGCTAGCAAGTACGATAACAAAGCTTATCAAATTGATTTTACTGGTATCCATGATACAAACCTTGTAACCAACAACATTCCGAAGATCAATCCGAAGAAAGATGTTGTAGCAACTGTTGAAGATGGTCAAAAAGACCAGAATTCATTGAGTGGTAAGACAGTTAAGGTTGGACAAGTTTACAACTTTGAATTGGAAACCTCTTACTTGCCAGCTAACCGTGGTCAAGCGATTGAAAAGATGGAAGTGAAGGACACTTACTCTCCATTAGTAGAATACAACGGTGTT
>NZ_KV837625.1:0-266 GCF_001838575.1 Streptococcus sp. HMSC034B03
ACACCAGCACCAGCAACCAAAGTAAAAATTGCTGGTAAGAAAGTGCTAGAAGGTAAAACACTGGAAGCAGGCAAATATAACTTTGCCCTGAAAAAGACAGATGGCAGCGTCGTTCAAACTGTTACTAATGATGTGGACGGAAACTTTGCTTTTGACGAATTGACTTACGATGAAAACCAAGTAGGAACGCATAAGTATACTATCTCAGAAGTTGAAGGAACAGAAACTGGGGTAACTTATGATAAGACTGTTCGAGAAGTAGAAGT
>NZ_KV837626.1:0-24079 GCF_001838575.1 Streptococcus sp. HMSC034B03
TATCCGCAGCTAGTAGAAGAAGATCATCAGCTCTATGTTTACTATAAGACCAAGTTCCGCAATCATATCCTAGACATCCTCCGTAAACAGGAAAGTCAAAAACGCAAACTCGATCGTCAAGCTTATGAAGAAGTGAGCGAGATTGGTCACAAGCTCAGCCTAAAAGAACTATATCTGGATGAATTGGTGATTCTCCGAGACCAGCTAAAGAGCTATCAAGCTCAACTGAGCCCAGAGAAACAGGAGCAGTACGAACGCTTACTAGCCGATGAACGGTTCAAAGGCCGCCAAGCTATGATTCGAGAATTAAGAGCCTACTTAAAAGACTATAGTGATTAAACTAAGTCAGAACTTTTCCCTTTTTAAAGGTCATTTTCATTTTGCTACCTCTAAAAAATTTAATTCACTTTTTTTCATTTTCCTCTTGACATGGAACGCGTTCCAGATTGTACAATGAAGTCAAGCTAGCGAAGAAATAAGATTTGAACTCGGAGTGGAGCGCAAATCCATAAAGAAAAGGAGAGAAAAATCATGCAAACAAGAACGATTAAACGTATTTTTACTGATATGGATGGGGCGCTTTTAAATTCAAAGGGGCAAGTTTCCGAAAGGAATGCCAGACGCATTCGCAGAGCAGCTATTCCGATTACGCTGGTCTCTGCGCGTGCGCCAATGGAGATGCGTGAGGCTATTGAATTGTTGGGTTTGCAAGGTCCGCAAGTGGGCTTTAATGGTGGTTTGATTTATGAGGTTGTCAATCATCAAATTAGTCCGCTGCACATCAAGATTATTTTCAAGCAGACCGCGGCAACGATTTTACAGGCTGTGCGGCAGCATTTTCCACAGGTCAGTCTCAGTTATTATGACTTGAATCATTGGTATTGTGATACAGTAGATGAAGGGATTCGTTACGAATACGACTTGACTCATCAGGCACCGACTCAGGTTCATGATGAAGATTGTTTTCTTTCAGCTTGTGATAATCTGTTTAAAATCATGATGATTAGCTTTGAAGAGGAAGAAATGCAAGATTTGCAGACTTATCTGAATAGTCTAGGACTAACTAGTGTTACAATTCTGCGTTCTGGTCGGTTTTATTTAGAAATCACTAGCAAAGAAGCTCGAAAATCATCAGGGATTGATTACATTAGTTGGAAAGAAAATCTAAAAAAAGAAGAAACGGCTGCCTTTGGTGACGGTCACAATGACATTCCGATGCTAGAAATGGTTGGTTTTCCGATTGTCATGGCCAATGCCTTTAAGGATGTGAAGGCACATGCTTTTAAAATTACCAAGAGTAACGATGAGGACGAAGTTGGTTACGGAATTCACAGGTATCTCATCAGTTAAGTGTTGAAAATCAGAAAGGAACTCAATGACCAATATTCGAGAAATAGCAGAGTTGAGTGGCTATTCGGTGTCTAGTGTATCGCGCGTGCTCAACAATCCCCCATATGTGTCAGACGAGGCACGGGAGAAAATCCTGCAAATTGTCAGAGAACTGGACTATACTCCAAATCTAGTCGCAAAAGAACTGAGTTTGGGCAACACTTATAAAGTGGGTGTAGTCATTCCTCATGTGCGTCACACTTATTTTACCAAGCTCATCAACAGTATGTTGGATCAAGCGCAGAGAAGTGCCTATAATTTGCTGCTTTTGCCGTCTCAGTATGACAAAGAACTAGAGCTTCAGTACCTGGAACAATTGCGAGGTCAGGCTTTTGATCATTTGATTTTCACCCCACGAAGTATAGATTTGGAAACCATTGCTTCCTATGCTAAGTACGGAAATATTGTCTGCTTAGAAACGGTAAACCAGTAGTGTCTATATGGATCGCAAACCAGCTTGCAGAGAAGCTTTTCGCTGGTTGAAAGAACTGGGTTATCAGCATTTAGCCCTTGTTTTCACTCGTAAAGACAAACGCAGTTCCACCTATCGTATGGTCAGAGAGGCTTATGATGAAGTCTACGGATCGGAACATGAACCGGTGATTATCGAAGGAGTTGCGATAGAAGAGGATGCTTATCAGAAAGCCCAGGAACTATGGAACCACCCGGAGATTGACTGTATTTTTCAAATGGGGATGACATGGCCGCAGGCTTTATGCAGGCTTATGAAGAAGCTGGAAAACAGCTCCCCTTCATCATGGGGCAAGAAAACATGCTGGCTGGACGGCTCTTGGGTCTCTCTACCATAGATAACAAATCCTATCAGCTGGGTCAGGAAAGTTTCAAGCAGATTTTATCTGAAGAGAAAAAACCATTGTGCTCAAATCAGAGTTTATCCAGCGATAAGAGACTTGTTGTTTTTCAAATTAGCTTACTTATTTAATAAAGAAGAATCACCTTTCAAATCAAGGTGATTTTTTACTGAAATTTTTCTAAACAGAAAATATTGACAAGAAAAAGTAGACAGTGTATACTAAAAAAGAAGAGGATGTTGTATACTTGCTGGAGGATGAAAATGAAACGCAATACGGCAGAGTTAAAAGAAAGACTGATCCAGACGGGGATTAAAGAGATTGAAGACCATGGTATCGACCAGCTATCACTGAGGACTGTCGCTAAATCCTGCGGTGTTACTCACGGCACTCCTTACCGGCATTTTGAAAGTAAAGAAAACTATTTAAAAGTCGTTTTAAAACGCCTTTCTGCTTTTCTCAACCAAGAGATCCAAAAAAAGATCGATTGGAAGGCTTATGCACGAAATCAACTGGCCCAAATGGGATTTAACTTCATCATCTTTGCGAAGGATTACCCCTATTTCTTTGAAGCCCTCTTTATTAAATTTCCTTTTAAGTATATGAAAGTCACTCAGGATACTATTTCGCTGGATTCTGATTTGCCAGGATTCGCTGCATTTAAACGGATTGTTTTAGAGCTTCGTAAGGAGGAAGGCTTTACCAACAGCGAAGCTGAAACACTGTTTCACTTTTGGAGTTTTATTTCAGGTCTTGCTGTTTTGGCGAACAGTCCCATTGGACGTGACCTTGACAACAAAGCCATCCAGACTAACATTGAGCATATGCTTGATGTCTATATAAAAGGAGAACGGTCATGAAAATCTTAATTGTTTTTACTCATCCAAACCCTCAAGGTTTTAACGGTGCTATTCTCAAGCAAGTCCAAACCAATCTTTCTGAAGCGCATTCTGTCAAAACCTTAGATTTATATGCTGAACAGTTTGATCCAATCTTACGATTTGATGAAAATCAAAAACGCCGCGATTTGGCTAAGGTTCCTGAAATGGAGAAATACCGTGATCTTGTCACTTGGGCAGATCACCTAATCTTTATTTTCCCGATTTGGTGGAGCGGTATGCCGGCTATTCTCAAAGGATTTATTGACCGAGTATTTGTAGCTGGTTTCGCTTATTCTTATAAAAAAGTCGGTCTTGAAGGGCACTTACAAGGAAAATCTGCTTGGATTATCACCACCCATAATACGCCGTCCTTTGTGCTGCCTTTTATTCAGGATTACGGCAAAGTTCTGAAAAATCAAATTTTAAAAATCTGTGCTGTCGCACCGGTTAAGCTAACACAATTAACAAACGTTGAAAAAATCTCTGATGAGCAGCGTCAGCAATTCTTAGAAAGCATTGCTCAAGTGGCCCGTCATATTTAAAATAACAATGTTTGCAAAGCAGAAATAGTATGATACAGCTGAAAACTAACTCAACAGTCCATTTCTTATGAAACATTTCTTGAAAACCTGCGTAAAACTGCTATAATGGAAGTGGAAAAATTAAGGAGGTGTCACGATGGAATATAAGGAAGTGGAATGCAGGCTAGTGGATCATGGAATCAGAGAGTATAAAAAATTTAAAGGAATCAAGATTTATAGTAACAGCCGTTTTTCTGAAGATAGGAAAAAAATAATCTATAAAACGATTTATCTGACACCCAAGAAGAACCTTGTCTACTATCAAAGAGAAGATCTCAACTATGATTCAGAGTGGTGGCTCAGAAAGCATAAGGATCTACCATTCTACCATCAGCAAGAGGCAGATACGGTTTTCAAAATTTGCCAAGCTTTTGCTGAGTTAAGCTCTTACCTAGACAAATCTACTATCAACAAGTTGGAGCAAAAGTTAGCGGCAGGTGCTTTTATTGAAACCTTGAATATTTAACTTTACAGACAGCCAGTCTTTACGGACTGGTTTTTTTGTATGAAGTCAGTTGCATTGTTTCATAGGACATTTGTCTATTTTTGTTATTGATAAATTGTAAAATATAGTGCAACAAAAAAACTCATAGCCTTCCATTGGTGTAAACTGTAAGTAACCACACAAACAGAACCCGAGGAAAAACTATGAGCTACTCCCATCTTACCATAACCGACCGAATAAAGATAGAAACCTACTTGGAATTAGGTTTGAAACCTTGCCAAATTGCAAATAAACTTGGCGTCCATAAGTCTACTATTTCAAGAGACTTAAGACGATACCAAAATGGTTATTCCGCAGCCTTAGCACAGGAACAGTACGACCACAGAGCTAAGCAAAAAGGTCGGAAGTCTTGTTTAACATCAAAGTTGAAAAAGGAAATGGAGGACGGTTTAAAATCCTCCTGGTCGCCTGAACAGATTTGTGGCCGCTATCAGCTTGAACAAAAGCCAATGATATCTTTTAAAACTATCTATAACTGGCTCTATGCTGGTTTGATTGATCTGGATTTAAGTGTCCTTCATCGTAAAGGAAAAACTCGACAACCCAAAGAAACACGTGGAATATTTAGGATTGGTACGTCGATTGCCAAACGTCCTAAAGAGGTCCGGAATCGTGAAACTTTTGGCCACTGGGAACTTGATACTGTAGTGTCTTCCAGAGGCAAAAGCAAGGGCTGTTTAGCGACCTTTCTGGAGCGAAAAACGCGCTTTTACTTAGCTTTCAAGATACCATACAGAACAGTCAAATCCCTATTTTCAGCCATCGAACAACTTTGTAAGCTATTTCCAAAAGAGGCTCTTAAAACCTTCATTTCAGACAGGGGAAAAGAGTTTGCCTGCTATCCTCTGGTAGAGAATTTAGGAATTTCCTTTTTCTTTGCGGACGCCTATTCATCCTGGCAGAGAGGAAGCAAAGAAAACGCCAATGGCTTACTAAGAGAATATTTTCCAAAGAAAACAGATTTAGCCGCTATCTCTGATGAGACTTTGAACAAGGCCTTATATGATATCAATCACCGACCACGAAAATGTTTAGCTTACAGAACTGCTTGTGAAGCTCTAGTGGATGAGTACGAGTAAACGTTGCACTTTTTATTGCAATTTATCTAATAATATAGAAAACACATTTAATCTCTGTCAAAAAAACAGAGATTTTTTGTTTGAAAACCTTTACATTTTGTTGATAAATGTATATAATATCTACAGAAAACGTTTGCACTAACCTAAAAATGTTTGTGCAGCTAAAAAATAAAGGAGTTTTCTTTTTATGAAGAAAGTTTATCGTTTACAATCTCGAATAGCTGAGAAGCGTCAGCATTTTGGAATCCGCAGATTAAAAGTAGGGGTAGCGTCTATTGCTATTTCTGCTAGTGTCTTTTTGGCGGGGAATGTCTTAGCGCAAGCAGAGGAAGCAAATAGTGTCGAAAACACATCTATTGAAACGGTGCAACCAACATCACCAACAAGTGAGCGGTCTGATAAAGTAGAAGTGACGAATCATCAAGCAGTCGTTTCGGAAAAGTCGGAAAATCAAGGGCAAGCAACCAACTCGCTTTCGGCAACACCTAGTATTGCCAATTCTTCGCGTACAGCTTCAACTGAGGGAAGCTCATCAGAAAAACTTGACTTGACTCAAGCTCGCTCCGTAAGAGAAAATACCCCAGCTTCAACGACGGATTCAAGTACGGAAGTTCAATCTACGGAGAAGGAAACTGCACAAGCAGCAGAAGAAAAAACGGCAACGAAGCCTGTTGAGAAGGTTGCATCAGATGCGACAGCAGCTAAAGAAGACAAAATTGAAGAGGGCAGCATTCGTCTGCATTTTAAGACACTTCCGTCGGAGAATTTAGCTAGTCTTGGCTTGTGGACCTGGGATGATGTGGAGACACCTTCCAGCCAAAAAGGCAGCTGGCCGACAGGAGCAACTAGCTTTTCAATGGCTAAAAAGGATGATTATGGCTATTATCTTGATGTCAAAATGGCACAAAAACGGAGTAAAATTAGTCTCTTAATCAATAATACAGCAGGTACAAATCTAACAGGTGATAAGACGATTGAATTGCTCAGTCCGAATATGAACGAGGTCTGGTTTGACAAGGATTACAATCCTCATACCTATGAGCCTCTAAAAGAGGGCATGGTGCGAATCAATTATTATCGGACAGACGGGAATTATGACAAGAAGTCTCTTTGGCTTTGGGGAGATGTGGAAAATCCTAGCAAAAATTGGCCTGACGGAGTGGATTTCGAAAAAACAGGCAAGTATGGTCGCTATGTAGATGTTCCTTTAAAAGATGCTGCAAAAGCAATTGGTTTTCTGCTTTTAGATGAAAGCAAATCAGGTGACGATGTAAAGATTCAACCGCAGGATTATAATCTGACAAATTTGAAGAAAAACAGTCAAATTTTCCTCCGAGATGCAGATCCGAATATTTATACCAATCCGTATTTTGTCAATGATATCCGCATGACAGGTGCTCAGCATGTCAGCCTGACGGAGATTGAAGCAACTTTCTCAACCCTTGAAAATGCCAAAAAGGAAGATATTCTTAAGAATCTAAAAATTACAGACAAGGACAGTAAAGAAGTGGTTGTGAAAGACATTGTGCTTGATCCCAAAACAAAGAAAGCAAAAATCATAGGAGACTTTGGACAAGCGCAAGCTCCTTATAAGGTAAAGTATGGCAACGACCAATTTAAAACCAGTATGAATTGGCAGTTGAAGGACATTCTCTACAAATATGATGGTGAATTGGGTGCGCGTGTTAGCCAAAAAGGCACGAAAGTGGATGTTACCTTTTGGTCACCAAGTGCGGATCAGGTAGATTTGGTTGTTTATGATAAAAATGATCAGAACAAAGTAGTTGGTAAGGTAGCGATGACAAAAGGAGAAGCTGGTACTTGGAAGACAACATTGACATCGCAAACAAATCTAGAAATTAAGGATTATCGCGGTTATTTCTATCATTATGAAATTACGCGCGGTGATAAAAAAGTACTAGCTTTGGATCCATATGCCAAATCTTTGGCAGCTTGGAACAGCGAAGATGCCGAAAAAGGTGAGTCTTACAAGATTGCAAAGGCAGCTTTTGTTGACCCAAGTGAGCTTGGTCCGAAAAATCTGACCTATGCGAACATTCCAGGCTTCAAGAGTAGGGAGGATGCAGTTATCTACGAAGCGCATGTCCGTGATTTTACTTCTGACGCAGCCATTTCTAAGGATTTGAAATCTCAATTTGGAACATTCTCAGCTTTCGTTGAAAAATTGGACTATTTAAAAGAACTTGGGGTTACTCATATTCAGTTGCTGCCGGTTTTAAGTTATTATTTTGTCAATGAATTGAAAAATGCCGAAAGATTGGACAAGTATGCTTCTAGCAATAGTAACTACAACTGGGGTTATGATCCACAAAACTACTTCTCCTTGACAGGAATGTATTCAACCAATCCGACAAATCCAGCTAAGCGCATTGAAGAATTTAAAAATCTTGTTCATGAAATTCACAAGCGCGGAATGGGTGTGATTATGGATGTGGTTTATAATCACACGGCAAAGACCTCTATTTTTGAAGATTTAGAGCCGAATTACTATCACTTTATGGATGCAGACGGCACTCCTAGAACTAGTTTTGGTGGCGGACGTTTGGGAACGACGCACTACATGAGTCGTCGTGTTTTGGTGGATTCTATCAAATATTTGACGAGCGAATACAAAGTGGATGGCTTCCGTTTTGATATGATGGGAGATCACGATGCAGAATCCATTCAAAAAGCGTATGAGGAGGCTAAAAAGCTCAATCCAAATCTGGTGATGCTAGGTGAGGGGTGGAAGACTTACGCTGGAGATGAAAATAAACCAGTCCAACCAGCGGATCAATCTTGGATGAAATCTACCGATACAGTCGGTGTATTCTCAGATGATATTCGAAATACCTTGAAATCTGGTTATCCGAACGAAGGATCGCCTGCCTTTATCACAGGTGGAAAACGCAATGTCGAAGATGTTTTCAAAAACATCAAAGCACAACCAACGAATTTTGAAGCAGATGATCCGGGAGATGTGATTCAGTACATTGCTGCGCATGATAATTTGACCCTCTTTGATGTGATTGCTCAATCCATTAAAAAAGATCCAGCTATCGCAGCGAACAATCAAGAAATTCACCGTCGCCTGCGTTTGGGCAATCTAATGGTCCTTACTTCTCAAGGTACGCCATTCCTTCACTCTGGGCAAGAATACGGACGAACCAAGCAATTCCGTGACCCAGCTTATAAATATACGGTTTCAGAAGACAAAGTACCAAATAAATCACACCTGCTGACCAATGCGGACGGAACACCATTTGAATATCCTTACTTTATCCACGACTCTTATGATTCGAGCGATGCGGTCAATCATTTTGACTGGACAAAGGCAACAAACGGTGACAAATTCCCTGAAAATACGAAGAGCCGCGACTATGTGAAAGGGCTGATTGCTTTGCGGAAGTCAACAGATGCCTTTACACGCAAGACCAAAGCCGAAGTCGATCAAAATGTTACTTTAATCACTCAGCCGGGTAAAGACGGGGTTGAAAAAGAGGATACAGTTCTTGGCTACCAAGTTGTGGCTTCAAATGGAGACATTTACGCTGTCTTTGTTAATGCGGATAATAAGGAGCGGAAGTTTAACTTTGGCGAAGCCTACAAGCATTTGGCAAATGCTCAAGTCGTGGCAGACGGTAATACCGCAGGGGTAACGGCTATTTCAAATCCAGCTGGTGTGACCTTAGGAGCAGATGGGGTTACCTTAGCACCATTGACAGCGACGATTTTACGCATTCAAAAAAATAGCAAACCAAATCAAGAAAAACCAAAAGAAGAACAAAATCAAACCAAGCCTTCTACGCCGAAAGGAGAGTCTGGTCAAACAACGACTTCGTCAACACAGTCAAATACTTCAGCTAGTCAGACGCAGCAACAGCAAGCAGGAGCTGGAAAAGCAGATAAGACTTTACCGTCCACAGGGACGACAATTTCCATTGCTGGCGTGCTAGCAGGAATTGGCTTGTTGTTATCAAGTGTAGTTGTCCTTAAGAAAAAGAAATAAAGATTGAAGGTTTGTGAGCTGTAGGGATTCTAAGCTCCTTACAGCTCATTATTTTAGATGAACTTGTTAACTGTCTTTTGCAAATCTATTTTTCTCCTACATTTAGACAGATATCTTGAAATGTCTTTATGAAAACGCTATAATTTTGATAGATTAATATTAGGAGGATTGGTTTTATGAAATCATCTAAAGCCACAATCACAATTTTCTCTGCTCTTGCTTCGGTTATTTTATTGACCAGCTGTGGAACGAAGACGACAGACAATAAGGCTGCGCAAAGTAACACATCTGACAGTAAAGTCACCATGACTTATGACCAATTGCGGTCAAGGGAAAATACCATGTCCACTCTTTGGTATCAAAAGTCAGATGAAGCTAAAGCGCTGTACCTGCAAGGTTATAATGTTGCAACGAATCGTTTGAAAGAATTGTTGCAAAAACCGACAGATAAGCCTTACTCAATCGTTCTTGACTTAGATGAAACAGTATTAGACAATAGTCCTTATCAAGTTCAAAATGTCAAAGACGGTACGGCCTTTAATCCTAAAAATTGGGATGCATGGGTGAAAAAGGCTTCAGCTAAGGCGGTTCCTGGTGCCAAAGAATTTCTCCAGTATGCACATCAAAACGGTGTTCAAATCTACTATGTTTCTGACCGTGATGCGAGTCAGGTAGATGCGACAATTAAGAATTTGGAAAAAGAAGGCATTCCAGTACAAGGGAAAGACCATTTGATGTTCTTAGAAAAAGGTGTGAAATCAAAAGAAGGTCGCCGTCAGAAAGTACAAGAAACGACGAATTTGGCCATGCTTTTAGGTGATAACCTCGTTGACTTTGCGGATTTCTCAAAAACATCAGCAGAAGAACGTAGTAAGAAATTAGAAGAATTAAAGAACGAATTCGGTGGAAAGTTCATCATCTTCCCAAATCCAATGTACGGTTCATGGGAAAGCACTGTTTATAACGGTAAAAAATTAGATGCGAAAGGCCAAACTGAAGAACGTCAAAAAGCATTAGAAGGATATAAAAAATAAAAAGGAAAACAGACTCAATGTCAACTGTAGTGGGTAACCTATTGCTAAGTGCGAGAGAGAATCAGATTGGTTCTCTCTTTTTTGATGTTCAAAGCGATGAGAATTTTCGTTTTAAAATTGTCAAAGTTCCAGAAACCAAAAGCTTAGCATTTGACGTCCTTGATGAGATGATTGTTTTATATTAAAAACAATGAGGGATATTCCTTATTTATTTTTTAATCGAAAATTCATTTGTTTTGTGGTAAAATAGTTTCATTACAATACGAGGAAAAAAGATGTCATCTACGTTTGAAATTTTAATGAATCAAATTGATATGCCACTTGATATGAGACAATCAAGTGCCTTTTTACATGCAGAAATTGAGCAAGTTTTAGTGCATACCGTCAGTCATGTTTGGGAATTTCAGTTTGCTTTTGGAGAAATTTTACCCATTGAGTTGTTTCAAGAATTAAAAAAACGTTTAAATGAAGAATTTTCTAAGACGGGCAACCAAGCTATTTTTGAAATTAAGGCTGCCAATCAAAATTTTACAGAGGAGCTGTTGCAGGCTTATTACAAAGAGGCTTTTACAGAAGGACCTTGTGCCAGTCAAGGCTTTCGTAGTATGTACCAAAAGCTACAGGTGCATGCTGAGGGCGATCAGCTCTGGATTGAGGGGCCATCCAGTATTGATACGGAGCATTTTCGGAAAACCCATTTGCCAAATTTAGCCAAGCAATTGGTGAAGTTTGGCTTTCCGCATTTTCACTGTCAGGTCAAAGCAAGTGACGCCTTAACTCAGCAACAAGTTGAGACTTTCCAAGCTGAAAAAGAAAAGATTGTGCAAGCGGCTAATGACGAGGCGCTAAAAGCTATCGAAGCACTGCAGCAAATGGCACCACCACCAGCTGAGGAAAAACCAAACTATTCTGATTTTCAAGCACGAAAAGCGGCTGCTCGACCAAAGCTGGACAAGGCAGAGATTACGCAGATGATTGACATCCAGACCGAGGAAAATCGCATTGTCTTTGAAGGTATGGTCTTTGATCTTGAGCAAAAAGTTACCCGCACAGGGCGTGTGCTGATTAACTTTAAGATGACTGATTATACTTCTAGTTTTGCCCTTCAGAAGTGGTTTAAAAACGAAGAAGAAGCCAAAAAATTTGACATCATTAGGAAAAATTCTTGGTTGCGTGTGCGTGGGAATATTGAAATGAATAACTTCACGCATGACTTGACCATGAATGTCCAAGATGTGCAAGAAGTGACACATTATGAGCGGAAAGACTTGATGCCAGAAGGTGAGAAGCGGATTGAATTTCACGCGCACACCAATATGTCAACCATGGATGCTCTTCCAGAAGTGGAGGAATTGATTGCGACAGCTGCTAAATGGGGGCATAAGGCAGTTGCGATTACTGACCACGGCAATGTGCAGAGTTTTCCGCATGGCTATAAAGCTGCTAAAAAAGCTGGTATTCAGCTGATTTATGGCATGGAAGCTAATATCGTGGAAGACCGAGTTCCTATTACCTATAACGAAGTGGATATGGAACTCAAGGAAGCCACTTATGTTGTCTTTGACGTGGAAACTACCGGTTTGTCTGCTATTTACAATGACTTGATCCAAGTAGCGGCAAGTAAGATGTACAAGGGGAATGTCATTGCTGAGTTTGACGAGTTTATCAATCCAGGTCATCCTTTGAGTGCTTTTACGACAGATTTGACGGGGATTACAGACGAGCATGTCAAAAATGCGAAGCCACTCGAGCAGGTCTTGCAAGAATTTCAAGACTTCTGTCAAGATACGGTACTTGTTGCCCATAATGCTACCTTTGACGTGGGATTTATGAATGTCAATTATGAACGGCATGGACTGCCACGAATCACGCAGCCAGTCATTGATACCTTGGAGTTTGCCCGTAATCTCTACCCAGAATACAAGCGCCACGGTTTGGGACCATTGACTAAGCGTTTTCAAGTATCGCTTGATCATCATCACATGGCTAATTATGACGCGGAAGCGACAGGACGCCTGCTCTTTATTTTCATTAACGATGCGGCAGAAAAACGAGGTGTCACCAATCTTCAAAAGCTAAACACAGATTTGGTGGATGAAAACTCCTATAAAAAAGCGCGGGTCAAACACGCTACGATTTATGTAAAAAATCAAACGGGTTTGAAGAACATTTTTAAATTAGTCAGTTTGTCTAATACAAAGTATTTTGAGGGCGTACCGCGGATTCCACGAACAGTTTTGGATGCGCACCGAGAAGGCTTGATTTTAGGAACAGCCTGCTCGGAAGGAGAAGTGTTTGACGCGGTTGTTTCGCAAGGCGTTGATGCTGCAGTGGAAGTCGCAAAATACTACGATTTTATTGAAATCATGCCGCCAGCAATTTATGCACCGTTGATTGCTAAAGAGCAGGTCAAGGATGTCGAAGAGCTTCACACCATTATCAAAAATTTGATTGAAGTGGGAAATCGATTAGACAAGCCTGTTCTTGCTACAGGTGATGTGCATTATATCGAGCCTGAAGAAGAAATTTATCGAGAAATTATCGTCCGTAGTCTAGGGCAAGGAGCGATGATTAACCGTACCATTGGACATGGCGAAAATGCTCAACCAGCTCCACTTCCAAAAGCGCATTTCCGCACAACCAATGAAATGTTGGATGAGTTTGCCTTCTTAGGTGATGAATTAGCTCACAAAGTGGTTATTGACAATCCAAATCAATTGGCAGCAACCTTTGAACCGATTGAAGTGGTGAAAGGTGACCTCTATACGCCATTTATTGACAAATCAGAGGAAAAAGTCGCTGAAATGACTTATGCCAAAGCTTTTGAAATTTATGGAAATCCGCTGCCGGATATTGTAGACCGACGAATTGAGCGGGAACTATCCTCCATTTTGGGGAATGGATTTGCCGTGATTTATCTGGCTTCGCAAATGTTGGTACAGCGTTCAAATGAGCGTGGCTATCTGGTGGGTTCACGTGGTTCGGTTGGCTCTAGTTTTGTGGCGACCATGATTGGGATTACTGAGGTGAATCCTTTGTCTCCTCACTATGTTTGTGGCAAATGCCAGTATTCAGAATTTATTACGGACGGTTCTTACGGTTCAGGATTTGATATGCCAGATAAAGATTGTCCGCATTGTGGACATAAGTTGAGTAAAAATGGACAGGATATTCCTTTTGAAACCTTCCTTGGCTTCGATGGTGACAAGGTGCCTGATATTGACTTGAACTTTTCTGGTGAAGATCAACCGAGTGCTCACTTGGATGTCCGAGATATTTTTGGTGAGGAATATGCCTTTCGTGCTGGTACGGTTGGTACAGTCGCTGCCAAAACAGCGTATGGATTTGTGAAAGGTTATGAGCGGGATTACAATAAATTTTATCGTGATGCAGAAGTAGAACGATTAGCACAAGGTGCAGCAGGTGTCAAACGGACGACTGGACAGCACCCAGGAGGAATCGTCGTTATTCCAAATTACATGGATGTTTATGATTTTACGCCGGTTCAATACCCAGCAGATGACTTGACTGCTGAATGGCAAACAACTCACTTTAACTTCCATGATATTGATGAAAATGTCTTAAAACTAGATGTACTCGGTCATGATGACCCGACCATGATTCGGAAATTGCAGGATTTGTCAGGTATTGACCCCAATGAAATTCCAATGGATGATCAAGAAGTGATGGCTCTCTTTTCTGGGACAGATGTTCTCGGAGTAACGCAGGAGCAGATTGGCACGCCGACTGGTATGCTGGGGATTCCTGAATTTGGAACTAATTTCGTGCGAGGTATGGTAGACGAGACTCATCCAACGACCTTTGCGGAATTGCTCCAATTGTCAGGCTTGTCTCACGGTACCGATGTATGGCTGGGCAATGCACAAGATTTGATTAAGCAGGGAATTGCTGACCTGTCCACCGTTATCGGTTGTCGGGATGACATTATGGTCTATCTGATGCACAAGGGCTTAGAGCCTAAAATGGCCTTTACTATTATGGAACGGGTGCGGAAAGGCATGTGGCTCAAAATTTCTGATGAGGAAAGAAATGGCTACATCGCTGCTATGAAGGAAAATAATGTGCCTGAGTGGTACATTGAATCTTGTGGAAAGATTAAATACATGTTCCCCAAAGCTCACGCGGCTGCCTATGTGATGATGGCCTTGCGGGTGGCCTATTTCAAGGTGCATCATCCGATTTATTACTACTGTGCCTACTTTTCTATCCGTGCCAAAGCCTTTGACATCAAAGTCATGAGTAGTGGACTAGATGCAGTGAAGCGCAAGATGAACGAAATCTCTGAAAAACGCAAAAATAATGAAGCTTCCAATGTTGAAATTGACCTTTATACAACTCTAGAAATCGTCAATGAAATGCTGGAAAGAGGTTTCAAATTTGGCAAACTCGATCTTTATAAGAGTGATGCGACAGAATTTCTTATTGACGGAGATAGCTTAATTCCTCCATTTTCTGCTATGGATGGTTTGGGAGACAACGTTGCAAAACAATTGGTTAAAGCGCGTGCAGAAGGAGAGTTTCTTTCAAAAACCGAATTGCGCAAGCGTGGCGGCTTGTCCATTACTCTAGTCGATAAAATGGATGAAATGGGGATTCTAGGCAATATGCCAGAAGACAATCAGCTCAGTCTCTTTGATGATTTATTCTAAGATCTTTTCTTTTGATGAATGTGGGAAACTTTCATCAGAGACAGCTGCCATTAGACCAAAATTTTCGCTCGTTTGTTTGCAAAATATGATTGGTTTTGCAGCTCTTTCACGGTAAGGACTTCCTGCGAGTAGCTGGCTGTTTTTTGAAAGGTTCTACTAAAATAGTCAAAGTAGAGTGGAAATTTTACTACTTGTAAAGTTTTTTACAAAATTTTATAGATTACTGTTGTTCTTTGTAAGCTATTTACACAAATAGAAAGGATACATTATGAAGTTAATGATTTCAGCTGAAGATAAAAAAGCCCTAAGAGATTTTCATTATACGCTTGAATTTTCTGGAAAGACTGTTCTTGCTTCGGTAGTATTAGTCAGTTTGGCTGTATTAGCCAGTCGTGCCTATTCTTCCAAAAACAAGAAAGGCTGCTGTTTGCATAAAATAGTGCAAAAGTGAGAATAATGAAATAATCAGGAAGGATAACTAAATGATTGGAAGTATGTTTGTCGGCTTCATTATTGGTCTAATTGCAGCAGCAATCACCAATCGTGGAGAACGAATGGGCTGTATCGGTAAAATCTTACTAGGATGGTTTGGAGCCTGGCTTGGGCAAATGCTCTTTGGTAGCTGGGGACCTCATCTGTCAGATACAGCAATCATTCCTTCAGTGTTGGGAGCGATTATTCTTTTAGCTATTTTCTGGGAAAGAGGAAGCTGACTTCTAAAAATAGGAGTGAGACCGATACCTACGATTGCTAGTGCAGTCGCCCACAAAGGAATTAACATTTGAAAATGTTAATCTCAGCTTTCTTATTTCAAGGCTTCGGTACAAAATGTTCTGTATAGTCTCGCCCCACAAGGCGACTTAACTGTTTTCCTTACTGTTGAGGTAGTGAATGTAGAAAACGAAGGTTTCATCAAAATTGCTCTTTGGAGTTTCAAAGGCGAATGAAGATGAGACTTGCTTCACAGGTTCTATTTATCACCTCAAAACGGTGCTTTATTTCGTGCGATAGCAGTTGCGTTAAAATTGCTTGTCATCATAAAGGAGTGCGTCTGAGACAGATTCACACGATAACTACAAAAAAGAACAACCTTGATTTTCTGTTTATCAGAAGCCAAAGTTGTTCTTTTTATTTGTATTCTTGAGTTATAGTGCTTTTATAAAGAAATTTTAATTGGGAATGCTGTTATATCAGAGATTCCCTTTTATTTATTATTCAATCACTAACATGCCTTCTTTGATCGCGAAAGGATCTTTTTCGTTGATGCGGTCGTAAAACATAATGCCGTTGGTGTGGTCAATCTCGTGTTGAACCACGATTGAGTTGTATCCTTTGAGTTTGATACGGTGTTTTTCACCTTCTTTGTCAAAATATTCAATAGTGACGCGTGCATGGCGCACGACATAACCAGGCACTTCACGGTCAACTGACAAGCAGCCCTCCCCTTCAGCGAGTGCGGCATCTTGAACAGAATGTGCCACTACTTTAGCGTTGTACATAACCGTTTGCAAAGCATAGGCTTCCTTTGGTGGATTGCCCTCTTTATCTGGCAGGTTTGGTACCAATACAGCAATAATCCGCTTTGACAGATCTAGCTGAGGTGCAGCTAGACCAACGCCACCACGAAGTCCCATTTTTTCAGCAGTTGCAGGGTCTTGTGAATTTCTCAAAAATTGGAGCATTTTTTCACCCAAGATAACTTCTTGCTCTGTAAGTGGAAAGGTGACATCCTTAGCGACTGCCCGAAGCGTTGGATGTCCTTCACGAATGATGTCATTCATATCAATCAAATGAGCTGGTTTTGTTAATTTTTCAATAACAGACATGTTTTCTCCTTCGTTCTAAAAATGGATTTCTATTCCAAATTAAATTCTTTGTATATGATAAATATAACACAAAATAAAGGAGAAAGAAAGAAATCGAAATAGCGTGTAATGAATATGTGGAGAAAACACGAAATAAATTAGTAAAAAATTAGTCTATTTTGCTTGATATTTTTAGCAAAAATATGTATGATGTTTAGTTGGATACCTAAAATATTATTAGTAACAAAATAAATTACTTTTTAGGAAGGACAAAAAATTGAAAATTCTACTATTTGGAAATACGGGATATGTAACCAAAAAGTTTATACAAGAAGCTTTTCCAAAGGATACGGTTTATCTTTTGGGAGAAACAGATTTAAAAAGTTCAAAAAAATTAAAATTGACAGTTTTTCCGAAAACAAAAGAAACCATTTTAGTAGAAGTTTTAAGAACCTATCAATTTGACCAAATTCGGCTCTTTGTCAACTGTAGTGGGTTAATGAAAAGCTAAGATTGAGAGAGGACGAGATTCGTTCTCTCTTTTTTGATGTTCAAAGTGATGAGAATGCGTTTCTTAAAGTTGTCAAAGTTGCTGAATCCAAAAGCGTTTCGCTTAATGAGCTTGATGAGATTGTTAGTTGCTTCCAGCTTGGCGTTTGAATAAGGTAGTTCTAGAGCGTTGATAATCTTGTCTCTGTCCTTTAGGAAAGTCCGAAAGACTGTCTGAAAAATTGGGTGAACATCAGAAATAACCTCCTCAATCAGATCGAAGAAAGGATCAGCTTGCTTTTCCTAAAAGTGAAAGAGCAGAAGCTGGTAAAGCTCATAGTGCTGTCGAAGTTGGTCTGAATAGCTGAGCAGTTTATGAAGAATCTCCTGATTGGTTAAATGAGCCCGAAAAGCTGGTCTGTAAAAACGCTTATGACTAAGCTTGCGGCTATCCTGTTGAAGGAGCTTCCAGTAGCGTTTGAGGGCTTGGTATTCCTGAGATTTTCGGTCGAATTGGTTCATGATTTGGATGCGGACGCGGTTCATAGCCCGGCAGAGGTGCTGGATAATGTGAAAACGATCCAGAACGATTTGGGCATGCGGGAAAAGCTGCTTGGCCAGCTGATAGTAAGGACTGAACATATCCATGGTCATCACTTTGACCCTCCTACGGACCTGTCTAGGATAGCGTAGAAAATGATTTCGAATGACCGCTTGGGTTCTGCCGTCCAGGATGGTCAGGATCTCATTGGTGTCAAAATTCTGAGCGATAAAGCTCATCTTCCCTTTCTTGAAGCTGTACTCATCCCAACTCATGATTTCTGGCAGTTTCTGCCAGTTCGTTTCAAATTTGAATTCCTTGAGCTTGCGAATGACGGTTGAAGTTGAGATAGAGAGCCTGTGGGCAATATCAGTCATGGCTTGTTTCTCAACCAGTAATTGAGCGATTTTTTGTTTGACTGCGGTGGCAATCTGGTGATTTTTCTGGACGAGGGAGGTTTCGGCGACAGCCATTTTTCCACAGTTCTTACAGCGAAAGCGACGCTTTTTGAGTCGGATAAGAGTTTTGTATCCCGCTGTCTCCAGATAAGGGATTTTAGAAGGTTTCTGGAAGTCGTATTTGGTCATCTGTCCCTTGCAGGCAGAGCATGGAGGGGCATCATAGTCAAGGCGGGCCATAATTTCTTTGTGAGTACCGCCATCAAAAAGATTGTCTATTTTGATATTTTGGTCTTTAATTCCAAGAAGTTTTGTGATAAAACCAAGTTGTTCCATATGAGTCTTTCTAATGAGTTGTCTAAACGCTTTTCATTATAGGTCATAGGGGACTTTTTGTATACACAAAAATAACTCCATAATCTCTGCGGTGGTGTTACCCACTACAGAAATTATAGAGCCTATAAAGTTTTCCCTTAAGTTGATATAAAAATAGCAACTTAGGGGGTGTTTGTTTTAACTTTGTGGATTATCAGATTGCGTCTTTTCATAAAAAACTGTATGATAGGGATAGTGTGATTTTAGAAAGAAGATAAGATGAAAAGATTCATGGAGAAAGCTAGTATTCTGGCTTTATCATTTGTGTTGACAACGGCATTTTCAATTTCCAGCGCTTTACCGGCAATGTCTCAGTTTTATAAGAATTATTCCTCTAGTCAGGTAGAGTTATTAGTCTCCTTGCCGTCTATTGGGATTATGTCTTTATTACTTTTTAATAGTATTTTGGAGCGTTTTTTATCTGAGCGGCAAATGATTATACTAGGACTATTGTTGTTTTCTATTTGTGGCCTCATCCCATTTTTCAATCAAGCTTATGGTCTCGTTTTTGCTTCGCGATTTATTTTTGGTTTAGGGCTAGGGATGATAAACCCTCGAGCAATTGCGATTATTAGTGAGCGATTCCAAGGGAGAGAGCGTGTGCAGATGTTGGGCTACCGTGGGTCAGCAGAAGTTGTTGGGATGGCTTTGCTGACTTTAGCGGTCGGGCAACTCTTGCGTTTTGGTTGGACAACTACTTTTCTGGTTTATACAGTTGGCTTTATTGTTTTAGCATTGTATCTTTTGTTTGTTCCTTATGAAAAAAGCAAAGTCGATAAACATAAGTATCTCAAGTCTGCTCAGAAAATGACCACAAAACAAGTGCGTTTAAGCATATTGTTGGCTTTTATAGCTGGAATGATTGTGTGTACCAATGTCGCTATCAATTTACGTATTCCAAGTCTTGTCTTACAGAATAAAATGGGAAGTGCTGAAACAGCGAGCTTGATTCTCAGCTGTATGCAGCTTATCGGGATTTTAGCTGGTGTTAGCTTTGCTAGTCTAGTGAGTTTACTGAAAAATCGCTTATTGACAGTAACGGGAATTGTTTTTGGTTTCAGTCAAGTGATGATTGGTTTTTCGAGCCACATTTGGTTCTTAAGTTTAAGTGCTCTGTTGGCTGGTTTTGCTTATAGCGTATCTCTAACAGCTGTATTTCATATTGTATCAGAGAAAATTTCTGCCCATTTGGTCAATCGCGCAACAGCGATTGTTGTATTGGGTTGCAGTAGTGGTGCTTCGGTGTCAACATTCGTCCTATCCTTGATTGGAATCATTTCTTCTGCTCCAACCTTTATTTTTAGTGTACTAGGGGTTCTCATGATAGCAGTATCCATTTTAGCTGTTTTTGTCACTCATCAACAATGAGGAAAAAGATGCGATTAGATAAGTTTTTAGTAGAAATGGGCTTTGGCTCACGAACAGAAGTCTAGTGCCTATTGAAAAAGAAGCAAGTTTTGGTGAATGGAAAAATAGAAACATCTGCGAAAATGCAAATAGATGAAAATCAGGACGAAATTTGGGTCAATAACCGAGTTCTAGTCTATGAAAGATTTGTCTATTATCTTTTAAATAAACCCAAAGGTGTCATTTCTGCTACTGAAGATGATAAGCATCGAACGGTTTTGGATTTGCTGGATGAAAATGCACGTCAGAAAGAAGTCTTTCCAGTTGGACGACTTGATATTGATACTCACGGACTTTTGTTATTAACCAATAATGGTGCTTTGGCACATGCGATGTTGTCTCCTAAAAAACATGTAGCAAAAGTTTACCGTGCAAAAGTAGATGGGATTATGACTGAAAAAGATGTAGAGCGTTTTGAAGCAGGAATAGAGCTCAAAGACTTTACCTGCCGGCCTGCAAAATTGACCATTTTAGAGGTGAATGAAGAGCCACAAACTTCTCTGGTGGAGATTACAATCTCTGAAGGAAAATTTCACCAAGAGAAGCGAATGGTTCAAGCATGTGGTAAAAAAGTAACAGACTTGGAACGCTTTTCTATGGGACCGCGCTTATGCTGGATGAGCGTTTGGAATTAGGCACTTTCCGTCGTTTGACAAAAGAAGAATTAGAAAAACTCACTATTTTTGGTGTAGAACTCTAAGCCGGAATGTCCCATTTGACAAAACCGTTCCTTCTTGGTAGAATAAGAATGTCGTTAAAGACAAATAACTTTTTCTTGGTATTAGGTGGGCCAAGCCTAACACTCGGATGAAGCGTAAAGAAAAGGAGTCTATCATGGCAATCTCAAAAGAGAAAAAAAATGAAATTATTGCACAATATGCACGTCACGAAGGTGACACAGGTTCAGTTGAAGTACAAGTAGCTGTTCTTACTTGGGAAATCAATCACCTCAACGAACACATCAAGGTACACAAAAAAGACCACGCTACTTACCGTGGTTTGATGAAAAAAATCGGTCGCCGTCGTAATCTTCTTGCCTATTTGCGTAAGAACGATGTTAACCGTTACCGTGAATTGATCAACTCATTAGGACTTCGTCGTTAATTCAATTAAAAGTCTCTCATGAAAATGAGAGACTTTTTTTCTACCATTAGAAATAGAAATGTGGCAGAGTAAGCATATCCTTTGACTGTTGTAACAACTATTGATACAATGTATTTATAAAAATAATTACAAATGTAATTGAATAATAAAAAGGAGAATGACCATGATTGAAATCACTTATTTGGATGCTAGTAAGCAAGAGAGGGTTATAACGTTTGAAAGCTATCAAGAATTTGAGCAATCTCAACAAGCCTGCTTGATCAATGTAGCAGATTATTATCCGGTTCAAAAGCTGCTTGTTAATGGACAAAAATTGGATTACCAAGGGACTTACGGTGATGTTTTCTTTTATCTAATGAAGCAAGATTTAAATCAATACAAATAAAAGTGAGGTAAAATGATGACAAAAGCTATTACTGATGCAACGTTTGAAGCAGAAACAAAGGACGGTCTTGTTCTTATTGACTTTTGGGCAACTTGGTGTGGACCTTGTCGTATGCAAGCTCCTATTCTAGAAAAACTTTCCGTAGAAATTCCAGAAGATGAATTGAAAATCGTGAAGATAGATGTTGATGAAAATCCAAATACCGCACGACAATTTGGTATTATGAGTATCCCGACTCTCTTATTCAAAAAGGACGGCCAGGTTGTGAAACAAGTCGTCGGGGTACATACAGCAGCACAAATCAAGCAAATTGTGGCAGAATTAGGATAAAGCATAAAATCCGCTTAGTTTTTAAGCGGATTTTTAGGTGCCTAAAAAATATGATATAATTATATCGTTGATGGTCTGAATATATCGCTCTTTGATAGGCGATATATTCTTTTTTTGTTCATTAAAAAACGGTAAAGGACTATAAAATATGTAGGTTAGTCGGGGAATTACGGGGTGAGATTTGGGCAATAAAAGCGTCTGAAACTTGAGCTGAGAGCTCATCGTGAACCTGATTGTATTTATCTGTCATGTACATCTTTGTATGTCCTAAGGCTTGGCTAAGGGCTTCCATAGGAACTCCAGCTATAATGCTTTGAGTTGTGAAAAAGTGCCGCAACATGTGTGGTGTCACTCTAAATCCAACAACATCATTAACTCTTTCAAATTCTCTATTAAGTTTATTAGGGTTAATAAGTCTCCCTTCTTGGTCAATGCTAATATAGTCCCATTCTACTTCCTTGATGATATTAAGTTTTTTCTTAACAGCTTCTGCATTAGACATTAAAGACAGAAGTAGTTCCGTTCCTGTATTATCAAGTGTCACCCAACGTTCAGAACTTTTTGTTTTGAGCCCGTGTCGCCCGTTTTTAGTGTGATTGCCACGGCTGTCTTGCAAGTGTAGAACGGCGCGTCCGTTGACGTTTATGTTGACGTCACAATGCCTTAACCCCAAAATTTCCCCTCTACGAAGCCCAAATATCGCTAGATAAGTTAAACCAAAAAATGTCTTATCCATAACTTTTTCCGCTTCCTGCAGCCAAATTTGAAACTGATCTAATGTAATTCTTTTGTTTTTCTTTGCGATCAAACTATCTCCGACATATATCCCGTTTAGTCTGTTAGCTGAGATGTTTCCATTCATAATTGCATCATTAAGCATTGTCATAAAACAAGAATGAATAATTCTCACGCTTGCTTTAGGTCTAAATTTTAGCAAATTAGCAATATGTTTCTCATATTCATTGCGAGATAAATTTTTCAATTTTGTCTTACCCCAAAATGGAAGTATGTGGAGTTTAAACGTACTTTTATAATAAACCTCTGTATTAGGTGTCCATCTACCAGTTTCTACTCTTTTTTCGTAGAACTTTTCCCAATATTCTTCGACGGTAACATTAGGATTTATAGCAATAGTCTGATCAGCAATCCTTTTTTCAATCTTAGCAAGCTCTGCGCGTGCTTCTGAAATCGTTTTAAGACTACTCTTATTAGCTTCTTGTTTCTTCCCTTGAAACATAAAAGAGCGTCTGACATAGTAGCGTTTCCCTTTTGTGGTTTCGTATGTGTAAATGTTTGGGTATTTTGTTTTTGTGTATTTCATTTTTATTTTTTTTCCTTTCTATAAAAGCGACTTCTGGACAAGATCTTTTTAGAAAGGATATTGGCATCACCTCCTTTTGTGTGATATAATGAGTATAAGAAAATGACCCTTTGAATGGTTATTTTCTATGATTTCAATAATTCCCTACACTCTAAGTTTGGCGACGGCAAGTGTGGGGAATTTTTAGTTTCCGTAATTGTTCACAGTATAGTGCTGGGCAATCATTAATGGTAAAGTAATTTCCTTTCCAAGTGTGCTTTCGTATGACGTCAACCCTTTTGCCAACCCATAAAATGTTACGTTGTCGTTTTCCGCAATAACATCTTTATACATATAGCTACTAATCTCAATCATTACAACTTTATCGTAATCATCATCCATTGCTACACGAAGATAATAAGAACTATTACGTTTCATATTTTGCAACACTTTCCCGGTGATTTGAACTTTTTTGCTTTGTTCAAGTTGATCGTGATTCCATGCGCCAAAATCAGGAACTTCATAGTTATTAGGATTGAATGTTTGTTTGCTGGACGAACTATAACTGGTCTCTGAAGTAGAAGATTCTTCAGAAGGTAAAATGTCAGATTCTTCAGTAGAAGAAGTTTTGCCGGTTTGCAAGGTAGAAGAATCTGACGTTCTTACTTCGTATGTATAATTAGCTATTAGTACAAAAAACAATATGGAAGTAATGAACATACCTAAAATGCTTGGCCATTTAAAAAAATTGAATTTTTTAAAAAAACTTAATATAAAAAAGATTAACGAAACCCCGAAAAACAAAAGGGCGAAAAAAATAATAAAATCCTGCATTTCATATCCCCTACTAAAACGTTATTTATTTTTCCATTGGCATGAAATTGCCAACTACCTTTCCAATAATTCGTGGTTCTTCTTCCCACTTGGCAAACTTATCATCGTACTTATCATTTAACGAGACGAGTCTTAGACCGTCTTTTTCTTT
>NZ_KV837626.1:24179-58246 GCF_001838575.1 Streptococcus sp. HMSC034B03
AGACCGTCTTTTTCTTTGTAGACTTTCTTGATGTAGCTTTGTCCGTCCCAGTCAACAGCGTAGACGGCACCATCGTAGTCCCAACCAGTATCTTTGATAAGAGCGACAGAACCGCTGGGATAATCAGGTTCCATAGAATCGCCATAGACCCAACTTGCGAAATCGTGAGGGATGTCTTTATTAAAATAAACCACATCATAATTTCTATCTTCTAAATACTCGTAACCGTCTCCAGCTGATAATTTCTCATACACTTTATATTCAATATCTGGTTCTTGTATTTCTGTATGGATAGAGATGACTTTAGGAATATCCCCTTCCTGTTTTTGCTCGGCTAGTTGCCCTTGCGTAAAATTCAGTACCTTCTCTTGGCGAGGTTTTTCTAATTTTATAAGATTATCATTAATATCTTTGATTATTCTAGAGGCGTTTGAAACAGAAAGCGTTTCTTTATTTTCTATTAAATCTGACTTTTGTACTCCAAAATAATTTGCAAGCAGTTCTATTTTGCCAATTCTAGGATAAGTAATTCCCTTTAGCCAATCTCTAACTGTAGTGTATTTTAAACCTAAATCGGAGCAAAGAGTATTCCTATCAATACCTTTTTTATTCATATAATAAGCTAGATTATTTGCAAAAATTTCTTTATTTTGTGAGTTCATATAACCACCTCCTTACATTATATATATTACGCTAAAAACGCAAAAAAGTAAAGAAAAAAATAAAAAAATGCGTAAAAAACGCAAAAAAGTCTTGACATTGCGGTAAAACCGCAGTATAATGTAATTGAGCCTAGGCAATAAGCCAATAAAAAAGAGGGGGTGGTAAAATGCAGAAAATGACCTTAAAAACATTGAGAGCATCTAAAAATTGGCGTCAAAGTGATGCTGCAAAAGCGTTAGGTGTGTCTGTTGATACTTGGGGGCATTGGGAACGAGGCGACACAGAACCGAGTGTTTCTAGGGCGTATCAGATTGCAAGTGTTTTCGGAATATCTGTTGACGATATTATTTTTTTACCAGATATTGCGGTTTAAACGCAATATAAAAAGAGAGTAATACAGCAAAAAAAGCGACTACAGAAATAGTCGCTCACAAATAATAACTAATTAGATTATAGCAAAGAAAGGAATAAAGTTCAATGGGCGAAATAGAAGCGTCCATCGTGAAATGGATAAAGGACTTAGTCACGGATGTATTCAATCGATTATTAGCTGTTGAATTACACAATGACGGTTTCCGAGAACTTATGAACCAAGAAGAAACTTGCCGTTTTCTCGGAATTAGCGCAGATACCTTTAGAGATAACTATCGTTATCTTGACGGTTTTCCAAAAGAACTCCCAGCCAAGCGCTGGTCAAAACGTGCCATTAAAGAATGGCTTAAAAATCAAATATAAAGACTTCTGGACAAGGTCGATAAAAAAGGAAAAGTTAAATATGAAAACAGATAACATTAACAAGCCAAATCATTATCAAGGCGCACAAGGCCTTGAAGCAATTGATGTAATACGAAACTTTGCGGGTGGTTTAAATGCCGAACAAGGTTTTTACTGGGGAAACGCCATTAAATACATGCTGCGGTTTCAAAAGAAAAACGGAGTTGAAGACTTAAAGAAAGCCAAAAAGAATCTTGAATGGCTGATAGAAAGTGCAGGAGGACGATGACTTTTAGTCAACAAATCAAAACATCAAAATCAGATGAATATTATACACCAGCATACGCTGTAAGAATTATCATACCATACTTAAAAGCTAAAGGTTATAAGTGTGTTTGGTGTCCGTTCGACAAAGAACATAGCGAGTTTGTCAAGGTACTAAAAGAAGCAGGATTTGAGGTTATTTTCGGTCATATTGAAACAGGACAAGATTTCTTTGAATATGAGATACAGCCTTTTGAAGCAGATTGTATCGTGAGCAACCCACCTTTTAGCAAACGTGATGCTATCTTTAAACGATTGTTTGAAATAGGTTTACCTTTTGCAATGATCATGAATTCAAACGGTCTATTTGATAGTAAAGCTCGTTATGAATTATTTAAAAACAACAACTTTGAGCTGCTTATTCCAAAAGGACGCATGCGATTCTTTGATGAACAAATGATAGCGCGTAATAGCCCTAATTTTCAAAGCGTTTATGTGTGTAGTAGGATTCTGAATAAGCAAATCGAGTTTACTGATATGACAATCGAATAACGGAGGATGAAAATGCAAAACCAAGAACAAATACGGTTGATAATGAACTGGGAACGCGACCATTACAGGCTGGGAACAAAATACAAAAACAAACTCGCTAAGCGGTCAGTAGAAGCAGTAAAGCTGGAATTAGCTGATTTGTCGCGAGAATGGGATAGCGTGACTTTTTCGGTCGTACCAAAAAGTGCGATGAAGATTGAAGGCGATAAGACGACAATTTTTAAGAAAAGAGGATGAGATGGATAGACGGGATTTAAAAGAAGGACAAGAGGTTTATGTCAAAGGTCGAGTTATTCATACAGGAGACCATTTAGATATTGTTTTGGATGAAGGAAGTTTTATAGAAAACGCCATTATTTTACACCATGAAAAGCCAGTGATACCACAAAAAGAAAGGCAAGAGAGAATGGGAAATTTATTGCGGTATAGAGCGTGGGATAAAATTCGGAAGAAAATGGGGGTTGTTATCTCCAATAACTGGATGACCGGAGTAGCAAATATCATTATTGATAATAAAGAGACTTTGCGTCAAAAACAGGATTATATTCTCATGCAATCAACCGGCCTCAAAGACAAGAACGGCGTGGAAATCTTCGAGGGGGATGTGGCAGTAATGGACGGCTGGAGACGACAAGTGGTTACATTTGGAACGCAGGAAGTTGAAGAGGATTTTGGAAGCGTAAGAATTTACAGAGGCTTCAATCTGTATCTTGGTGGTGGGTATCCGAACGCTGTTATGAGTGAATTTGAAGTTGTTGGAAACATCTATGAAAATCCGGAACTGATGGAGGGCGACGAATGACCCTGAAAGACAGAGCGGAAAACTTAGAAGCGCTGCATACTGTCCAAAAACGCGGTCTGGCAAATACGCAGCTATGGCTTGTGTTTGTGAGTTTTATCATATTCCTGCTTGTTATCGGAATGATAGCAGGCTATGGCAAGCAACAGACGCAAATCAAAGACCTGCAAACGGAGCTAGAGCGTGTGACAGACGAGCAGAAGCATGTTAATCAGCGACAAGATGTGATGATTAACAAGTTTAATCAGATGTACTATGAATACCAGCATAAAAAAATAACAGGAAAAGATAATTTTCCGGGAGGATAAAAATGAACAAACAAGAAGCGTTGAAAAAACTAGAGGGAGTATCCAAAACTGGGTGTACTAGATGGGTCGTTTATGACGAGGCTAAGGAACTAATTGAACAAATCAACGAGCCAGAAAGAGTTAAACTTACAAAAACGCAAGAAGATTATCTTTTAGGTTTCGGAGACATCAAGAATGAAGAATCCGAAGACTGGACGGTGGCGCTATACTATATCGTCCGCGTTGGCTGGGGCTATCTGTTCACCACTGCACCGGGCGCAGGCAATGATGAAATATCCTTAAACGGCGACTACTACAAAAAGCTGTCTGGCAACTTAGATGTTGACGATTTGAAAATATTGCTAATTAAGGCCCTCGTGAATGGCTACGAGGTCGAGAAAGAGAAGTTGTACACAGTAGAGCTGCCGAATCCAAACGGGAAGAGTCCTTTTAGAAAATATGGGAAGGATTTTGAATGGGCTTGGCAGTTTGCAAAGGAGGCTGAATAAATGTTTGAAATGATTGAATGGATTGACGGCAAGATAGCCCTCAATAAGCGCATGATTGAGGACGAAAACAAGCCCTCGGACTTTGAAATCTTTCTTTTGGCAGATAACAACATGCTGACCAAAATCAAGGAAGAATTATTAAAACGGGAGGTATCGAATGAGTGAAATTCTAGGAGCGGTGTTTATGCTCACGTTGTTCTTTCTCATCGGCGCATTCTGCAATCATTTAGATTGGCGCAAAGCCAGAAAACAAGCAGAGCGAGAAGCGCGAGAAGATGAACGCATAGAACTTGAGGCTATGTACGTAGTCTGTGCAATCGAGCACGACCGCAGAGAACGAGCACGCAAATTGGCAGAAGCTCGGAAATATTGCACAAAATCATTTAGGTATTAACAAATAAAAGGAGTTGAATAATGGTAACTATCAATAAACTAGAAATCGAAAACGTCAAACGCGTTAAAGCAGTCAAGCTAGAGCCGTCAGCGACTGGTCTGACAATTGTCGGCGGAAATAACAACCAAGGCAAAACGAGCGTACTAGATGCGATCGCTTGGGCGCTAGGTGGCAACAAGTATAAGCCTAGCAAAGCAACGCGAGAAGGTTCTGTTGTTCCGCCTACGTTAAAAATCACCATGTCGAACGGCTTGGTTGTGGAACGCAAAGGCAAGAACAGTGACTTAAAAGTTATTGACCCTAGCGGTAACAAAGCTGGTCAAAAGTTACTAGATAGTTTTGTAGAAGAATTAGCTATCAACTTGCCAAAATTTATGGAACAGACTAGCAAAGAAAAAGCAAGTACACTCTTACAAATTATCGGAGTTGGTCCACAATTAGCAGAATTGGAAATGCAAGAAAAAGCTAAATACGATGAACGTCATGCAATTGGTGTGATTGCGGATCAAAAAGAAAAGTTTGCTAAAGAACAGCCTTACTATCCTGACGCACCGAAAGAATTGATTAGTATTGCAGACTTAATCAGTCAACAGCAAGATATTTTGGCCAAGAATGGTGAAAATGCCCGCAAGCGTCAAAATGCAGTAGCTATCCAAAATAGTCTCAATGCTGCTAATGCCGAAGTCGAACGACTAGAACAATTGCTAGCTGATGCAAAAACCAAACAGCAGCAACTAGCCAATGATTTTGAAATTGCCCAAAAAGACACAATGGACTTACAAGATGAATCTACTGAAGAAATCGAAACAAACATTGCAAATATCGAACAAACCAATCTTAAAGTCCGTGCCAATTTAGATAAAGACAAAGCGGAAGAAGATGCTAAAGGATATCGCCAACAGTATAAAGAGCTAGATAGTGTTATCGCTGACATTCGTCAAAAGAAAACAGACTTACTAACTAATGCAGATTTGCCGCTGGAAGGTCTATCTGTAGATGACGGCGAATTGCTCTATCTTGGTCAGCGATGGGACGGTATGAGTGGCAGTCAACAGCTACGTGTCGCAACTGCTATTGTACGCAAGCTCAAGCCTGAATGTGGATTTGTCCTGATTGACAAGCTAGAGCAAATGGATCAACAAACCTTGCAAGAATTTGGCCGATGGCTGGAACAAGAAGGTCTCCAAGCTATCGCTACTCGTGTGTCTACCGGAGATGAATGTAGCATTATAATTTCCGACGGCTACAGCGTTTCGCCAGTAGAATTTGCAAGCACCGCTCAGCAAGGACATGCTGAAACAGTCGCACCGACTTGGCAAGGTGGATTTTAGAAAGGAGTAATCAATGCAGATTACAAGAGGAAAACGAGCACGAGCTCAAAAAGTTGTTATTTATGGCCCAGAAGGAATTGGTAAATCTACCTTTGCAGCAGGATTTCCAGAACCTGTCTTTATTGACACAGAAGGCTCAACAGATAACATGGACGTAGCACGGCTGGATAAGCCGACTAGCTGGACCATGTTAAACAATGAGATCGCTTTTATCAAAGCAAACCCTGATGCTTGCAAGACTTTGGTCATTGACACCATCGACTGGGCAGAGGCTCTGGCAGTGGATGCGGTATGTGCCCAGCACAACAAGAAAGGGATTGAAGACTTTGGTTGGGGGAACGGCTATACCTATGTTCGGGAAGAAATTGGGCGCTTCTTAAATAGCTTGTCAGAATTGATTGAGTTAGGAATTAACGTAGTCTTAACCGCTCACGCTCAATTGAAGAAATTCGAACAGCCAGACGAAATGGGAGCCTATGACCGTTACGAGTTAAAACTTGGTAAGAAAACTAGTTCACAGACAGCACCGCTTGTCAAAGAATGGGCGGACATGGTTCTATTTGCCAACTATAAAACAATTCTCATGACAGCTGAAAATGGTAAGAAAAAAGCACAAGGCGGTGAACGTGTGATGTATACGCAACACAGACCAGCATGGGATGCAAAAAATCGTCACGGATTACCAGACGAATTACCGTTCAACTATGCAAGCATTGCTCATATCTTTGCTCAACAACAAGTACAGACATCAGCAGAAAGCCCACAGCTAGAACAAGCATCTCAATCGCAGTCTGATCAACGAACACAGAACATACCGCAAGCAGAACAAACTGAATTACCGATTGATATGACTAACACAGTACCGTCTAAACAGCAGGAACAGCCACAGGTATATAACGCCAATTTACCTCAATCTTTACGTGATTTAATGGTACAAGAACAGGTAACAGAAAAAGAACTACAACGAGTAGCTTATATCCGCGGACACTTCCCACTAGGTACACCAATTGAAAACTTCCCGCCAGATTACTGGGACATGATTGTAGCGCATTGGGACGAAACGTTAAATGTTATCAAAACTCAAGTACGAGTTGACCCGGAATTACCCTTTGAGACTACGACATAAGTTCTGGGAATTAGAAATCATTGCTAAATACAGCAAAAGGAGTACATATGACAGATAAAACTATCAAGATTGATTTATCAAAAATTGCTAATACTGCTCTACAAGAAAAGGTAGACAAAGAATTAGAAAAGGTCTTAGATAACATTCTAGACCTCAACACTAAAGCTAACGCGATGCGCAAACTGACTATAACTCTAGCTATGTCAACAGACGACGAACGTACTGTCGTAACAACAAGTATGGAAGTCAAATCCACATTAGCACCACAAAAAGGCGTTTCTACAAGTGTGATTGTCGGACGTGATGACGAAGGTAGAATCCACGCTAACGAACTTAAAAGCGGCATCCCTGGTCAAACATATTTTGACGATAATGGCGACATGCGCACAGACACTGGTGAGTTAATCGAAAAAATTGAAAAAGAAGAAAATAACAAGATTATTGATTATAACAAAAAGAAAGCAGGTAACTAAGAATGACAGAATCAATCAAAGAAGCATTAGAATATGCAGTTGACTTAGATCGCAATAAACTCAACATTATCAAGTCAGGAAATGGCAAGGAGTATTTCAACGCTCAAGATGTTCGGTTGGAAGAAGTTGACCCAAAACGCTATCCGAAACCTATCCCTCTTTATACATTGAGCAGTCTAGTGGACTATCTCAAATCTGGGCTTGATGGATTGGATAACCAAAAGCTGATTATCAAGGTCAACAATTATGATAAGGTAGAAGTTGCTACAGAAGTTGATGAGTTAGCACATCGTACTTGTCTAGTAACAGTGACAGCTGGTATGCCACCAATTCCATTCGGACGTTGGCAAGACCAAGAAGAATTTAATATCATGTTGCAATCGCTCTTCTTAGATAAGAATGATCGCGCTGTGGTCTTGGATTTCGCTAGTCACCTAAAAATCGAAAAAGGTACTGAGATTCAAGACAATGGTATTAGTCAACTAGCAACCGTCCGTGATGGTGTGGCTAGTTTATCAAAAGCTAAAGCACCTAATCCTGTGACCTTGACACCATATCGAACCTTCAGCGAAGTGGAACAGCCATCTAGTCAATTCGTCTTTCGTATCAATAGCATGGCAAATCTGGCACTCTTTGAAGCAGACGGCGGCAAGTGGAAACTAGATGCCATCAACAATATTGCAAACTACTTAAAAACAGAACTTGCCGACAAAGACAATATCACTATTTTAGCTTAACAAAAGGAGAAATAAAACATGACTGAATATAACAACAACTTTGACCGTGAACTTGGCTGGGATGATACGATTGAGAAAGACTCAGAGTTCGTCCTCTTGCCAGATGGATTGTACTATTTTACTGTTGCAGGATTTGAGCGTGGACGACACACGCCCAATCCACAAAATCCAGGGAAATTGCCAGCTTGTAACAAGGCAACTGTACACATTAAAATTTCAGCTAACGAAGGGGAAACAGAGTTACGGCACAACCTGTTCTTGCATAGCTCAACGGAAGGTATGCTCTCAGCTTTCTTTGCTGCTATTGGACAAAAGAAAAAAGGTGAACCTCTTCGCATGAATTGGAACGCAATTATTGGTAAAACGGGTGTCTGCAAGGTCGGAACTCGTCAATACAACGGGAATAATTACAATGAAGTCAAATCTATGCTCTATCCTGAAGATGTGGATTATGCTAAGGTCTTGAATAATCAGCCCGGTCAAGCGCAACAGGGCAGCTACCAACAACCAACGCAAGGAACTTATCAGCAGCCACAACAGAATTACCAACCGCCTCAGCAAAATTATCAACAACCAACACAGGGCGGATATCAAGCAGGTCAGTTTTAGGAGGTAAAGCATGCAGTTAAGACCTTATCAACAAGAGGCTCGTGAAGCAGTTCAAGCTGAGTGGGCGCAAGGTCGCAAGCGTACGCTATTAGTTTTACCGACAGGGTGCGGGAAGACGATTGTCTTTTCTAAAATTATAGAAGACCAAGTGAAGGAGGGCAAGCGAGTGCTTGTCCTTGCTCACCGGTCGGAATTGCTAGAACAAGCTAGCGACAAACTGAAAACAGCAACAGGGCTAGGTACTGCTCTTGAAAAAGCAGAACACACTTCTTTCGGCTCTTGGTATCGAGTTGTAGTTGGTTCTGTTCAAACACTGCAACGTGAGAAACGACTTAGTCAGTTTCCACCTAATTATTTTGACACAATCGTAGTAGATGAAGCCCATCATGCCATATCAGACGGTTATCAGCGCGTCCTTAGTCACTTTGAAAAATCCGATGTTCTGGGTGTTACAGCGACCCCAGACAGAGGAGATATGAAGAACTTAGGTAGCTATTTTGACAGTCTGGCTTATGAATACTCACTAGTACAAGCTATTAAAGAAGGTTACTTGTCTAAGATTAAGGCTATCACAATCCCATTAACTTTAGATTTATCCAACGTCAGCGTGTCTGCTGGTGATTTTAAAGCTAGCGATGTTGGAACGGCTTTAGACCCCTATCTAGAACAAATCGCTGATGAAATGGCTAAGCAATGTCAGAATCGCAAGACAGTAGTATTTTTACCTCTGGTTAAGACAAGTCAAAAGTTCCGAGATATTTTGAATGCTAAAGGTTTTCGAGCTGCCGAAGTCAATGGTGAATCAAAGGATCGGGCAGAGGTACTAGAAGATTTCGAAAACGACCGCTACAATGTTTTGTGTAATTCTATGCTACTTACAGAGGGCTGGGATTGTCCGTCTGTGGACTGTGTGGTGGTTTTACGACCAACCAAGGTGCGGGCATTGTATAGTCAAATGGTCGGACGTGGTACTCGCTTACATCCAGGGAAAGAGGAACTGCTCTTACTGGACTTCCTCTGGCATACAGAACGCCACGAACTCTGCCGACCAGCACACCTTATTTGTGAGACTCCAGAAGTAACGCAGAAGATGGTTGAGAACATGGAAGAAGAGACAGGGGTACTGCTAGACCTACAAGACATGGAAGTCAAGGCAACAGAGGACGTAGTAGCCCAACGTGAAGAAGCACTAGCCAAACAACTAGAAGAAATGCGAAAACGGAAACGTAAGCTAGTAGATCCCCTGCAGTTTGAAATGTCTATCCATGCAGAGGACTTATCGAACTATGTACCGTCGTTTGGATGGGAACAAGCGCCTGCTAGTGATAAACAAATCAAAGCACTTGAAAAATACGGTATTTTTACAGATGAAATTGGCAACGCTGGCAAAGCTAATTTATTGCTGGACAGGCTGCATAAGAGACAGTCGGAAGGCTTGACCACGCCCAAACAAATTCGCTTCTTAGAACAGCGCGGATTCCGCAATGTCGGTATGTGGCAGTTCGAAAGTGCTAGAAAGTTGATTGACCGCATTGCAGCGAATGGTTGGAGAATTCCAAGAGGTATAACGCCGAGAGAATATATACCAGAATAGGAGAAGGATAATTGACAGAAGGAAATTTTGATTTATTGCCGCTGTTAGATTACATTGACCCTTCTTTCTTATCATATCAAGACTGGGTCAATGTAGGCATGGCTCTCAAGCACGAGGGATACACAGCAGCGGATTGGGATAGCTGGTCACAGGCAGACAGCAGGTACAAGAAATTTGAGTGTTTCAAAAAATGGGACACATTTAACGAAGAAGCAGGAAGTATCGTTACAGGCGCTACAATTGTGCAAATGGCAAAAGATCGCGGCTGGAATTCGCCATACGCTTACGACAGCGAGGACGCTCACGAGCTAGACTGGAACGATACTATAGATAAAGATTATCGCGTCATTGATAAGAATTGGGTCGAAGGAAAAGAAATCCAAGAGCCAGTCAATTGGAACCCAGTAAGCGAAATTACGCGTTATTTGGAAACGTTGTTTGAAAGCACGGATATTGTTGGTTATGTAACGGCGACCTATCCAATTGAGACAGATGACGGTACGATTTACAAACCAACGCAGGGAGCTTATGACCGCACAGCTGGCCAGTTAATTCAAGAATTGAACAACTACAAAGATTTGAACTTAGTCTTTGGTGACTACAAGGAGGAAGCTGGCGCGTGGATTCGGTTCAATCCATTGGATGGTAAAGGTGTCAAAAATGACAATGTGACAGATTATCGTTATGCCTTGGTAGAATCTGACAGCATGGATTTAGCTAAACAGAATGCCATCATACGTGAATTGGAATTGCCTGTGGCGGCCTTGGTTTACTCTGGCAAGAAATCCATTCATGCTATCGTACGAGTGGACGCTAGGGACTACCAAGAATACCGAAAGCGGGTTGATTACATTTATCAAATCTGTAAGAAGAACGGTCTAGATATTGACGTTCAAAACCGCAACCCAAGCCGTCTATCCCGTATGCCGGGAGTAACACGAAATGGTCATAAGCAATTCTTGATTGATACTAACATTGGTAAAGCCAACTATGAAGAGTGGTTCCAATATATCGAGGACTTGAACGACGATTTGCCAGATCCGGAAGGCTTAGCTGACAGTTGGGATAATATGCCAGAGTTAGCTCCGGAGTTAATTAAAGGCGTCCTACGTCAAGGACACAAGATGTTGATTGCTGGTCCGTCCAAGGCTGGGAAATCTTTCGCTTTAATTGAAATGTCAATTGCTATCGCAGAAGGTAAGAAGTGGCTCGGTTGGGAATGTGCTCAAGGTCGTGTCCTCTATGTCAATTTAGAGTTAGATAGACCATCAGCCTTACATCGTTTTCGTGATGTTTATCAGGCTATGGGATTGCCACCAAAAAACATCCAGAACATCGACATCTGGAACTTACGGGGCAAGACCGTGCCAATGGACAAGCTGGCACCGAAACTTATTCGTCGAGCTTTGAAAAAGAATTACATCGCAGTCATTATTGACCCAATCTATAAAGTCCTGACGGGTGATGAGAACAGCGCAGACCAAATGGCGCACTTTACCAATCAATTTGATAAGGTAGCCACAGAGCTAGGCTCTAGTGTTATCTACTGCCATCACCACTCGAAAGGCTCCCAAGGCGGCAAGAAGTCCATGGACCGCGCTAGTGGTTCGGGCGTATTTGCTCGAGACCCTGACGCGCTTATAGACTTAGTAGAGCTGGAAGTGTCAGAGGAATTACTTACTCAAAGGCTGAATCAGGCCGCGTGTGAAGTATACAAACAAACTTTACAAGAGCGAAACAATGCCTATTACCAGCAGAATGTCGGATTAGATGACCTCTTGAGCCCTGCGCAGATGCGGACGCACTTTGAGAAAGGAATTCCTGATGTCATGGCTCGTGCTCCGTACGTAGATAAGCTCGAAGAAGCTCGCAATAGAATCCAGATAGCGACTGCGTGGCGTGTCGAAGGTACGCTCCGAGAGTTTGCCAAGTTCAAGCCAGTCAATATGTGGTTCAGCTATCCAGTGCATGCGCTAGATGAAACAGGCGTGCTGGCGGATATTGAACTTGAAGAAAATAAACCCAGCTGGCAAAGAGCCAAAGAAACTCGCAAAAAGAACGCAAAGGAAGACAAAAAACAAAAACTTATAGAGTTTGACGAAGCAATCGAAAATGCGAATTATGGTGAACCGCCATCAAAAGAGGACGTAGCTGATTATTTAGGAATAACTGTCAGAACTGTCGAAAGACGAATAAAAACATCTAAAAAATATCAAATAGATAAAAATACAGGCAATATTATCCCTATAATAAAATCAGCGACAGAACCGTAAAAATATGGTCGTGTCCTGATAACGACAACACCACAAAAATACGTTGGTGTCGTTGTCGCGACAGAACCGTAAAATCATGGTGGTGTCGTGCGACAGACAACTATATATTATATATATAGATAATGTCCTGTCGTCCATCATGTCCATACCTGTATAGACAGGGTTGCTTAAAACGCACCCTGTCATATACAAGGTCCATGGACTAAGCGCGAAAAATAAAATAAAAAAGAAAGGTAAAATAAAAATGTTTATTGCAGTGCAAGGAAAAATTATAAATGTCAATCACATAGTTATGATTGAAAAGATAAACACAAGTTCTGCTAAGATTTTTTTGAGTTACCAAAACGAACCTATCGAAGTTGCTTTATCTTATGCAAGTATTTTAGGTAAAATAAACAGAACAATTGGAATGTTGGAAGAAATCGAAGAAGACAAAATGCCGTCATTTGAAGAAATGTATGAATGGGAACTAGAATCTGCTATCGAAAACGGCGGCGGCTTCTGGCTAGACCAATAGAAAGGTGTCAAAAAATGATTGAATTCTTTTTACCGATGGAAAAAATTCCGACTACGACTCACCAACAAAAAAAGGTAAACATCCAATTTGGTAAGCCAATCTTTTATGAGCCGGCTGATTTAAAAAATGCTAGAGCAAAATTTGAGAGCTTGCTTGCACAGCATGTGCCCCCAGATAAATTCAAAGGAGCGATTCGACTGACAGTCAAGTGGTGTTTTCCTCGTATCAAAAAAAGCTACGATGGCCAGTATAAGACCACGAAGCCAGACACAGACAATCTGCAGAAGCTGCTCAAGGACTGTATGACGAAGCTTGGATATTGGCAGGATGATGCGCAAGTGGCAAGCGAGATAGCAGAAAAATTCTGGGCAGATAGAGTCGGGATCTATATCAAAATCGAGGAGCTGCCATGAGAATTAATTATATCGACTTTTTTAGTCGGGTCATACCGGAGTGGATGCAGACTAGCAATCAGAAGAGTCAAGAGGTCGGTTTCGGAACGGATGCTTATTGGCAATGGGCCGTGTCGTCAATCGGAAAAATTTGCAAAAGGTACAATGACAATGAGCTAGTAGTCAATCAGTTTGGATTGCTATTCGACTGGTTAGAAAAACAAGCGGAGGGAATGAAATGAGTAAAATACCTTACACAAAATTAGGCACACGCGCATTATGGATTAAGGCACGAGATAAATATCGAAATCAATTGGATTCCAAGACAAGAAAGAATTCACACTCGCACGAAATGCACGAAACAATACTAGAAGATAGATGGTTGAAGTATCGGATACGTTTCTGCAACGACAGAATAGAAGAACTGGAGGTGTAATACATGAGTTACGATTTAGAAATTTTGGTGAAAATAGAAAACGGAGATTATATTTGTATTGCCGAACCAGAATATAGTTCCCCTACTTACAACTTAGGAACTATGTTTAGAAAGGATATGAGGTGGGATTTCAAACAAGGTGTTGTTTACAATATTGATGAGATTTTTGAGAATATAGAATCCGGCATTAGCGAGCTAGAACGATTCCCTGAAAAGTATGTGCAGTACGAACCAGAAAATAAATGGGGAACAGTAAACGGTGCTTTAGAAGTTTTGAAATCATTGAAAAACTGTATTTTAGAACAAGATATAGACATTAAGTATTTATATATGAGGTGGTGAAACATGACTAGACCAAAGCGTTATCCATATTCTAAAAATCAATGGGAAGAAAGCACGTCGAAAATCTATACGTGGGACGGAGTTACATATGCCGAGTTCCCACAATTAAGAAATAGAATTACAGGAGAAGTAAAATGAAAAACAAAATTAAGCTATTAGTGGTATTGGTTGCCAGCGTATCGCTGTTGCTTGCAGGTTGTCGCAAGGCAGATAGAGTTTCTTATAATTTATCAAGAGAAGCAGATGATTTGAATATCACGCGCAAAGTAACAGTTATCAATAGCATTACGAACAAAATATTATTCCAAGTGACAGGGAATATGTCAATTGAATATAACAGTGAAACAAAACAATTAAATGTTATCGCCCTTGGTAACAAGGGAGAATACAAGAAACATATCATCGGAATCTCTGATAACGTGAGTTACATTGTGGAAGATGTAACTGGCGTCAAAGGTGCTGATACAAAATACCGTATGTATTTTAATCCTGATATGGTTATTCCTATTGATCCAAAATTAAGTAAATAAAAAAAGCCGAGCACACACCCGACCCTTAGTTATTAAAATTACAAATCTATTATAACATAAAGGGGAACGAGTGTGAATAAAGTTGAGGCGATTTTAACGAGTTTGAAGCACATAGACACATACATTGATAGCTTGATTAGACGCAGAGATAAGATTGAAGCTTCGCTTTTATCCACAGCTAAATGGAGCGCAGACAAAGTCAAAGGCGGTGTACAACGCAAACAAGATGACATCTATGTTGAGTTAATAACTGTCAAAGATGACATCGAAAAGAAAAGCGTTGAGGCTATTAGACTGCGTGCAGAGCTGGAAAGTTATATAGACGCTGTAGCAGATTATCAAAGCAGAAATCTGCTATCTATGCTATATATCGAGCATATAGATAGATACGACATATGCGAACAAGAACAATATGACATGAGTACGTTTTACAGAAAGTTAGCTAAAGCAAAACAGTTGCTTGCGAACGAATGCGAATAAATGCGAATTTTTGAGAATAATTACGATGAGATGCAGTTAATTGCATACGCATGCGAGTAGGTAGCGTGCTAATATAGTACTATCAAAAAAATAAATAGACCGCACTATAAAAAAATAGAAAGTTGGTATCTCCATTCGTAGACCGGCGCTTCTTGCGGTCTAGCGCTATTTCCAAGGCATAGCTTAACGGTAGAGCGGTTGATTTTCACTCAATGGTACAGGTTCGAATCCTGTTGCCTTGCCCTAAATACTTGTTAAGTCACACAGTTGTGTGGCTTTTTGTTTTTTGAATAAAACTTTAGAAAGAGATAAAACAATGCGGCCGAAAAAATTATCAATCGTGAATGGACGGCGAGTCCAAATTGATTATGACAGCCGAAAGGAAGAATATAACAGTTACAACAAAACACGTTGGCAGTACGATAAAAAGGTCAAACGTTTTTATAACTCCCCTATTTGGGCAGAGACGAGCAAACAAGTTTTGTTACAAAATGACTATATCTGTGCTATGTGTGGTGGCGAAGCAACGATGACAGACCATATCATCTCTGTTAAAAAAGATTGGTCTAAACGATTAGATTGGAATAACCTGCAGCCCTCCTGTAAGGCGTGTAATGACGCCAAAGCGGTTCGGGAGCGCACAGGAAATTGAAAGAAAGGAGTTCTGGAATGGGAAGGAATATGAAGGTTGTAGCAGCAACTAAAAAGCATTTAACCAAAGAAGAAAAAGAGAAGCGAAAAGAAATTGAAGAAAAGGCTTCTGATGGATTGGCAATGCTGCAAGCGACACCGCCCGATTACCTAAACGCAACAGCCAAGAGAGAATACAGACGGATCATAAAAGACCTTAGGAATTTGCCTATAAGAAATCTGGATAGGGCTATTCTTGAAAATTACTGTACATGGTACGCTGTTTATCGTGAAGTAGTAGCCAAGTTAGATAAGCATGGTTACGTTATATTTGACGAAGAAAAAGGTTGGATTTCAAATCCACTCATTCTTACGTTAGAAAAAGCAACTGCAAATATCCGTTCTAGCGCTTCTCAGTTAGGCTTGACAGTAGATAGTCGAATGAAGATGTTTGTACCAAAAACAGAAGAGAAGAAAGTGAGTATCTTCGATAAGTTCGGAGGGTGATATATGAAGACGCTAAATGAACGATTTCCGGAAGTCAAATTTGATAGTTGCTCAGAGATACGAGTTTTGAAAAATGATGAAGAAATTATTGGCTTCCATAAAAAATGGTGGGGTGGTGAAAACATTCGAATCTCAAAATCTGAGTTAGAAGAGCTTTTAAAAGGCAATGCTCTTGCTTTTGGAGATGGAGAGTATAGCCGTGCAATAGCTTTGGAATAAAGAAAGGAGGTCATTTAAATAACTTACGATTATTCAACGATACGTGACGAGTTTAAAGATGTCGCGTATTACTATGCTAAAGACATAGTAGACGGACATATAAGAGCAAGTAAAAAAGTTATCAAGGCTTGTCTGCGACATTTAAATGACCTCAAAAAGATTGACAATCCAAACTCTGCTTTTACGTACATCCCTGATAAGGCGCAAAATGCTATTGACTTTTTGGAAATTTTGCCAGATGTCAAAACAGGGGAAACTTATCCATTGGCTAGATTTCAAAAATTCATCATCGCAAGCCTCTATGGGTGGAGAAAGAAAGCTGACACATCAATCAGGCGTTTTAGAAAAGCGATTGTTTCTGTTGCACGTAAAAACGGAAAGACGATTCTAATTGCTGGAGTACTGCTATATGAATTTTTATTTGGACGGAATCCTGCTTTAAGCCGTCAATTGTTTTGTACCGCCAATGATAGAACACAAGCTAAGATTGCTTGGACAATGGCTAAGAAACAATTGGAGGCCTTGAGAAATAAATATGCAGACATTCGTAAGAATACCAAGGTTATGCGGGATGAACTTGTCAACAAAAAGGATGAATCCTACATCCGAGCGCTTAGTCGTGATATCGGAGCTGTGGACGGATTTGAACCTTATGTAGGCGTCCTAGATGAGTATGCAGCTAGTAAAACAGATGAAATGTTAGAACTACTCGTATCAGGGCAGGGTCAGCTTGATACCCCTCTTATCTTGATTATATCTACAGCAGGGCTTGATTTAAATGTACCAATGCACACTGTTGAGTATCAGTATGCTAGTAGAATCCTTGATGAAGAAATTGAGGACGATTCTTACTTTGCGTTTATTGCAGAACAAGAAAGCGTGGATGAAATCAAGGAAGAAGAGAGTTGGATAAAATCAAATCCGATTCTAGAGGTTGAAGCCCTTAGAGAAAAAATCACAAACTATCTCCGTGATAGATATAAAACGGCTCTTGAAACAGGAGGCTTGAATAAAGTACTCGTCAAGAACTTCAACATGTGGCGGCAATCAAGCGAGGAGTCTTATATAGATAAACAAACGTGGGATGGAGCGGAGACTGATAAACCAGACACAAAAAAGAGACGTGTATGGCTTGGTGTAGACGTCGGTCGTGTAAGCGACTTGTTCTCGATTACACCTTTCGCACAGATGGATGATTATTGGTATATAGATAATTTTTCTTTCGTGGCTACTAAGTATGGTTTAGCGGCTAAAGAAAAGAGAGACGGGGTATCTTACACCGATTTAGAAAGAATGGGCTATTGCGAGATTACAACGCTTGAAAGCGGAGTGATTGATGATGAAAGGGTTCTCGAAAAAATGGAGGAAATGGTTTACGAAAACGATTGGAAAGTACAAGCGATTTGTTACGACCCTTATCAATTCGGAAGTTTGTTAGCCATGATTGAAAAACGTCATCCAGAATGGCCGTTGATCCAAGTGTCGCAGACAACAATGGTGCTGAATATGCCAACTAAGCAATTCAGAGATGATATGAAGCTTGGAAAAATAAAACATTCAGGAAACCCACTGTTGACAATGGCCTTTAACAATGCCTTTATCAAAACCGATAACAACGGTATGCGGATTGATAAAAATAAGAATAGTAATAAAATAGACCCAGCAGACGCTGGATTAAACGCTTATGCAGTCTGTTACCTAGAGCCATTCGACGGTTCGGGCTGTTGGACAAACGAAAAAATAATGGAAAGCGAGAGCTTATTTTAATGAAATGGTTTTTTAATAATATCCATACACTGTTTTTAATTGCCGCCATGTTCTGTGTTGGATATGGTGTTTTTTTAGTGAACACTGCAGTCGGTTTTATTGTTATCGGTCTCATGTTGTTCGCTGTAGCTATTTATATTGACCGAAACGGTCGATAAAGGAGGTGAAAAGTATAAATGAGTTTTTTTCAATCGTTAAGCTCGAAAGTCTCTTATGATGACTATGTGAGTTCTGTATTATCAGGGAATTCAGCCCCGTTATACGTTGGAATATCGGCTTTGAAAAACAGTGATATATTGACAGCAACTTCTATCATAGCTGGAGACATTGCTAGATTTCCACTGATAAAAAAAGATTTAGCAGGCAACGTCATTCAGGATGATGATTTGAATTATTTATTGAATGTAAAGTCTACAAAAAATGTTTCGGCGAGAGAATGGAAGTTCGCTATGACTGTCAATGCAATTTTAACAGGTAATAGTTATTCTCGAATTTTAAGAGATCCTAAAACGAATAAAGCTTTGCAATTTCAATTTTACCGTCCTTCTGAGACAACAGTTGAAGAAACAGATGATCACGAAGTTATTTATACATTCATTGATAGGTTGACAGGAAATCAAATTGCTTGCACTTCTGATAATGTGGTTCACTGGAAATTCTTCAGCCACGACACAATCCTTGGGCGTTCCCCACTCCTATCTCTTGCAGATGAGATAGCTTTGCAAGACGGCGGAACACAAACGTTAATTAAATTTTTCCGTGATGGTTTTTCAAGTGGAATTCTGAAACTTAAAGGTTCACAGTTGAACGCAGAATCTCGTAAAAAAGCCCGTATGGATTTTGAAAAAATGCGGGAAGGTTCAATCGGCGGAAGCCCTTTGGTTTTTGATGATACGCAGGAATACGAACCGCTTGAAATTGATACAAATGTATTGCAGCTAATTACAAGTAATAACTTCTCTACAGCACAAATTGCTAAAGCTTTACGAGTTCCCAGCTATAAGCTCGGCGTTAACAGCCCGAATCAATCTGTAGCGCAGTTAATGGCTGATTATGTTAGCAATGACCTTCCGTTTTATTTTGACGCCATAACAAGCGAAACGGCGTTGAAAGTTTTAGACGCTACTGAACGTAAGCTATATCGAATCGAATTTGATACACGCAAAGTAACCGGCTTGTCATCAGAAGAGGTTCGAAACTTGGTGAAAGACCAGCTGTTAACTCCTAATCAAGGGTTAGAGCAACTTGGCTTACCTAAGTCTGACGACCCTAACATGGATAGGTATCAATCTAGCTTGAACTATGTCTTCTTAGATAAAAAAGAAGAATATCAAGCAATGAAAGGGGGTGAGACAGGAAATGCCAAAAAGAATCAAGATGAAGGGGCCGCTGATTCCCAATAACAGTCAAGAAGCTTATGACTACTTTGGCTTGGAAGCAGTCAGTGCCCGAAGCATTGCCGAAGCGTTGCCAGAGGATAATTCAGACATTGTTCTTGAGGTAAATTCAACTGGAGGTTTGGTAACTGTTGGTAGCGAAATCTACACTACATTACGGAACTACGCCGGCAAGGTTACAGCAGAAATAACAGGTATGGCTGCAAGTGCTGCAAGTGTAGCTGTTATGGGAGCAGATAAAGTTATTATCAGCCCTACAGCTCAGATGATGATTCACAAAGCTTTATTCAGCTATGTGTCAGGCAATAGCGACGACTTGGACAAAGCTTCCAATGCTTTGAAGGCCAGCGACCAAGCAATCGTTAATGCTTATGTTGCAAAGACGGGGATGTCGGAAGATGACATTATGGCTCTAATGAAGGCCGAAACCTATATGTCTGCGCAAGATGCTGTTGACAAAGGTTTTGCAGATGAAATCATGAGTTTTGATGATGTAGAAGCGGTTGCCAGCATCGGCAATGGTATTTTACCTCAAGCGGTAATTGACGACTTTTACGCTAACCGTAGCAAGCGTAAGTCAGAAATTCAAAATATGCTACGAGAAATAGAAAAAGAAGAAATTTTGCAAGGGCTATAAGTCCTATTTTTTATGTTCAAAAAAGGAGAATAAATATATGTTTGATGAAAAAATCAAAGAGTTACAGGCGATAATCGCGAATTTGAATTCGAAAATCGCTTCCAAAACAGCAGAAGTAAAAGCAGCTTTAAATGCTGATGACTTAGACAAAGCCCGCACAATCAAAGCGGAAGTTGAAAATGCAAAAGCAGACCTCGCTTCTGCAAAAACAGATTTAAAACTATTTGAAGACATGATGAATGTAGGCGGTGCAGAGGGAAAAGCTGGTCAAAAGGTAGAACCAGAAGAAATGTCTTACCGTGACAAAGTCAACGCTTTTTTGAAATCTAAAGGAGCTGTTGCACATGAAGGTCTTCGTTTTGGTGAAACTCGTGACGAAGTTCTTATTCCGCTAAATGACATTGTTCCAAAAACAGATGGTGTATTGAAAACGAATACCAAACCAGTAACGAGTGAAGAATTGGTGACTACTCCACTTCGTGAAGTGAAGACTGTTGTCGATTTGAAACAATTCACAAATGTTCACAAAACAAAGAAAGGGTCTGGTAAATATCCAATCCTTAAGAAAGCGACTTCACGTATGCATAGCGTTGAAGAGTTGGAAAAAAATCCAGCACTTGCTAAGCCAGAATTCGAAAATGTACCTTGGGAAGTTAAAACTTATCGTGGAGCAGTCCCAATCTCTCAAGAATCAATTGATGACGCAGATGTTGATGTTCTTGCTTTAATAGCTGAACAAATCGGAGAAATCAAAGTAAACACTACTAACTATGCTATTGCAGAGGTTTTGAAAACTTTTGAAGCAAAAACCGTCACAAATCTTGACGAATTGAAAGCTATTATCAATGTAGCTCTTGACCCTGCTTATCAAGTATCTTTTGAAGCTAGCCAAAGCTTCTACAATCTTCTTGATACATTGAAAGACAAGAACGGACGCTACTTGCTGCAAGATTCAATTGTTTCGCCATCCGGCCAAGTTGCTTTAGGCAAAGTTATTAATGTCCTTTCTGACGAAACGCTCGGAGCTGCTACGGAAGCAAAAGCATTCGTAGGAGATTCTAAGCGTGGTGTATTGTTTGTAGACCGCTTAGAAATTGGTTTGCGCTGGGCTGAAAACGACATCTACGGTCAATATCTACAAGCAGTTATGCGCTTTGATGTGAAGAAGGCTGATGCAAAAGCAGGTTACTTTGTAACGTTTACGCCTGCACCCTAAGGTCGCCACTGGTAAGGTGGCGAAACCAACAAACGCTAGCACTAAACAGGAAATAATGGACTATTTAGATAGTAAAGGCATTAGTTACAATCCAAGCATGACGAAGCCAGAGCTATTAGCTTTGGTAGTCTGATAGGAGGTGTCTATGGCAGTTTCTAAAGAATACTTAGATAAGGTGAAACTCTATTGTAAAATCGATTACGATTTTGAAGATTCACTTCTGGAATCAATGATTGAATCGGTTATAGAAGAGATTTGCTTTGCTATAGAAAAAAATAGTACCTCTGAAAGTTTCAAAGGGGACGCAAGATTTGATTTGGCTGTTATGAAACAAGTCAAAGAAGAATATGAACATCGCGGACTGTCAGCAGATACTGAACGGTATCCGCTGGCTAACGGTGTTTTAAATATCATCCATCAACTGCGATTGCGAGGTGATAGTCAGTGATTACTCGCAAAATGAATACGCGCATTACTATATTCAAAAAAACAGGCGGGCAAAACGAAGACGGGGAAGTTATTGATTCGTTGAAAGTTGATGTGTTGACCTGTTGGGCAGAAGTACAACGAACTTCTGTGAAGGACTTTAAAGCAGGCGGAAAGACTTATGTTGGAGAATTGGCGCAAAACGGACAAAAACCTCTCGAATCTTTCAAAGATATAAAAGTGTTTTTGATTCGTTACATGCCAAAACTTCCTTTTGATAATTCTATGTATATCAATTTTAATGATTTTGAATATAAAATCACGGAGATCGAGGTTGATTATGCTTCTAAAGATATCATCATGATAAAGGGAGAGCGTGTATCATGACAAAAGGATTAGATGAAATTTTAGGCAACCTAACCAGACTGCAAGTACGTGTCCCGACAGTAGCGAAAGCTGCGGTAACGGAAGCGGCAGAAGAGTTTCGAAAGCAGCTCTCGACGAACACCCCTGAAGATAGCGGGGTGTTGGAAGGAGATACTGCGGTAAGTGGCTTTAAAGGTGCAAGTCACGGGATTATCTCAAAGGACATTGGTTATGGTCGTCAAGCTGGATGGCGTGCGCACTTTCCGGACGCCGGGACAATTTATCAGGCTCCACAAGACTTCAAAGAAAAGACTATCAACCAAATGACGCCTGTCGCAAAAGAAATCTACGCTAAAAAAATAAGAGAGGGATTGAATTTATGACAATTGAAGCAACGGTTTACAAATTGCTTAGCGGTGATAAAGAATTAAATAAACTTCTGGATACAATTCGGGGAGGAGAATTCGGAAATGGATATAAGCAGGGTATTTTTACTTATGCTATACCCGAAAACCCAGTTGACATCATTAAACCGAGTCTAGCTCCTTTTGTTAGAATAAATCCAAATTATGAAGTTCCTGTTATTTATGCGGATGATGACAATTGCGCAACTGAATATAGAGTTACTATCAACTTTTGGTGTCGAACAGGAGCTCAATCGGAAGAAGTTGCGCACAAGATGGATGAAATATTAGAACGGAATGGCTTCGAATGGTATACAGCAAACGAGAAGCCACGCTATAAAGATAACGATATTGACTTATTAACTAATATAAGAAAATATCGTTTTTTTGATTGGAAAAAAGAAAGTGAGTAAAAAAACAAATGAGTAAAGTAAAATTTGGTTTAAGTGCCTTTGAATACGGCATTGTAAATAACGAAGACAAAGTCCCTGCAACTAAAAAGTTACCGGGGATGAAATCAGCAAAGTTAGAAATCACTAACGAACTGCAGACTATTATGGCAGACGACGGCCCTTATGCAGTTTTGTCAGGCGGTATCACAGAAACCACTCTTGAAATCGAAGTATTAGACTTGAATTCAGCCGCTCGTAAAGATTTTTACGGAATCGAAACTGTAAAAGGTGTTGAAAAATATAATAAGAATTTGACACCAAATGACATTGCATGCATGTTCCGTACTCGTACAGAAGATGGAAAATCTATTTGGGTAGGCCTGCTAAAAGGCAAATTCACTGTACCTGGCATGGACATGAAGACAAAAGAAGGTGCGCCAGATCCAACTCCGGACACAACCAAAGGGAACTTCGTGGCTCGTGGAGACGACGAAACAGGGGACATCTTGTATATTGGCCGTGAAGATAATACGGAATTTGATTTTGCAGAATTCAAGAAAATGGTATTTCCGACTGCGTAATAAATTGTTGGGCTAGGTTTTCCTAGCCTTTTGTTTTATAAAAAGGAGTAGTAAATGTTTGAAATTAAACTGAAAAAAGGCGGAGTCGAAAAAGAATTTAAAAAAGACTTTATTAGCGTCGAAGATAATTTGCTGGCAATTGAACACCAAGTACGTCAACAAGCTCTTTACAGTGGGGAAAAAGATATTTTTAATCCAGCTAAGCATCGCAAAGTCAATGAAGCTTATCTACAAATGTTTGTTGATATGTATCAAAAACAGTTCACCGTAGAAGATTTGAAACAAGCCGACATGTCAATTTTAGACGAGTTGAACGAGCTCTATTTAGAAGCGCTTGGTGGAAAGAAAGAAGAATCGGACGAAGAGACCGAAGGTGAAGAAAAAAAGGAACAATAACTCCAGAAGAAGCGAAAGAGAATTTGCTATTGTGGATTCAGTCTTTATTAAACAGCGGCTATACAATTCTGGACATCAAAAAAATGCAACTATCAGATTTTGAATTAATGGTAGAAGCGTTAGAAAAACAAAAGCCAGAAAGAAAAGAAGAAGTTATAGAAACTACACTTGATAAAGCCTTTCCGTTTCTTTTTGGTTAGAAAGGAAATTGAATGGCAAGTAACATCGGGGATTTAGTTGCAACAGCAACTCTTGATATAGCGCCTTTTATGACAAATACAAAGAATTTGAAAACTTACTTAAAAGGACTGGATAATTCTTTGAGAAGCGTTGAGAATAGTTTTAAAACAAAAGGGGATAAGTTAAATAAAATGAGACTGCTCTATGACCAAACCGGGCAGTCTTTGACGAATTATCAAAAATTATTAGCTAGACAAAGTGATAAATACAATCAATTAAAAGCAGAAATCGGCGATGTCAACAATGCGACAGAAGCCCAAAAAGGAGCGTTACTAGGTGCACGCTCTGAAATGACTGCGACGGCGGCACGAGTTGTTGAATTGCAAGGAAAGTACAACGCCTTAGGGCGTGAGTTAAGTGTTTTCAATCAATTTGGAAATGCTGCAATAGACTTTGGGAACAAAATGCAAAGCGTTAGTCGTTCTTTGGGTGGTGTAGGCTCTGCACTCACTCGTGGCGTAACAGTCCCTATAGCAGCTGGAGCAGGAGCAGTTATAAAAGCTGCCATCTCTTGGGAAAGTGCTTTTGCTGGAGTCAAAAAGACAAATGAAGAAGTAGTTGATTCAAATGGTAGAGTGATCTATTCTTACCAAGACTTGGAAAACGGGCTCCGCGGATTGGCTACTAAACTGCCAGCTAGTCACCAACAAATTGCAGCAGTAGCAGAAGCTGCCGGGCAATTAGGTATTAAGACCGAAAATGTCGTTAGCTTTACAAAGACTATGATTGATATGGGCGAATCTACGAATATGTCTGCTGAACAAGCTGCAACTTCTCTCGCACGACTGGCAAACATAACTAAACTCCCGCAAAATCAATTTAGCAATCTTGGTTCTGCCATTGTTGATTTGGGTAACAACTTTGCTACAACAGAATCCGAAATAACGGAGATGGCTTTGCGTTTAGCCGGAGCTGGAACTCAAATTGGATTGACGCACGGTGATATTTTAGGTCTTGCGACTGCCCTCTCGTCTGTAGGGGTAGAAGCCGAAATGGGAGGCTCTGCAGTTTCAAAAATCATGGTGAAAATGCAAGTTGCTGCTAAAACAGGTTTAGCTCAAATGGAACAATTGAGTGCTAAAACAGGCATGACAAGACGCGAGTTAGAGCTAATGTCTTCTAATAATTCTAAAGGCTTTAAAAACCTAGCAGATTCTATCGGCATGACAACCAACGAAATGAACGGCATTATAAAGTCATCTCGTGACTTAGAAAACTTCGGAAAAATTGCTGGCATGTCTGCGCAAGAATTTAAACAAGCTTTCGAAAAAGACGCAATTGGAGCGATCCAAAAATTCTTACAAGGGCTAGGAGATGCAGAAAAACACGGTAGCTCTGCTATTGAAATGCTGAACGAAATGGGCATAAAAGAAGTTCGGCTAAGAGACTCCCTCTTACGTGCTGCTAATGCTCAAGATTTGTTCAAAAATGCTGTAGCTCGTGGTAATAAGGCTTTTAATGAAAACACAGCTTTAACAAACGAAGCAAACAAGCGATACGAAACAACTGCGTCTAAACTAAAGATTTTGAGAAACGAGTTAGTGGAGACTGCCATTAAATTCGGCGGCCCTCTTTTAGACGCAATCAGAAACGGAGTAAAAGCCGGCGAACCTTATTTGCAAATGCTTTCTAAAATGGCGGAGAATTTTAATTCTTTAGACAAAGAGCAACAACAAAACATTATTAAGTGGGGATTGATTGTTGCTGCTGCAGGACCCGCTATATCTATTCTCGGTAAAGGGGCGAATGTGTTAGGTTCCCTTTCAAAAGGAGCCGGGCTTGCATCAAAAGGTCTTGGCTGGGTGGCACGTGAGCTACAGAACTTGTTAACTGCAAAAACCAGTATAACTGAACTAGGGAGTGCGACCACTAGTGTGACAGCTGGCACAAAGACTTTAAGCGGAGCGTTAGGTGGATTATCTGCAATCGCTTCTCCCTTAGGGTTGGCTTTAGGAACTGCAGGCTTGGTAGGCGGATTGATTCTGCTTGCTAATGCACAAGACAGTGCTAGGACAAAAGCGGAAAAATTTGGTACAAAATTATCCGGAGATGTAACAAGTCAACTAGAAGCCTTTAATACCAAAATGTATGAAGCCAAAAATTCGATGACGAATTTTGAAACAGGAGCGACTAAGTCTACTGAAAATGTAAAAAAAGCCGTCACTAGCATGCTTGATGAAATCAAGCAAGGTGCAGAAAGTTACAATAAAGAGTTAGAGAAAGTAGCTCAAAAATACGGTATCTCTCCAGATAAAATTGAAAAAGCTAAAAAGAACAATGAACAAATTGTAAAAAACGCCGAAACGATGACGCAACAAATTTCAGAAATTTACTCCCGTCATAATGGCAATGTAAAACAGTTGACTGATACCGAGAAACAAATCGTGGAATCGAACGTAAGGCAATTAGCTGAAGCAAGAGTACGCGTATTGGGGTTAGGCAAAGAAAAAGAAAAAGCGATTCTGAGAACTTTCAATGGCGATGTGGCAAATATGACGAAAGGTCAATTAGAAGACCGATTCGCAAATTTAAAACAGGCTATGACAGAAGAGCAAACGCTTTACAAGAAACAAAAAGCTGACCTTAAGAAGTTGTTAGATGGCGGCGTTGTTGATCGCGAAGAATACAATACCAAAATGGCTACTCTAGAAGCGCAACATAAAGCGACTATGAGCAAATTTGGTGAAGCTTTAGCAAAAGTTGCTCAAATGCACCAAGCTAAATCTGGAGGCTTAGTTAAATATACCGAAGAAGCCAAGAAAATCTTAAGTGAATATGGATTGAGCTTTGAAGATTTGGCGAACAAGGCTACAGCTTCTGCAGGTAAACAATCAACAGCCGCGGCTATGATTGGTAATTACACAGCTAAAATGTCACAAGATGCAAAAAATGCGACTGACCAATGGAATGCACTTGTTTTAGACCCTAAAACAGGGGAAGTCAAGACCAACGCGTCGGAAGAAATTGCAAAAGCGCTCACCGCAAAAGATGGCTGGAAGAACATGGAGTTTGTATTAAAAAACGCTAATATCAAATCCAATGCTAGAGCTCAAGTGGCCGACGCTTTAATCGCTCAAGGTAAATGGGATAGCACAACTCCGAAAGAAAAGGAACTGTTATTCCAAAATGCCAAAGGCTTGAAAGCCATCTATGAATCCAAGGAGCAACTCGAAATTTGGAATAGTATTCCTGAAAAAGTGAAAAAGCTACTTGCTGACGATACTGATTTTTCAACAAAGGCAACCGTCGCAAAGGATACGCTTGAAAGATGGAATTCTTTAACACCAGAGCAAAAGAAATTAGTTGCAACTAACAATACTACGGAAGCAGTAAATTTGGCTTTAAGTACATTGGGAATAATCCCTGAACATAAACTCACCAGTTTAGAGGCTAAAAATAATACGCAGGTCGCTACGAGTGCAGCACAAGCGTTGATAGATGGTGTAAAACAATTAGCGCCCGCACAAGTCCATGCCAGCGACCAGACAATCGGACCGACCTCGTCGGCTCAATCAAAGATTAACAGCGTCAAGCAATTAGCGCCCGCCTTTGTTAATGCAAAAGATTTAACGGGTGGCCCGACTGGTTCTGCCCAAAGTAACATCAATAGCGTGCACGGTAAGACTGTTCATATCAACGCTGTTGATAACGCTTCGGGGGTTATTGGTAGTATCAGAGGCATGCTAAGTACTTTGGCAGATAAAACAATCAACGTATTCACGCGTCATATCAACCACGCTAAAGGTACGAACTTTCACCCCGGCGGTCTTGCAATGGTTAACGACCAAAAAGGGCCGCTGTATCGAGAGTTGGTTACTTTACCTTCTGGTGAAGCTTTCATCCCAGAAGGACGCGATGTGCTTTTGCCTCTACCTCGTGGGTCTAAAGTCTTGCCTGCTAATAAAACAAAGAGGTTATTCCCTCGGTATGCGAAAGGGATAGGATTTGAAGATACAAATATCGCTCAATTAACAAGCCGAATGAGTAGGTTATCATCTGAACAACGCATTGAAATTAGCAGTAGTAATAATTCAGAATTAAAAAACATGATTTTGGAATTGATTCAATACTTTAAAGATAGAGAAAGCGATGACCTGCTAGGTCATGCGCTGGACACTATCAAAGAAATGACTAAAAGACCAACGCTGGTGGCTGTGCAAGCCGATAGGCAAGAGGTTGCTAGACTATACGCTCAACCTTTAGCAGAAGAACAAGCAAAACGTGAAGCAATTTTAAGAGCAGTAGACGGGAAGGGGTGGTAGTTTTTGGAGAAAGTATTTTATGGTGGAATTGAATTAACAAAATATATTACCATTGCAAAAGGTTTCACACTTTTTGATGGTGCAGATTTTGACCCGCAATTTGGTGATTATTCAACCTCGGACGGTTCAGGATTTTTATTTACCAGAAAAGGGGCCAAAAAAATCTCTCTCCCGTTTTATAATAAAACAGGGACCTTTGAGGAATACGACGAATTGCAGAAAGCGCTCAATACCGAAGAACCGAAAGAGTTGAAATTTAGCAGAGCGCCCGAGAAGGTGTTTTATGCTATTCCAACTGGTACAATGAGTTTTGAAGCGCTTGTACGCAATAACGGAAAAGGCGCTATTACATTCATTATTTCAGACGGTCTAGCACACGCTAAGAATCCGAAGCATTTTGAGTTTAAGAAGAACGCGCAAGGTGTGCTAGAGGCTGAAATTATAAATAATGGTAGTGCAGAAATATCGGTCAATTACCGAATCAAACTCAAACATGAATCGGGTTATGTTGGCATTGTTAGTCAATATGGTGCTATGCAGTTTGGAAAAATTGAAGAAACGGATTTGGTGGAAGAGAAGAAAAATGTCCTCTTGGCCGCAAACGGCAAAGGGGACTTTAACAACTGGACAGACGGCTCTATTTTTCACGAAAATCAAAATAAGAGGGTGGTTACAAAAATGTCTGCTGATTCCAACTTAGGTGGACGTTTGGGAGTTTTACCAGCTAACTTTACAAATACGGTCAATGGGGCGTATTTTGGAGCGGTTAAAGAATTGGAATTATCTGATCAGGCGAAAGACTGGTACATCTGGGCTCGCGCTTGGTTCGAAACTGGCTTAGTCAGTCAGACAGGGGCTTGGTGCTTGTCGGTAGTAGATAGTGAGAATAAGTTTATCGCTGGTATGGCCATTGAAAAAAGTGAACGAGCACGAAATAAGGCACTCGTTCTTTTTCTCGTGGGTGATGGTGCTGGCGGTAGTCGGGTTGTCAAATCTATCGAGTTCTCGCCGACCCTTTGGGTAAAGGATAACCCATATAGCTTAGAGGGTAAAGACCAAAACCGAAACATGTTTGACTTACGCAAACAAGGGGATAAAGTCACCTACTTTTGGTATGGCGGATATCATTCTTTCTTCGAATCAAGGATTAAGGATAAGCAGGCTGCCAAAGTGCAGTTTTTTGTGGGGCAATATAAAGGGGGCAACTCAACTATCAATCAGTTAGTTACGCACCATTACTTGAATGACTTCTCCTTTTATAAATTGAACGTGCCGTTTTGGCGCGATGTCCCCAATCGTTATCCAACGGGGGCAGAACTCTTTATTGACGCAACAGGAGACGTAAACCCAGAAGAAAAGGGACGCTTGTATGTCAATAACTTGTTAGCGCCCGATGATGAAATTTTGGGAACAGATTACTTTAAAGTGCCGCCCGGCAAAACAAAAGTACAGTTGCTTGTGTCGAGCTTTGCGGAAGTAGAAAGTGCACAAGCAGAAATTGAGGAGGCATGGATTTGAGTAAAATAAATGTACGGATTGCCATCCGTGATACAACCGACAGTCACAATGTCGGTTTTTTTGATAATAAAAGCGGAATCAAATATAATTCTGCCAACCTAACTCAGTTTTTAAAGGGTGCTTGTAGTGTCCTTGTGCTGACTTATCACTCCAAAAAGATGGTTGCTCAAAGCGGACAAAAGCTAGCTTTTCGGTTTAAGGACAAGGAATTTTGGCTGAATATTAACAGTGTCAAGAAAACAGGCTATAAGATTGAGCTAACAGCCTACTCATTGAGTTTGGAAGCGAACAAAGAAAAGCGTGGCCCGCACAAACCAGCCAATGCCATGAGTATTAAGCAATACATCGATTGCTATGACCCTGAACACTCATTTGAGATTGGAATCAATGAAGTAGCCGACAAGTCCATTAAGTTAGAGTGGAGCGGAACAGACACAATTCTAGCGCGGCTCTATTCGGTTGCTAATAGCTTTGGCGCAGAGCTGGAATTTGTTACAGAGCTAAACGATGACTACTCACTCAAACGTCATGTGGTTAATATCTACCGTGAGGGAAATCTTGGGAAAGATAAGACAGGAATGCCAGTCCGAGTGGGGGAAAAGCTAAAGGTTATCAATTATTCTGATAACATGGATGATTTTTATACAGCGATTCGCAGAACTGGCAAAGACGGTCTGACGATGGCTGGGCTAGATAAAAAAATCTATGACGATAAAGGCAATCTGCTTTTTTACAATAATAGCAATACCATTTATGCACCGCAAGCGAGAGATAAATATCCATCAATCGCTCGAAAAACAAATGACGGGTATATTATCAACGAAGATAGCGAAACGGAACACACAAGCAAAGAAGCATTGTTTGGTTATATGCTGTCTGAACTCAAAAAGCACTGTGAATTAAAAGTAGATTATGAAGTGGAAGGCGCGGTTGACGGTAACATCGGTGACAGAAAGACACTGATTGACGGACGGCACTTTGACCCTCCGCTTTACGTACAAGCACGCATTAGCGAACAGACAGAAGCTCTACTAGAGACAAGCGATGTCAAAACCAGTCTCTCAAACTATGTTCGCAAGTCGAGCCAGATTGCCAACGAACTGTTGCAAAGAGTGGAGCAACTGACACTCGAAGCAACACCCTACACGATTAAGCTTGCGACCAACAATGGGATTGTCTTTAATAACAATCAAGGACAATCAACAATCTATCCGAGCTTAAAGAGAGGGCAGAAGCCAGTTGAGTGTACGTGGAAATGGTTAGTTGATAATCAAGTATTTGGCACGTCTCCAACTTTTGAAGTTAAGGCGGCTGGCATGTCTAGCAAGTTAGTGTTGACAGCTATTGCCTTGATTGATGGAAAAGAGGTTGCCAGAGAGCAAGTCACTTTTAGCAATGTCAATGATGGTGCGAAAGGCGACCCCGGAAAATCTATCACAATTACAAAGACAGAACGGCAATCCGACGGAGTGAAAGTCACATTTAGTGATAACAAGTCTATTGTCGTTCCGAAAGGTGATAAAGGAGATCCTGCAGATTCAAAAGAATTAAGTCAGCTTAAACAAGAAATGAATCAAGCTAGACAAGGTTTAGATGATGTTAAAGCGGATTTACTCAGGGAGAAATCAGAAAGTTCCGCTAAAATCGACCAAGTCAAGCAAGACGTTGGTGCTATCCGCACGCAACAGACGACCTATGAACAATCCAATGAGCAAAACCTCGCTCGTATTACTGGGCAACTTGGCGATAAAGCCAGCAAGACCGAGGTCAAGCAAACAGCCGAAGGAATACGTGAGGAATTGGCTAGTCTTTCGGCCGGTGGTCGAAATCTTGCCTTGGGAACAAGCAAAGAATGGTCTGCCCCTTTTACAAACTTTTCAGGGAATCCGAATATTTGGTCTCCGCTCTACAAGGTTTTGACCGACGGCTTGCGAGTCGGCGACACATTGAGGTCTAAGATCATACTCAAGTACACTGATGTACGACCAGCGGCCGGCAAGACTGCTACCGTTTGGTTACAAGGCAACGGAAATGTAACCGGCTGGACAACTGGAGCTTATAATGGTAGTCCTGCCAAAACCCTTAACGGAAGCGGAGAAATCACATTTGAACACTCCTTTAAAATTACCGAAAATCATCTGAAAAACGCCTATTGGAATTGGATGTTTAGAACTGATTTTATCGCTAGTGGGTCGCTCCAATGGAGACTCGCAAAAGTTGAGAGCGGGTCAGTGTTTACGAGTTGGTCGCCTGCTCCTGAAGACACGGAAGGCCAAATCACCGAGGCAAAGGCGACCTTCGAGCGTACGGCTCAGGGGTTGCGGACTGACCTGACGGCTGTGCAGACCTACGTCAGCGCAGACGGAGCACGGACCGAGGCTCTGCGCACTTACTCTCGCGAGGAGACAGCACGTCAGCTGACAGCCGAGCGCAAGGTTATCGAGGCTGGCTACGTGGCCAAGGCACAGCACACAGAGGACGTGCGAGGGCTGACTCGTAGGTTTGAGGAGCTGAATTCGGGCGGACCTAATCTTGTCTCAAACGGCGCTACAGAGTTAGGTCTCAAAGATTGGCTTGCAAATGGCAAGCTTACAGCAGACCGCAAGCACCCGTATTTTAAAAACGGCACGGCTGCAATGTTTGTCTTAGACACAACCGAAGCAACTGTTGCACATATGCAACAAAATCAGTACAACGTGCTGAAGCGGAATACAGACTATACATTATCGTTTACTGCATTTGCGTCAAACAATGTATCAGGCTTTCGGGCGCTGGTTGGTCTACTATCCAACACAGACCACACTTGGAAGAAGACCCTGTATACATATACTAAGACCTTATCACCAACCCAAGCTGAGCGCATCACGGTCCAGTTTAATAGCAGTGATTTTGATGGGTTCGCCTTGCGGTTTGATAATATGGGATCTAGCAATGGTCGCAGCGCAACCGTCTGGATCAGCGAGATTGATGTTTACGAGGGCACGATAAAACGGCCATACCAGCCATCTCCTGCGAACGGCCAGAGCTACGCAGACACCAAACTTGCTGAGTACAAGCAAACGGTAGATGGACAGCTTGCGGCGGTTAAGCAAGAGGTTGATAGCAAGGTCTCACAGACTACATTTGACCAGCGAGCGAACCAGATTACACAATCTGTGCAGGAGCTAAGCAATAATACCGTCAAGAAGAACCAACTCAAAATCGACGAGAATGGTTTGGTCTCTAGTTCTGAAAAAGTAGTAAATGGTCAGACGCTGGCCAGCATGATTTCGCAAAATCCTGAATGGGTGGAAATCATCGCTAAGTTGCTTAGGGTTAAAGCAGACATGATTGTAAATGGTGCGATTACAGCGGATAAACTAAATGTTAAAGAATTGAGTGCGCTCGCTTCAGATTTAGGGAAAATTACAGCGGGAGAAATTGAATTTACCACTCGTTTCAGGAATTCTCCAAGTCATGATACTTGGGGGACAGTTCCGGGAGAGTATAACTATGATGCAACTGTACTGATAAATAGCAGCGGTATTTATTCAAATGGCAAGATTGGCCGGGAAAATAAAGAGGATAAGACGCCAACAATCACACCTGTTTCATATTTTAAAAACGGTGAATTGTTTTTTGCAAATCTTGAAGCTGGACACTCTCTTAAATATATGCAAATGAACGGGATTCATCCTTTTGTTCGAGGCGGCTCATCCCTTATGTATTTTGGCAAAAAGGAAGATGGGAAAGACGCGTTATACATAACTTGTCATAATGCTGAACTTTATCTAAAATCAGACAATTACACAGACTGGAAACAATCCGAAGTCAACAACAAAGTGCGTTGGAAAGTACAAGGCAGTCTTGTGTTGGTCGATTTTAACTTACAATTTGACCGTGATGGTACTTATCATTTAGTAGATATACCAAAGGAATACGTGCCTAGCAACAAAATGTTCCCTGTCCAAGCTTGGAGTTTGGATAGAAACAAAGACCGAACAGCTCAATTAAATGTTGGCGGAGATTTACATATTATAGGCGCAGAAAGAGGTATTCCATATTTCGGTCAAATCATTTGGACTTATTAAAAAATAAAAGGAGAAAA
>NZ_KV837626.1:58346-196690 GCF_001838575.1 Streptococcus sp. HMSC034B03
ATTCGTTTTAAAAATGATACGGATGACTACTACATTTATAAGGAAACACAAAAGCGTCCTGCAATTGTAGGTGGTAAGCGTAAGTTGGTAGAAGTTCCGCTTGTGTGGGCGTTTGATAGATACAACAATTCTATCACAACCTTTAAATTTACAAATATGTTTGACAAGAATTTCTACATTATGAAATTTGACGAAGCGGGCGAACCAATCTGGGATGATCCAACAAAGAAAAAGGAGTAGTATATGGCACCAGACGTCATAAATGCGGTCGTGACGATTAGCGCTTCGTTGATTGGCACATTCGGCGGGATTATTACTAGTGCTAAGATAACCACTTTTCGGATTCAGGAGTTAGAGAAAAAGGTGGAAAAGCATAATAGCGTAGTAGAGCGAACTTATCGCTTAGAGGAAAGAACGAATTACCTTGATGAGCAAATTGACAAGCTCGAAAACAAAATCGAAAAGGAGAAATAAGATGACAAAACTAACAGAAGTAGCAGAAGGGAATTTCAATTTTGGGTTTGGAACGAAATTATATTTGGCACGAGATGAAGAAGGAGAGGTTCGCGCTCATATTTCTAAAAGTGCAACTCAACGTTGGGACGATGGTCAATTTACATTGTCCGAAAGAATCCCCGAAGGATTTAAACCGGCGCACGCTGTAACGTTTACAGCTAAGGTTATTCATCAGAATAAAATTCATCCACAAGCAACAGTAGATCTTGTATTTATGCCGGACGGACGGGTATTTACTAGTGGAAAAAATATTCACCAAATTCCGACACCTGTTCAGCTGGTAGGTGAAGTAACTTATATTATTGGCGCAAGTCAATTTGATAAATAAAAAGGAGACAAATAATGAATAAAATTAACTGGAAAATCCGTTTTACTAAAAAGAACAAAGCATTTGTTACTAGGGTATTCGTAGCAGTATTTATTCCTATTCTTACATATTATGGACTTAAAGTTAATGATATTACAAGTTGGAATGTGTTGTTTGATTTGATGGCGAAAGCATTTTCTAATCCATTCATCTTGGTAATGTCAATCTTTAACTTCATTAATATCATTCCCGATCCTACAACATCAGGATTTGGTGATTCTGAGCAAGCATTAGGATACGATACTGTAAAGGATGACAAAGATAAAGAAAATACAGAAAAGCAAACAGAAACAGAAAAAGGAGAATAAACATGAGTAGAATTGAATCAAGTATCGCAGAGATGCGCAGGTTGCAAGCAACTCCTGTGTATTATGACATGGGCGATCGTTACGGCAATGACGCAGACAGAGACGGACGAGTTGAGTATGATTGCTCTAGCGCGGTCAGTAAAGCGGTCGGATTGAGCCTTAATAACAACACAGAGACGCTGAAGAGCAATTTGCCTACAATTGGGTACAATTGCGTTTATGATGGCGTGGATGGTTCTATCGATTTCGAGCGTGGTGACGTGGTGATTTGGGGCCCTCGTGATAGCTCTAGTTCGCTTGGCGCATTTGGTCACGTTATGATTATGATAAGTCCAACAACTATGATCCATTGTAATTACGGCTATGACGGCGTGACCGAAAACGACTACAACCAAATCTGGGAAATCAACGGACGACCTCGCGAAACCGTCTACCGTTTAAACGCACAAGCGCAGGCTACACCAACTCAATCACAAGCAAGTAGCAAGTTAAAGGTTTATCAAGTAAACGACTTGCAATTTGTTAACGGCATTTGGCAAGTTCGTTGTGATGACCTCTGCCCAGTTGACTTTGACTGGACAGACAATGGCATTGATGTTGCAGACATCGACATCACAGACGCAAGCGGCAATGTGATTAGCGACCAAGAGACGAAAGTAGGTAGCTATTTTGTCATAAATCCTAATAAAGTTGTCTCTGACGGTGAGGGAGCTTATGGCTCTGGTAGTTATTATTGGCGGCATATCACCCTCGCAGCGAGCGGACAAATTTGGCTCTCAGTTTGGGACACTAACCATTTGCTGCATGGATAAAATCTCTTTTAAATAAAACAAGTAAACCCTAGCTTTTGCTAGGGTCTTTTTTATTTCAATTTATCAGTTCTAAAATTTCTTGCTTTATTTTGTCATCGTGCGGATAGTACCTAGCCGATAACTTAAAATGTCCGTCAGTATCAAGGATTACGGCAATTTTGCGATAGCCTTTCACAAAATATATTGTAGGATGTTTCTTCCATTGTGTGACTTTACCCGATTCAATCAGCGCCTGAGCTTTTTGTGAAATTTCTGTATTTTCGATTTGCGCGGCAGCTGCTTCTAACTCTGCTACTCTCTTCTTGTATTTTCTAATAGTAGCGGCAGTATAGGACATTTCTCCTTTTTCGTATTTCTCAATTTGCATAGTAGGCTAAAAATGTTTGTAGCATAGGTTGGTCGCCGCTTGCTTCTAATGCATTGTAATAATCATCAAATTCTTCAAATTCAAATAGTGCGCTCATCACCTTATCAAGATATTGTTCAGCATTTTTGTAGTTAGTACCATAAATTTCATTTATTTCTTGGATTATTCTCATGATCTTATACCTCTTTTATTCAACTATTCGACAGGTACGCTAAATATTTCTTCTTCGTCGTCTTCAAACAAATCAGCAATTCCTAATCTTTCTTGTTCTTTGCGAACCCGCTCTGCATCTTCTTTTGTCCAAACAAAAAGGGAAGCGATTAAGTCATTGTCATGCGCTTTAAGTTTTTCGATTCTATCTTTGAGCTTGCTGATTTCTTTATCAATATCTTCTTGAGTGACGGCTTCGCCTGCCACCAGACCAGTATATTCTCCCATTTCATTCATTTTTAGCTCATTTAAGAAAATATAGATTTGCTTTTCGATTTCTTGTTCGCTTACTGCATAAACTTTGTTGTATTTTGTTACTTTAATCATTTTGTTTTCTCCTTTCAATGACTAGAAAGCTTGTCAAGCTTTCTAGTCGTATTCTATTTAGCATCTTTTATTTTTCAAGCAATCCCGAAACGTGATAATCTAATTTTTCGTTGTACTCGTATAGCTGGTTTATTTGCTGTTGTAGTTCTTGATTTTTCTTTTCAAGTTGATAAAATCCAAATGCAATAGTAAGCGTGATAATGATTGTTGTAATGATAATGATTGATTTTTTCATGATGTTCACCTGCTGTCTAGTCAAGCCACACAATGCCATTGTCGACGTGTCCAATTTGTTTCATTTTGAATTCGCGTTCTCCGGCTGGCGCCATGCCACGAGCTTCAATGCTGATGTCGCCGTCTCTGTCTTCCCAAATGTCAACCATATCCGGTTCAATTTCTATTTCCTTGAGGATTTCCAAGATTTCTTGTTCTGTATGTTGTTTAATCATTTTATTTTTCTCCTTTTCTTCCTTTTACATTTTTAAAAATTTGATTGCTTCTTCAGCATCGTCTTTAAAAAAGAAGAAGTTATAAATATCTTGTTTTGAGGTTTCTTCTTCTGCATTATCTTCGTTTTTGTAGAGCTTTTTAAAAACCGAGTCATCTTGTTTTCATTTTGTTTACCTCATTTTCTTAACTGTTTAAAGGGATTGTATTTAAGCGTATTTTCTATTTGTAATGTTGTAAGTTTCTTCTAACTCTTTCCACATGTCAGAAAGAATGCCATTATAGTCTTGTTCAATGTTTTTGTCTGTCATAGTAAACTCGTCTACTGTTATGTGCTCTATTTTATAATAAGATCCTCTATCGTCTTTATATTCAACCTCATACACATCATATACTTTAATAGTGTATGTTAATGTAAAACCGTTTAAATCAAAATCGTAATCACGTTTAACAAATATTTTATTTCCTGTTTTTTGCGCAGTCATAACATACCTTCTTTCTTTGCGAGGTACGAAAAAACGTACCTATTTGACTCAACAGGCACGCTATGGTATACTATGTATACAGCGCTCTATTGAGTGTTGGACGGCTTGTTACACTATCGCTTTGGTCGGTTGAGAGTGTAGCAAGTTTTTTTATTTCGTAAGGTCTATCTCAACCTTACGAATTAAGTATATCATAATCTAAATATTATGTCAATACTTTTTTTAAAATTTTTTTAAATTTTTTTCGATAAGCTTTGAAAGCTCTGTTAAATCTTCCTTTGTGGCTAGATTTCTAATAAATCCGCGAGCGTTTGAACGTCTGCTCAAATAATTTTTATGCTCTTTATTTTTTTCAGCCCAGCGCCGATTAGCGGCGGCCTGCTGCTCTTTGGTTGCGTAACCTTTGCGTTTCTCTTTTTCTTCTATCATGTCTTCCTCTTCTTTCTGCTAAATTAACATAGCTATAATTTTAAGCAAGATAGCAATAACTAATAATATGATGATTATATTGTATTTATTTCTCATTGCATTTCACCTATATTTTTTGATATAATATAGGGTGTAGGGGCTCTCGCCCCTTCGCCCTACTTGAGTTTAAGCAACAAATCTAACAACTTATCAATGACTTCTAATATAGCTAGTATCAGTAGTAGCTTGATAGTGATGTGTTCTTGTCGCTTAGACTCTTTTTGTTTGCGTTTTTCCAAACGCTTCATATCATTCTCCTTTCTATTTTTTGGCAAGGTATTTATCAACCTCACAATATAAGTATAACATAATCTAAATATTATGTCAATACTTTTATTCAAATTTTTTTAAAAATATTTTGCAACCTCTCGCGAATTCAACAGTATCAAGCGTTTAACTCATCTAATTATTTTTTAGATGAGTTATTTTTTTGCGTTTTCTTCTATTAAATAGTAAAAAAGAGCTGATGACCTGCGAGCGATCGAAAAATATAAATTAACAAAATATTTGCTTTACATCAATTGTAAACCTAAAATAAAATAGGTGTACGAAAGAGCAGGGGCGTGCGCTTAAAATTCGGAAAATACCCCACCAAATTTTGAACGGGGCTATGTTTGTTCGTGATTAAAGAACGCTGCCCTCTTCTGTGCAAAAAATTCCCTTTTTGAAATTTTTGAGATGACAAGAAAGGGTTTACACCAATGATTTTCTTGTTTTAAACAATAAAAAAAGACCTTGTCCAGATAGGTCGTAAGAATGGCGGGGACAGTACCCTTAAAGTATTGATACTACAAGGTTTATGTTTTAGGTGCCTGAAAACTTTTAGTCACTAGGATACTTAAAAGAGATTCTTGAGGATTCTAATAAAACTAAAAATAAAGTATTTACTTATTTAAAATTAAGTGTATAATTATGTTTAACAAAAATTAAGCAATAATTTAATAAAAAGAAAGTGGATATGAAATGAAACGAATATTGCAAAATAAACTGTTTATGGGAACTTTCATCTCGGATATGTTGTCTAATTTTGGAGATGTACTCTATTATTTGGCTTTAATGAATTATATTTTGCTATTGCCAGAAGCAAAATTTGCAATCTCTTTAGTGACTTTATCTGAAAGTTTGCCTTTTCTGACGATGATTTTCATGGGCATGTGTGGCGATCGTACTAAGAAGAAAGTAGATATGATTTTGGTGACGCTTCTGTTTCGGACAGGACTGTATCTGCTCATTGGTCTGGCTATGGGCTTTCAGCCAGCTTTATGGGTAGTGATTTTAGCTGTATTGGTCAATCTTTTATCTGATCTAGCTGGTCAATATGAAGATGCTTTGCATATACCACTCAGCCTTCGTATTATTCCAATGGAAGATCGTGAAGCCATGTATGCCTTTCGTCAAGGAGCAAGCTCTATCCTAAAGATTCTCTTTCAATCCAGTGGAGCAATTTTAGCTGGGCTGATGAGTTATCAACACCTCGCATTTTTTAATGCTGGAACTTTTGTAGTTAGTGCTTTGATAATGCTGATACTTCGTCCCAGTTTAAATAATCTGCTCAAAGATAATCCAATTCATTCTTCTGTTGAGAATCGTGAGGAAGAGAGACATTTTATTAAAAATACATGGAATAGTTTGCAGCAATCTTATCAAACTGTTCAGAATATCTCCATCTTAAAGACTTCTATTTTCACTATTGCTGGTTTAAATGCTGTGTTTGCAGCAGAGAATGCACTGCTCCTCCTAAATATGAAAGAAAATCCCAGTTTTGCATTTATCAATCCAGCCACAACTATAGCAACCGTTACAGTTGTAACTTTGATAGGAAATATTTTGGGGAGTGTTTTGGTAACGACCGTATTAAAAAAAGTAAGTATGGAGTTTTTGCTGAAGATTTCCGTATTCATGCCTCCTGCTCTCTTTATTGGTTTTTTACTCCACAGTATTTATATTATTTTCTTGGTGAATTTTTTGACAATGGTTATCGTAGGCATTTTTCAGCCGAAGATGAATGCTTTTATCATTTCATCGCTTCCTGAGGAGCATTTGGCGACAATCAGTGCGGGGATTAGTAGTTTTTGCACATTAGGCTTAGTTCTTTGTCAAATGCTAGTAGCAGTTTTGGTAACGTTCTTGTCATCAGCCCAAATTGCTTTCTTATTTTTAATATTATCATCAATTTTATTCTTTTATACACTGAAAGTGCCCAGAAAAAATGCTAAACAAGTGATGCAATAGCTTTCCAAACAGTTTACTTGTTAGGGTGAATTTGATAAGATAACACTAAAGAAGGAGTAAAGATAATGGTGGAAGTACAGTATTCAGAACAAGCAAGTGATTTAATGGAGCAGTTTTCTCTATCTACTCTGATACAGGATAGAAGAGAGACTATCGAAAGTTTTAGTGGCAAAGAGCGTGAGCTTTTTAAAGATGTTTTTCCTGTGATGGAGGAGCTTCGCCTTTTGTTTCAACCTTATAAGGAAAAAATGGAAACGTATTATTTGACTGGTTATGGAATCACCTTGCTACAAAGTTGCTATTTGGAGATGGTAGATAAGGGGCTGACGCCCAAATCTGTTGAAGCGGTACATGCCTACTGTTTGCAGCTAGATGCCGAAGCGATAAGAGAACAGCTAAAAGATCTCTTAAACACAGGTCCTGAGCACATGGCTAAAAGTGGAGATTTTTGGGATTATTTAGAAGCATCATCTATTAAATCAGAAACTAAGTGGTATTTCAGTCAATTTTATCGGAAACCACTTGAAGCTATGAAAGAGTTAATAGAATTGTCTCGGGAACTTATTCCGCTTTACCAGCCTTACTTGGAAAAAAGTGCTGCTGAACGTAGAGCTTATGCGGCATCCTTTTCATTGGAGAATACCATTGCAGAGTCTGCTAGTCTATCTCATTTTGATTGGAATTTTAAAGAAAATCAATTTATTAGGCTTTATGTTGTCAGTCCATGGGTGGTGCAGTTTGTATCTTATTTTAGTGAAACAGAACCGAGTGAGAGCCATTATTTTATCGTTTCTTGCCGCATTGATCAATTACTTAAAAGTGGAACAGAACTGGATATGGATACGTTTGCCGCAGTTCTCAAGGTACTTAGTGATAGCACACGCTATAATGTTATGGTAGAATTAGCTAAACCGTATGCAAAGAGCAAACGGATTGCTGAAGAGTTAGATATTACTGGAGCAGCAGTTTCTTTTCATACTCAAAAGCTCATCAATGCAAAACTCCTGCTTTTTAACCGTGACCATAAAGATGTGAAATATGATGTAAATAAAAGTTTACTTAGAGAAATCATTGCCAAGCTGACGAGTGACTTTGGCTTGGAAGAAAAGTGAACAGAAAGATCTTTAGATTAGTTACAGACGAAAAAAGAGGCTGGGACAAAAGTCCTTAACCTCGTCGATTTTTATGAGTTTCTTGCAAGTTGCAGTGGTTGAGTGGGCTCTATGCGGTTGATAAATCAACCTTTACAGCCTACTCAACTGTGCGGGGGTGGGACGACAAAATCAAATTTCTTCGAAATTACCGATTTTTGTCCCACTCCCTTTTGAATAGTTTCTGTTATTCTTCCAATTCTTCGCTGTATGCAATAATCTGATCAACTGTGTCTGACAAGAATTGGATGGTATCACGGAGTGGTTTATCAGTAGAAATATCTGCACCGATGATGCGAGCTGACTCAAGAGGCGTTTTGCTTCCGCCGGATTTGAGGAAGTTGAGCCAATCGCGGGCTCCATTTTCAGAATTTTTCAAATGAAGATAACCAGCAGTTGAGATAACGAGACCTGCAGAATAGGTATAACTATACAGTCCCATGTAATAGTGACTTTGCCGCATCCAAGTGAGCGCAGCATCGTCATCAATTTCCACCGCATCACCCCAGAATTCGGTCAGAACTTCTTTCATGATACTGTTCAGTTTAGCAGCACCAAAAGTTTCACCAGCTTCAATCAGATTGTAAACACGGCGTTGGAAAGCTGCTTCCAGGAGGTGAGTAATGAAGTTATGGAAGTAAGTGTCGGTTAGGCGGTGAGCCAAAGCAAAGCGTTTTTGACGTGGATTATCAAATTGATGCTCTAAATAGTCACTAAGCAGCAGCTCATTAAAAGTAGAAGGAGCTTCTACATAATAAGTTGACATGTGGGTATTAAAGTAGCTTTGGCTGTTGTCTGAGAAGATAAATTGACCAGAGTGACCAATTTCATGAATCAGAGTATATACATCACTCATACGACCCGTCCAGCTCATGAGCACATAAGGGTGCACACGATAAGGGTCAGTTGCATAGCCTCCGGAGTCCTTGCCGGCATTAGCTGCAAAATCCACCCAGCGCTCTTTTTGATAATTGGCAATTTCGCGCGTGTATTCTTCTCCAAGCGGAGCAACGGATTTCATTACTAGTTCGTAAGCGTCGTCAATAGTGACATCAGGATTGAGTGCGCTATCCAAGTCCAATTTCCAATCTGCAAAGGTCATTTTTTCAAGACCGTTGATTTTAGCAACGTGTTTGAGGAACTTTTGTGCAACAGGGGCGAATTCTGTCATGATGAGGTCAATTTGCCGGTCAAACATAGAACGGTCTACCTCTTGCTCAGCCAAAAGATAGTCAAAGACAGAGTCATATCCCCGCATATCAGCAATCAGCTTTTCAGATTTCACTTGAGCCAGATAAGTTGCAGCAGCAGTATGTTGATGTTTGCGAAGTCCAGCTGAGAAAGAACGGAAAGACTTTTCGCGTACATCGGCGTTTTCGTGATTTTGGTAAAAATTTTCATAGCTGATAAAGCTATTCTTATAAACTTTTCCGTCTACTTCAAAATCCTCCATGGCAAAATCACCTGCCCTCATTTTGGTGTAAATGTCTTGTGGGCTGTAAAAAACTTCACTAAGATTTGTCAGAGCCTTTTCGACATCAGCACCTACATAGTGAGCTTTTTGAATTTTTGCTTGACGAATTGCAGCAGTCAAATGCGGTAGTTGTCCGAGACGGTCGAGTACTTTTTCATCGGCATTTACCAAAGCTGCGTCAAAGAAGCTAAGCGCAACGCTGGCTTCTGTTTCAAAATCTGTACCAGCTTGCGCAATCTGTGCAAAGCTTTCATCACCGTAGTCCGTTGTTTGCGGCATAAAGCTGTAGTTGCCAATATGGCTTCTTTGAATGTAGATTTGCTCCAATTCAGCAAAAGCCTTTTCAAAATCCTCGAAAGTATGGAGGTTATCCTTATAATCACGTGTGAATTGGTTAATGTCCTCACGCGTTTTTTCAATCGCACGCAAGAAGTCCTCTCGGTCTTGATAGAGGGCTGTTAAGTCCCACAGTTCATTTTCTGGAAATTCAGAACGTTGTTTTTGTTCAACCATAAATCTATTTCTCCTTGTCATTAACTTTCTTCTAGTATAGCAGAAAAACGCAATAAATAGACAGCATTTCAAAAATTATCACTAAATTCTCAAAAATTCTTGGTAAAAAGCTGTTTTAAGGCTTTTTCTTTTAGTTGAAAATATGATAAAATAAGGTTTATACGTGCTTGATACAAAGATGAGGATTTAAAGGCTTATTAGGGACAATCCTTGTTTATTTCAAAAGTACAGCAGATGAACATTGTGAGCGTTTAACGAGATTTGCGACAGGAACTTGTTAAATCGGTATTATTTGGCAAGAGGCTTTGACTTAGCAAGGCATTTAGCGATTAGCGTAAACTGATTAGGTACTAAGTACCAATCAATTTTAATGCTTTGTATCTTGATCTTTGTAGGCAAGACGTATAAAAAAATTAGAAATTGAGTATAAGCTCAACGAGGAATATATATGACAAAGCAAGTATTTAAAACTACTTTTGCTGGTAAAGACTTGGTAGTTGAAACAGGTCAAGTGGCAAAACAGGCAAACGGTAGCGTAGTGGTGCGCTATGGTGAAAGCACTGTTCTGACGGCAGCCGTCATGTCAAAGAAAATGGCGACTGGTGATTTCTTCCCACTTCAAGTCAATTATGAAGAAAAGATGTATGCAGCTGGGAAATACCCTGGCGGATTTAACAAACGTGAAGGTCGTCCTTCGACAGATGCGACTTTGACAGCTCGCTTGATTGACCGTCCAATTCGTCCGATGTTTGCGGACGGTTTCCGCAATGAAGTGCAGGTTATCAATACGGTTCTTTCTTATGATGCAGACGCTTCGGCACCTATGGCAGCCATGTTTGGTTCATCTCTTGCTTTGTCAATCTCAGACATTCCTTTTAACGGTCCAATTGCTGGCGTGCAGGTCGGCTATGTCAATGGAGAATTGGTCATCAATCCAAGTCAAGAACAAAAAGAAGCTTCTTTACTGGAATTAACTGTTGCAGGAACCAAAGAAGCAATTAACATGGTTGAGTCTGGTGCCAAAGAATTGTCAGAAGAGCTAATGTTGGAAGCCCTTCTAAAAGGTCACGAAGCAGTTAAAGAATTGATTGCTTTCCAAGAAGAAATCGTGGCAGCAGTTGGAAAAGAAAAAGCAGAAGTTGAGCTTCTTCGTGTGGATGAAGAATTGCAAACAGAAATTGTAGCAGGCTATAATGCCGATCTTCAAAAAGCCGTTCAGGTAGAAGAAAAATTAGCTCGTGAAGCCGCAACTCAAGCTGTTAAAGACGAAGTTATAGCCCTTTACGAAGAAAAATATGCTGAGCATGAAGAATTTGACCGCATCATGCGTGATGTGGCTGAAATTTTAGAGCAAATGGAACATGCAGAAGTACGGCGTTTAATTACTGAGGACAAGATTCGTCCAGATGGTCGTAAGGTAGATGAAATTCGTCCATTGGATGCTGAAATTGACTATCTGCCGCGCGTGCATGGCTCTGGTCTCTTTACTCGTGGGCAAACGCAGGCTTTATCTGTCTTGACCTTGGCACCGATGGGCGAAACACAAATCGTTGACGGTTTAGATCCAGAATACAAGAAACGCTTTATGCACCACTACAACTTTCCACAATACTCTGTAGGAGAAACGGGTCGTTATGGTGCACCAGGTCGTCGTGAAATCGGTCATGGAGCTCTTGGTGAACGTGCACTTGCGCAAGTTCTCCCTAGTCTAGAAGAGTTTCCTTATGCTATCCGTTTGGTAGCAGAAGTTCTTGAGTCAAATGGTTCATCTTCACAAGCCTCGATTTGTGCTGGGACACTTGCTCTCATGGCCGGTGGGGTACCAATTAAAGCGCCTGTAGCCGGAATCGCTATGGGGCTCATTTCAGATGGTAGCAACTACACGATTTTAACAGATATTCAAGGCTTAGAAGACCATTTCGGAGATATGGATTTCAAGGTGGCCGGTACACGTGAAGGAATTACTGCTCTTCAAATGGATATCAAGATTGAAGGAATTACTGCTGAAATCTTGCAAGAAGCATTGGCTCAAGCTAAAAAAGCACGTTTTGAAATTTTAGATTTGATTGAACGTACAATTCCAGCTCCTCGTCCAGAACTCGCTCCAACCGCTCCAAAAATTGATACAATCAAGATTGATGTTGATAAAATTAAGATTGTCATCGGTAAAGGCGGTGAAACGATTGACAAGATTATCGCAGAAACAGGTGTCAAGATTGACATTGACGAAGAAGGAAATGTTTCTATTTACTCTAGCGATCAAGATGCGATTAACCGTGCCAAAGAAATCATTGCAGCTCTTGTGCGTGAAGCAAAAGTAGATGAAGTTTATCATGCCAAAGTGGTTCGGATTGAGAAATTCGGTGCTTTTGTCAATCTCTTTGACAAGACAGATGCCTTGGTGCACATCTCAGAAATGGCTTGGACGCGTACTAATAAGGTTGAAGATTTGGTACAACTTGGTGATGAAGTAGATGTCAAAATCATCAAGATTGATGAAAAAGGTCGTGTGGATGCTTCTATGAAAGCATTGCTTCCGCGCCCTCCTAAAGAGGATAAGGAGAAAAAACATCATCATAAAACGCATAAAGAGCATAAAGCTGTTCAAGAAGAAAAGTCGCAAGACTAGACAGGTTGCTAAGTGTTTGCCTTCAGTCTAAAGCTAGAAAGGAGTCATCATGGGTTGGTGGAAAGAGACGATAGATATTGTAAAAGAAAATGATCCGGCAGCTCGCTCCTCACTTGAGGTGCTGTTGACTTATCCTGGGATTAAGGCTTTGGCTGCTCACCGACTTTCTCACTTTCTGTGGAATCATGGATGTAAACTTTTAGCTCGGATGCATAGCCAATTTTGGCGCTTTTGGACTCAGATTGAGATTCATCCGGGGGCACAGATTGCTTCAGGTGTCTTTATTGACCACGGGAGTGGTTTAGTGATTGGCGAGACGGCCATTGTAGAAAAAGGAGTGATGCTCTATCATGGTGTCACTCTTGGAGGCACAGGGAAAGATTGTGGGAAACGTCATCCGACGGTTCGTCAAGGTGCGCTTATTTCAGCTCATGCGCAACTAATCGGTCCGATTGAAATCGGTGAAAATGCAAAGGTCGGCGCTGCTGCGGTTGTTGTGGCAGATGTTCCTAGTGATGTGACTGTTGTCGGTATACCAGCTAAAATTGTCCGTGTACACGGTCAAAAAGATGCTCCAACGATTAAGAATTTAGAAGAAATCCGCGAAGAAAGTTATTATTCATCTAAGTTGTAGATACTATTCTCAAAAATAGCACTTGAACCAAAAGTTAGTTTCCACTTAATAGAAAGAATGAAGTTAGAATATGATCAAAATTTATGATACTATGACCCGCAGTCTGCGTAAATTTGTCCCTCTGGAAGAGGGCAAGGTCAAGATGTATGTCTGCGGGCCGACCGTTTATAACTATATCCATGTCGGCAATGCTCGCTCCACCGCTGCTTTTGACACGATTCGGCGCTATTTTGAGTATCGTGGGTATGAGGTGGCTTATATTTCTAATTTCACCGATGTGGACGATAAAATTATCAATCGAGCTAAGGAAGAGGGGATCACACCTCAGGAAGTGGCAGACAAGTACATTGCGGCTTTTCGGGAAGATGTGACGGCGCTGGGGGTTCAACCAGCGACCCAGCACCCGCGCGTAGTGGACTACATGACGGACATCATTGATTTTGTACAGGTCTTGGTGGACAAAGGATTTGCCTATGAGTCAGAGGGTGATGTCTATTTTCGAGTGGAAAAGTCTCACAATTATGCCAAACTAGCTAACAAAACCTTGGCTGACTTAGAGTTAGGCGCTTCTGGTCGGACAGATGAAGAAACGGCCCGCAAGGAAAATCCTGTTGACTTTGCTCTTTGGAAGGCTGTTAAACCCGGTGAAATCTTCTGGGACAGCCCTTGGGGGCCTGGTCGTCCAGGCTGGCATATTGAATGTTCCGTCATGGCGACAGAAATTCTGGGAGATACGATTGATATTCATGGTGGCGGAGCTGATTTAGAATTTCCGCACCATACTAATGAAATCGCTCAATCAGAAGCTAAAACTGGAAAGACTTTTGCCAACTACTGGATGCACAATGGCTTTGTCAATATTGATGATGTCAAGATGTCTAAGTCTCTGGGGAATTTCATTACCGTTCACGACGCCCTTAAAACCATTGATGGGCAGGTACTGCGTTTCTTCTTTGCAACCCAATACTACCGCAAGCCTATCAATTTCACAGAAAAAGCCGTCCACGATGCGGAAGTGAATCTGAAATATCTGAAAAATACCTACGAGCAACCCTTTACGGGAACGGTTGACCTGACAGAATTGCAGGCTTTTCTGGATAAATTCACCGCTGCAATGGACGAAGATTTCAATGCAGCAAATGGGATTACAGTCGTTTTTGAATTGGCTAAGTGGATTAATTCTGGTCATTACAGTCAAGAAGTAAAAACAGCTTTTGCTGAGCTTCTGCAAGTTTTTGGTATTGTCTTTACAGCAGAAGTACTGGATGCGGATATTGAAGCCTTGATTGAGCAGCGCCAAGCTGCGCGTGTTGCCAAGGACTTTGCAACAGCTGATAAAATCCGTGATGAATTGGCAGCTAAAGGGATCAAGCTTTTAGATACCAAGGACGGAGTGAGGTGGATCCGTGATTGATGTCAATCTTATAAATGGTATTGCCTTGGCTTTTGAAGGCGATGCTATCTACTCAACTTATATCCGCCGTCACTTGATTTTCCAAGGCTTGACAAAACCGAACCAGTTACACAGAGAAGCAACCAAGTATGTGTCGGCTCGTGCGCAAGCTAATCTCATTTCGCAAATGTTGGAAGAAAAAATTCTGACAGAAAAGGAAGAAGACATTTATAAGCGTGGACGCAATGCCAATAGCCATACTAAAGCTAAAAACGCAGATATTGTAACCTATCGTATGTCGACAGGTTTTGAAGCCGTTCTGGGATATTTACACATGACCGATCAAATCAAGCGTTTAGAAGAGCTGATTGATTGGTGTATTGTGAGAGTGGAGGGCGCACATCATGACAAAAACTGATCTTTTAGAGTGGTTTCCTCAAGGGAGGCTTCAATCCAATCCAAATGCAAAAGAGGATGAAGTGGCAATTCCCATTTCAAGTAATCAATGGTTGTTATTAAAAAAAAGCAGTCTGACAGAGCGAGAGCAAGAACTTATTTCTTTACTGACTGGGAAAGACTCTGCATTTGATGGTGGACCTTGGTATGATTATTTGGTTCATAACCGTGGCAAAATGCCTCAAAACGTTCAAAAGCTACAGTTCGTCCATTGTCATTTATTCCATTATGAAAATGAAACGATTGGGTCTTGGTTGGAAATGATGCGAACCATACTGCCCAATAGAATAGCAGATTTTCAGCTGTCCTCTCAGGATTACATCTTTGTGCTGGATCAAACGCAATTAGTCCCTGTAAAAGATGTCCTCCGTGATACTTTATCGGCTATCGAATATGACTTTAGCTTAACTCTGACGATTCAAATCGGGCAAATTTGGCCTCTAATTTTTAAAGAAAGTTATTCAGAACTTTTTCAAGCGGAACATGCTCTTTTCGTCAAATGGTGGGAGCAGGTTCAACATTCCAATGTGCATTCTTTTTCCCAACTCTTTTTGTGGGGGATTGGTCAAAAGGATTTCATATTGCCAATTTTAACGAAGAAACTTCATCAATTGATTGAAAGTCAGGATCAGCTCGTTGATATTATTGCAGCTTTGTGGGAAAATACGGCAGTTGTGACAAAAGCTGCCCAGCAGTTGTATATTCATCGGAACACCTTACAGTATCACATTGATAAATGGGAAGAATTGACGGGTTTACAGCTGAAAGACCTGACAGATTTGACCCTGTGTTACCAGATTGTCATCAATGATTTAGTGTAATGTTTTGTGCATCCTGCACAAAACATTTTTTTTTATTTTGTTCACTTTGCCATAGGATAATGAAGCGTTTTCATATATAATAAAATCATAATAACAAAGGAGTTCCATCTTATGGTAGAATTAAATTTAAAAAACATTTACAAAAAATATCCAAACAGCGAACACTACTCTGTAGAAGATTTCAACTTGAATATTAAAGATAAAGAATTTATCGTTTTCGTAGGACCTTCAGGCTGTGGGAAATCTACTACACTTCGTATGATTGCTGGTCTTGAAGATATTACAGAAGGTGAATGTTCAATTGACGGGCGCGTGGTGAACGACGTAGCGCCAAAAGACCGTGATATTGCTATGGTTTTCCAAAACTATGCTTTGTATCCACATATGACCGTGCACGACAATATGGCTTTTGGTTTGAAGCTTCGTAAATACAGCAAGGATGATATTGAAAAACGTGTAAATGAAGCAGCGGACATTCTTGGTTTGAAAGAATTCTTGGATCGTAAACCAGCTGACCTTTCAGGTGGTCAACGTCAACGTGTAGCCATGGGACGTGCTATTGTTCGTGATGCAAAAGTATTCCTTATGGACGAACCACTTTCTAACTTGGATGCGAAATTGCGGGTATCTATGCGTGCAGAAATCGCTAAAATCCACCGTCGTATTGGGGCAACCACTATCTATGTTACCCATGACCAAACAGAAGCAATGACTTTGGCTGATCGTATCGTTATCATGTCTGCAACAAAGAATCCTTCAGGAACGGGGACAATTGGACGTATAGAACAAATCGGTACCCCACAAGAAGTTTACAAAAACCCAGTCAATAAATTTGTTGCAGGCTTTATCGGAAGCCCAGCGATGAACTTCATCAATGTAACTTTGAAAGGTGATGAAATTGTAGCACAAGACCTTTCTCTGAAAGTACCAGAAGGTGCCTTGAAGGTACTTCGTGAAAAAGGCTATGAAGGCAAGAAACTCATTTTTGGTATTCGTCCAGAAGACATCAATACAGAAGCTGCTTTCCTTGAAACCTTCCCAGATTCAGTAGTACATGCTAAAATCTCTGTATCTGAATTGCTTGGTTCTGAATCTCATTTGTATTGCCAAATTGCAGATAATGAATTTATTGCCAAAGTAGACGCTCGTGATTACCTCAAAGCTGGAGCAGGTATTGACCTTGGCTTTGACTTGAACAAAGCACACTTCTTTGATCCAGAAACAGAAAAGACAGTTTACTAATTTACAACGCCTCTAGAATAAATTAATAAGAAAATGCAGGATGCCTTGTTTTATGCAAGACTCCTGCGTTTTTTTATAGAAGTTAACTATAAGGTGATTTATAAATAAGAAGAAGCATTTTAAATTTTATGTTATACTAAAGTTATGGAAAATAACGATATTGTTTACGGCGTACATGCTGTGACGGAAGCTCTCATGACCAATACTGGAAATAAACTCTATATTCAAGATGACCTACGTGGGAAAAATGTTGCTAAGATGAAAGATTTGGCAGCAGAAAAAAAGGTTTCCATTTCTTGGACTACCAAAAAAATACTACAAGAAATGACAGATGGTGCCGTTCATCAAGGTTTTGTCTTGCGTGTTTCAGAATTTGCTTATACGGATTTTGAGGCGATGTTGAAAATGGCAACTCAGGAAGACAATCCTCTCTTGCTCATTTTAGATGGTCTAACAGATCCGCATAATTTAGGCTCTATTTTACGGACGGCTGATGCGACAAATGTTACAGGTGTCATTATTCCTAAGCATCGAGCGGTTGGTGTCACGCCGGTCGTCGCCAAGACCTCTACTGGTGCGGTGGAGCATATTCCTATTGCTCGTGTGACCAATCTTAGTCAAACTCTGGATAAACTAAAACATGCAGGTTTTTGGATTTTTGGCACGGATATGAATGGTACGCCGTCTACTAAGTGGAATACAGCAGGGAAATTAGCTCTGATTATCGGCAATGAAGGCAAGGGCATTTCTGCTAATATTAAAAAGCAAGTAGATGAAATGATTACCATTCCTATGAATGGACATGTTCAGAGCCTCAATGCCAGTGTGGCAGCAGCCATTCTCATGTATGAAGTATTTAGAAATCGCCTATGAAACGAAAAATTTTATTAGTAGACGGCTATAATATGGTAGCATTTTGGCAGGAGACTCGTTCTTTATTTAACAAAGGTGAATTAGATGCAGCACGAACCATTCTGCTTAACAAACTCAGTAATTACGCCAGTTTTGAACAGTTGGAAATTATCTGTGTGTTTGATGCGCAGTATATGCCGGGAGTTCGCCAGACTTATGATGAATTCAATGTTACGGTTGTGTTTACTGAGGAAGAAGAAACAGCAGACGATTACATTGAGCGTTTGGCAACTGATCTCAACAATCCTAGAAATCAGGTATCTGTGGCAACGAGCGACTTAAATGAGCAGTGGACTGTCTTTGCTCAAGGGGCTTTGCGTGTTTCGGCTCGTGAACTAGAAAAACGAGTAGCTGTTACAAAGTCGGATCTGAATCAAATGAGTCAACAGCTTCAAATGGGAAAACCACCTTTGCGTCCTATGGACAATCCAACCTTGCGCGATTTACAGAAAATGATGGAGAAAAAGAAAGATGACTTTTAAAATTTTAACGGATTCAACCGCAGACCTTCCAGAAAGCTGGGCTTTGGAAAATGATGTTCAAATCCTTGGCTTGACTATTCAGTTGGACGGGACAACTTATGAAACGGTCGGGGATAAGAAACTGACGAGTGAGCAGCTCCTCTCTAAAATGGAAGCAGGCAGTCAACCAACAACTAGCCAAATCAATGTTGGTCAGTTTGAAGATATATTTCGTGGTTACGCTGAAATCGGTATGCCCGTTCTTTATATTGCGTTTGCTTCAGTCTTGTCAGGAACTTACCAAAGTGCGGTTATGGCACGGGATATGGTTCTGGAAGATTTTCCAGAAGCGGTTATCCGGATTATTGATACCAAGGCGGCATCTATGGGAGAAGGTATTCTGGTGATGAAAGCGGTGGAAGCGAAAGCTGCCGGTCAAAGTTTGGAACAAGTAGTAGCCTTAATAAAATCTTTAGTGCCAAAAGTGAAAACGTATTTTCTAGTAGATGACTTAAATCACCTCATGCGGGGAGGACGAATTTCAAAGACTGCAGCTCTTATGGGAAGTTTAGTCAATATTAAGCCAGTAATTGCAGTTAAGGGAGATGGAAGGCTGGATTCTGTGGCTAAAGTCCGTGGGAAGAAAAAGGCTCAAACTGAGGTGGTGCGCATGACCTTGGAAGATATTGCCGATCCGCGCGTGGTAATTGCCTATGCAGGAGCAGACAGCCAAGAGGTGGCTCAAGTCTTAAAAAATCAGCTTCTTGCCTCTGAGCAAGTCAATGAAGTTTTAATTTTACCATTAGGACCAGTCATTTCCACTCACACGGGTCCTGGAACTTTGGGACTATTCAGTATTGCCCATGAAAATCAAGATTAAGCGAAATGAAACCGTTCTTTCATAAATAATTTATCAAATATATTGACTTTTACCCCTAAAATTTGGTATGATAGTAAACGGTATTGTTTACCCCATTTGTAAGGCCCCGGAACCTTCCAAATAACTTGCGGACCGGAACATCCGCTTTGTAAACAAAAACGATATTCATATAGGAGAAATCATGAACAAAACAACATACATGGCTAAGCCAGGTGAAGTTGAACGTAAATGGTATGTAGTAGACGCTACTGATGTACCTCTTGGACGCCTTTCTGCTGTTGTAGCAAGCGTACTTCGTGGAAAAAATAAACCAACTTTCACACCTCATACTGATACAGGTGACTTTGTGATTGTTATCAATGCTGAAAAAGTAAAATTAACTGGTAAAAAGGCAACTGATAAAGTTTACTACACTCACTCAATGTACCCAGGTGGATTGAAATCTATTACTGCTGGTGAACTCCGTTCTAAGAACGCTGTTCGTTTGATCGAAAAATCAGTTAAAGGTATGCTTCCACATAATACTCTTGGCCGTGCTCAAGGTATGAAATTGAAAGTATTTGTAGGCGCTGAACACACGCACGCTGCACAACAACCAGAAGTTCTTGATATTTCAGGACTTATCTAAGGAAAGGAACAAATAAGCTATGTCACAAGCACAATATGCAGGTACTGGACGTCGTAAAAACGCTGTTGCACGCGTTCGCCTTGTTCCAGGAACTGGTAAAATTACTGTAAACAAAAAAGATGTTGAAGAATACATCCCACATGCTGATCTTCGCCTTGTCATCAACCAACCATTCGCAGTTACTTCAACTGTTGGTCAATACGATGTTTTCGTAAATGTTGATGGTGGTGGCTACGCTGGTCAAGCAGGAGCTATCCGTCACGGTATCGCTCGTGCCCTTCTTCAAGTAGACCCAGACTTCCGCGACTCACTCAAACGCGCTGGTCTTCTTACACGTGATGCCCGTATGGTAGAACGTAAGAAACCAGGTCTTAAGAAAGCTCGTAAAGCATCACAATTCTCAAAACGTTAAGAACCGTTTTACAACAACGATTACAAGCATTTTGCAAGTCTCTTGCAAGGTGCTTTTTTGTTGATTTTTGCTTTTGATACCTTTTTTGATACCGTTTTGGAAAAACTTTTACATCTTTTTTGATTATATTCTTATCTTTGAATAGTTTATATAATTGACGTATACTTCCTGTTTATGTTAAACTTTGAGAGTGTAATGACAGGAAAATCAGGTTGGGATTCATTCCTAACAGGCTTCGATGCTGTCCTTGGAGAAAATTCTTCTAAAAAATCGGGATTGCGATGCAAATCGCCCGCATTACTCTACTCTAGACTTACTGTCTGGAGTTTTTTGTATTGTTTTTTAGATAACTCGCAAATTGTTTGATGGACCTATCTTCTCCATTAGCTGTTGAATGGCTGTAGGTGTCTAAAGTCATTTGACTACTTGCATGACCTAGCCTTTTTGCTGTATTGACTGGGTCAACTCCGATTTCAATCATCAAGGTCGCATGGGTATGTCTGAAGCCGTGAGGACTGATTTTCCTTAAGCCATGTTTTCGAATAATTCTTGAAAGTACATTGTTGATATAGTCTGCATGTAGTGGTTCTATTGAGCCTGTACGTGAGCAGTAAGTAAAAATAAAATCTTGCTTGATAGAAAGAGGTGCGACTGCTAGTTGTGCCTTTTCTTTTTGGCAATTTGACTTCCATTCTTGCAGAATAGAGATAGTTTCGCTATCTAGCTTAATCTTTCGAACTGAAAAATCGTTTTTAGTGCCTTTTTCAATGGCTTGTCCGTCTAATCGTCCTAGGCTCTTATTGACACTTAGAGTCTCACTCTTAAAGTCTATATCAGTCCATTTAAGAGCGTATAGCTCGCCTTTCCTTAAGCCGCTATATGCTAGTAGTCTAAACAGTGCATAATGCTTATAAGGTTCTTCCTGAAGGACAATGTTTAGGAACTCTTGTAGTTCCTGAACCGTCCAATAATTTTTTACACGTGTACTTTTCCTCTTTGGCATAATGATTTCTGCCATAGGATTATGCTTAAGCAATTTCATCTTAATCGCAAAGTCAAAGACTTTACCAGTGTAAGACTTGATTTGCTTGATATTCTTGAAAGTCTTTGCTTTTTCCGTGATAAAGTTCTGGCAGCCTAAAGGGGAGATTTTACCGATAGGCAATTCTCCCATGACTGGCAGAATGTGCAACCTAAACATATCAAGAGTACGTGAAGCCGTTGTCGGCTCTACTGTATCTTGATAGGCTTGATACCATTTTTCAAAAATCTCGCTATAAGATTTTTGAGATGGCTTGATGAACTCTTCCAACTTCCCTGAAGCCTTAAGATAGATGAGTCTAGCTTCGTAGTCTTTGGCGTCTTTTCGAGTACGAAAACCACGCTTTACATGGTCTGCACGTTGACCGTCTTTAGTCATATAGACCTTGACAAAATACAAATAGCCAGATTTGGCTTTTTTACTTGGGTATTTGTGAATGGACATTGTAATTTCTCCTTTATTTTTTAGGTTTCGAAGCTTATAAAATAAAGAAATTACGAGTTTTTACAATTATTTTTTACGTTTTTTAGCCATTCTTCTCTTGTATTCGTCGGAGTTTTCCCATGCTTGCCAAACGTAGTGATATGGTGAATCTTCCCCTCCTGACTTGTTAATCAGAAAAGGGATTAATCCTTGTTTTTTATCGGCTATAAATTCCTTAATGGCTTTAACTAAAATAGGGTTAAAGTCTTTTTTACTTGCTAAGAAGTCGATATAATCAGCCAATGCTTCCGACTGATTGATTTCCGCAAGTATGATAGCTAATTCGTCACCAAAAGGAGTCCATTTGTTGATTTTGTTTTCTATGCTACTTTTTCCTTGAAGTATCTTGGCAAAACCTTTCAGAACTTCTTTAGGTGCTCCTGGGTCTACGAGATTAGGATTATCATCAAGCCCTAGTAAGTAAGGGATAGAGACACCAAAGTAGTCGGCAAGGATTTTGGCATTCTCTTTCTTTGGTGTTCTAGTACCCTGGTTATAATTTCCTAATGTTGAGTAACTAATGCCTGTTTCGTGACTTATTTCAGTTAAACTTTTATTACTTTCTTTTACAAGAAATTGAAAATTTGTCATTTACGTATTCTCCTTTTTGAGACATTATATCACAAATTACACAAAAAGAGAAAAAACAGTTGACAAAAACTCGAAAAGGGTTTAAAATCAATATAAATTACACGAAATGAGTAATTTATATTCGAAGCTTATAAAATAAAGAAAGGAGTCAGCTATGGCTTACACATTAGAAGAACAAGAAACGTTTATCCGATATGATGTACTGGATAAACAATGGACGATTGAAACAAATTATTCTCCACACATTCAAAAAGTGCTAAAACTTCCTGAAGCCTATGAAGTGTTGAACACTGAGGAAGAAGAAGGCAGAACGATTTGGCTCAATGCCATTATGAAGATTGGTGAGGATTTTTCAATCAACGTATTTCCTAAGAAAAAACGCAAGATGACCGAAGAACAACGTCAAGAACTTGCTGAACGTATGAAAAAGGCAAGAACCAGCCTTGAAAAATAGGAGTGTTGCTCGGTCTGAAATACTAGACAGGTATATTTACCCTATGGAACTATTTTAGATTGCGCCATCTCCAGAAAATAGGCAATGAAAATAGTTTAAAAATGATTTTAACAAAAAGGAGAACCCGCAGATGACAGAAGGATTTACTATACAACTCCCAAAAGTAACTGAAAAGAAGTTACTGGCTCGCTATGACAATATGCTCCAAAAGGCAATAGAAAAAGCCCTTGAGGACAAGGAGCTTTATAAGCCTATGGTTCGTATGGCAGGCTTGTGCCGTTGGCTAGATGTCTCAACGACGACTATTGTCAAATGGCAACGTGAAGGCATGCCCCACATGGTCATTGACGGAGTGACCTTGTACGATAAACACAAAGTCGCTCAATGGCTACAACAATTTGAGAGATAGGAGGTAAGAGCTATGGACTACGATAACGAAAACTATCTTATCCCGAAAGTTCTCTTTCGAGATGATTTATACAGCGACTTAACTGCATTTGATATTCTGGTCTATGCTGTCTTAAGAGGCAAGCAAGAAGAAGCCTTTGAAAAGGGTTGGATAGATGCTGAAGGAAATGTTTATCTAGGCTATAAGATTAGTGATTTGGCGAAAAAGTTCTCTTGCGCTAAATCTACTATGATAAACTCTTTGCGACGTTTAGAAGAAGCTGACTTGATTGAACGTGACCGAGAAATGATAGGACATTACCATAGTCATAACTTACCTTATAGGACTTATATTAACGAGGTGTGAAAATGATAAAGATTTATTTTGGAAAAGATACAGCACTTAATCAAGCTATTCAATCACGACTGGATAGCTACCAGATTGACTATCAAGCATTTTCAAGTAAGGATATAGATGCCAAAATACTGATGGAATGGCTATTTAGGTCAACTGATATTTTTGAATTACTAAGCACTAAGATGCTGAAGTATAAGCTGAACACACAAATTACTCTAAGCCAATTTGTCCGAAAGATTTTGAAAAATGTTGATAGTTCGCTAAAACTTCCCATTGTTGTAACAGATGAGGTTATCTATTCGAACATGTCTCCTGAGTATGTGGGGACACTTTTACCGAAAGAGTATCGTAAAGCTGAACGGATAAACCTATTCCGAAAACTTGAAGAACTTGATGAAGGTCGAACATTCTGGAGTAATTTTGAAACACTCCGAAAACAATCTGAGCTACGTTGGTTTGAGCTGAACGATTTATTGTTTGCTGATGTGTCCGACGATTTAGGAGAAATCAAAAAAGCTAAAGACCGTTTCTTTAGCTACAAGAAAAATAAACAGGTGCCACCTGATGAGATTATTGAAAAAATCCTCAAAATATTTTTAGTTGATCGAGAAGACTTTTTTTAAAAATCTCCTTCAGATTTACAAAATTTCAAGTCAAAAATATTTATGAAAACAGTTATGAAAATATTGTGAAAATGGGTTTCAGGGGTCAGATTTTGAGGTGCTACGAAAAATTTATAACAGGGCGCCCTCTAACAGCCCGCTATGTGCACATTTAAAGTGCATTTACTACACCCGTTTTTTGGCAAGTTTGACTGACGGAAAATGAAAATGGTTCGACTCCGAAGGGGTCGGCTTGGGGCTGCTCCCCCAAGAATTTTCATTAGGGAGGAGGTCTTTACGCAGACAAAAAAATCGGCGCCGATAGGCGACCGTAAAAAGAAAGGAGTTTTGTTTGAAATTAAAAGTTAGCTTAGATAATATCACGATAACAGCTTATATCAGGCCCCGCAAACTCCTAACTCTCAAAAATCTAGTTGAAAGCCATACAGCAATTAGTATTCAGACAGCGATGACGGATATGTTTAGAGCTTATACTAAGGGCGGAGGTCAAGTCGTGGTCTATATGGAATATGACAAAATAAAAGGACAAGCCTTTAATGCTCGCCCTTTCAGGTTGGAGTTCAATCCCAATAAACTCCGATCAGTAGATACTGATATCATTGACACTATTATACCATGTTTGGAAGATATTGCAATATCTCGTGCTGACTTGGCTTTTGATTTATTTGAAGTTGATTGTAGTGAGTTCGTGCTAGAGAAGAAAGGCAGACCAACCGCAACTAAGGAATTTCGTTCAGAGACCGGAAAGCTAGAAACAAAGTACCTTGGTGCTTCGCGTTCTGAAAAGCAAGTAAGGCTATACAACAAGAAAAAAGAGCAACTGGAAAATGGAACTGATAAAGACAAGGAATTTGCTAGTCAGTTTCAACACTGGTGGCGCTTGGAATTTCAGTTGAGAAGTCGCTCGGTTGAGGAGATATTCGAGGTTATCAATACAGTTATCTTTAAGCCATTCAAATTTAAAGGTTTACCTATTGAGACTCAAATCTATCTGACCGCTCTCATTCATGATAAAAATATCTGGAAAGAGCTCCATAGAAATACAAGAGCAAGATACAAAAAAATCTTAGAGACCTATCAAACATCAGAAATTGACTATCTAGGTTTGATGAAAGACCTATTGAAACATGAGCGCCCCAGACTTAAAAAACAATTAGCCTATTATGGTGGTCGGTAGATTGTCGGACAATGCGAAGCGTCCGACCTTTGGCACTGATGAAGTGCCTTGCTCGCTTCGGCGAGCATAGTCGAACTATCTCTTGTGAGTTGAGAGATGGTTCGAGGTCGCTCCTGTATTCGGAGCGATGTGCCGTCTGCAAGACCCTTCGGAGAACGCACATTTATGGAGTAAAGTGTAGTGCGTTACACTTTACATGGAAGTAGTGCCGATTCTTCAGGAAAAAATCTAGCCTATGGGTTGCTTATTTCTGGTGGCAATCGTCCGCCACCAGCTCGGCGACCTTTTGAGCCGAGAAAGGAGAAAAATCTATGAGTTATGTAGTAGCTAGAATGGTTAAATACAAATCTGGTAATCTCGGTGGTGCTTATCGCCATAATGAACGTGTTTTTGAAAAACATTCAAATAAGGATATTGACCCTGAACGAAGTCATCTAAATTATGAGTTAACAGACCGTGACCGCTCTATACCTTATGACAGACAAATAAAGCAGTATGTCAATGACAATAAACTATCTAAACGCGCTATTCGTAAAGACGCTGTATTATGCAATGAGTGGATTATCACATCTGATAAAACTTTCTTTGAAAATATGAGTCAGGAGCAGACAAAGGAATTTTTTGAGACTGCTAAAAATTTCTTTGCTGAAAGATACGGAGAACAGAATATCGCTTATGCCATGGTTCATCTTGACGAAAGCACCCCACATATGCACCTTGGTCTTGTTCCAATGAGAAATGGGAAGTTGAGTTCAAAAGCCCTATTTGGTCATCGTGAGCAGCTTCAGGCAATTCAGGAGGAGTTTCCAAAATACCTAAATGATAAAGGATACACTTTACAACGTGGTGAAGTTGATAGTGAGAAAAAACATCTTGATACTGCTGAATACAAGGAGAAGCAGCGATTGCTTGATGATGTCGAGCAACGACTATCTGAAAAACAAATTAAACTAGAACAGATAAGCAATAAAATAAACCAACTAGAGCTGACTGTATCAGAGAAAGAGCACCTGCTCCAGTACTTGGAACAGAGGGAGTGGCACACTCTTGAAGAGTTGAAGCAATATGAAAAAGAAATAGAGACCTTGGCTGAAAGTTTAATTGATTTGAAAGAGGTTGAGCCTTTAGGCTTTAGGGAGCTACATGCAGAAGGATTAGCAAAGCGTACACTTGATGGCAAGCTAAAGATGAGTAGAGAAACCTATGATAGGCTATATCAGACCGCTTCTAAAAATGTGACCAATAATGTGAGATTGAGGCAGGACAGGAATGCTTTAGAGCATAAACTGAATAAGTCTCTAAAAGACCAGAACAGCCTAGCTAAATCATTGATAAAAAGTGAAAAGTTACTGACAGAAAACAAGGAATTGAAGTCCGAAGTTGGCAGGCTCCAGCATGAAAATAAGGGGCTTAGGAAACAGATGGAACGCTTGAACGATAGGCTAGAAGCTGTGAGTCAAAAGTTGGCTTTATGGCGTAAGAGTGCTAAAAAGTATCTACCAGAAAAAGAGTTTCGCTCTACCCTGAAACTTGCTAATCAAATACGACCGCCGAAACTAAATATAGTGACAGCAGTCAAAACGATAAAAAAAGTAATTGAGAAAAATTTATTTTAATCACTTTATGCCGTGAAAGTCTCTTGACAATAAGCTAGTCGGCTTTAGACTGAAAGGAGTCGAGTCGGCAGGCTGAAAAGCTGACGACCGATCGCCGTAGGCTAAAAGAGACTAGGTTACTTGTTGTCAAGAGAACCATGGAATAAATGAACAAGGAGAAAACACATGAACAAAATTAATCAGCCTTTAGTTTACAAGATTGAACAATCTGAGCCGTTTTCGGGAAGAGCACTAATAAGCTTTTTGGAAATTGCCCATAAAGAGGCGACAGGTGAATTCTTGTCTCTTGCCTGGCCTCTAAGCGTCATTGAACCATTTATTCTGGAAGATGAACAAGGGAATGAGTTTTGGACTAAAGATCTGTCCACCAATGTTTTAGAAATACGCCTTAAGGATAACTACAATATCCGATTCCTTCGAAAAAAGTCTAACCTCTATATCATCATTGAAGATTTGAAAGCCTTCAGACAAGGTTTTTCTCAGCTAGTAGAGGATTTGGTAAATCCTAATAAAAAATATTTGCTTTATCGTGATTTTATCAAAACGTATCGCAATATGCTTCCTCATGAAAAAATTGAATTCTTCAAAAAGAAAACAGCTGAGGAAATCGCGCGTAAGAAAGCAAGTAAGAAATAACGTATGCTATACTATTTAGTGAGGAGGTAACGCTATGAGAAAAACGATATTTGGTTGGATGATTGTATTTGCAGCACTACGTTTTTTAGACCGTTCTGTACGTCAGTCGAATAAGGCACTGCGCCGATTATTGCGATAAATGCGAATTGGGGAAAATCCTAGTTTTTTGATAACTAGGATTTTTACTTGCTTAAAATCTATACATGGTATATAATAAATCTATAAATATAGATTGGAGATATATCATGGCTATAACATTATCAAAGCAATATAATTTTAAGTTGAATGAGGCCACTATGGAACAAGCTCGAAATATTATTAAGGCAAAGGGCATGACCATGACTGAAGCCATCACGCTTTTTGTTGAGCAAATTGTACTTGAGCAAGATTTGCCTATTAAGACAGCTGAAGATTTGCATAGAGAACAGTTGATTGAGGAACTACAGTCTCAGTCAGAAAAAGCATTGAGACAGTACGAGGAAGGACAAGGCGTTTCCTTAGTAGAAATGAGGGAACGCTATGGTCTATAAAGTTGTTTTTTCAGAAGAGGTCAGCCAAGCGATAGACAATATTCATGAATATATTTCAAATGTATTGTTATCAGAGCAATCAGCAAAAAATACGATTGCTAAAATTTTAAATGGATTGCAGGAACTGGAGCTTTTTCCAGAGGCTGGTTTTGATGCTGATGAACGAATAGGCGTTAAGATAAATAGCAAGTATTTGACTAGGGGAAAAATTATTGGACAATATGTGCTACTGTATTTTGTGATTGAAGAAGATAAAGTTGTATTCTTGTCGCATCTCTTTCATACTAAGAGTGATTATGTGAATTTACTACGAAAAGGCAATAAAAAAAGCTCAAATGATTGAGACAGATTTCGTTTATTTTATAAGCTTCGAAACTATAGAAAATTGATACCTTTTTGATACCGTTTAGGTTTAGATATTTGTTTATAAATAAGATTTTTGATGATTTTTTGTTTTAGAAACGTTGATTTTAATGGTATTTGAGTTTAAATAATCGAGTGAACCAAAAACCAGGTCTTAAAAAGGCTCGTAAAGCTAGCCAGTTCTCAAAACGTTAAGAACCAGCTACAATACAGCATCTACAACACTTCATGGTTCACACCATGGGGTGTTTTTTTAGGATTTTTAGCAAAATTCACACCAAATTCACACCATTATTTATTTTAGGTTACGGTAGGCGATTTCTCCAACGGCCATTGGAACGATGGTAGAGGTATTGATGTAGTTTTTAGTTATGCAGTTGTATTTATGAAGTTTTACCAGAGTGCTTCCTATTTTACACACTATTTTTACGCTAATGTTTGTCATCATCAGTCATATAAGTAGTAAATTGTAGTCTGATGATTACTTCAAAAGTAGATAAATCATTTCTTTCTTTGCTTAATTCTAAATTATATGAAAGTCAGAGCACTGTTTAAATGTTGCTGTTACAAACCAAGGAAAAAGAGATACAAAAATAGCCTCTACAAACATATTGATTGTATGGGCTATTCTGTCAAAAATTACCAGCTAGGAAAAATAGCTATATTCTAAAAGCCCGATTTTTCGGGCTCTTTTTTCTAGTCTATATGATTATCTTTGTCTAGTGAGATGTATTGGTCAAGAGAAGAATGAACGAGGGTTAAAAATTTTTCTTTGAAGACTTGTGGTGGGAGTGGATTTTCTTGGGTTATCCACACTTCAATGTTGGCAATCACATAATGAACCAGTAGGGAGATGATAAAATCATCTGGCAAATCAATAAGGGATTGATTCGGTTTGATATTTTCAAGTGCCCATTTTGTGTAAATCTTTTTTAAATAATTGGTCCAATAAGGATCCGTTGAGCTAGAATACAGCATTTTTAGCCATTTTCGATTTTCATAAAGAATAGGGAAAATGTTATCTGCAATGAAAAGAAATGGGTCTTTATTTTCGAGAGTATCATATTCTAAAAACATTTCGTAAATGGGCTTATCAATACTCTCATGAATGGATTCAATGATGTCGTCAACACTATTGAAATGATGTTTATAAATTGCTTGACGTGAAATACCAGCTTTTTTGGCAAGGTCACTCATTGAGAGATTGGCTTCATTGGGATTTTGCATTGCTAAGTCATAGAAAGCATCCAAAATCTTTTGTTGATTACCTTTTACCATATAAAACAACTCCTCTCTCTTTTTAGTATAATGAAAAGAGAAAAAGATTGCAAGAAAAAGTGAGTAATAAAGACGTTAATGCAATCCTTTTGAAATTGCTATTTATTAAGTTTAACAAAAATAACATTTGTCATGAATCTGTGTTTTGTTTGAGATAGAATTAACATCTGTGAATGGTATTGGAAAAATAGGATAAACAAAAATATTGATAGAATAGTCTAATTATGATGTAATAGTAAAAGTGCACTATTTTTAATGCATAATAATTTTACTATTATAAAATAGTGCTAAATAAGAGGATAAATTTTACATAAATAATAGGACAAAAACATAGAGAATGTATACTAAAATATTGACGGTATAAATTTAAAGCGGTACAATATTAGTGTATAGTAGGGGGTGGCTGTCTTATTTTAGCTAGGCGTTTTTATTTGTGTCATTCTGTTATAAGGAGGAAAACGTGAAAAAAATAAAGGTAATGGTCGTTTTTGGTACAAGACCTGAAGCTATCAAGATGGCTCCACTTATTCTTCAATTGAAAAAACAATCAGAGAAATTTGAAACTATGACAGTTGTGACTGCACAACATCGACAAATGTTAGATCAAGTATTACAAACATTTAATATTGAACCAGATATTGATTTGAATATCATGGGAAAGCAGCAAACATTAACGGATATTACTGTAAAAATTTTAAACCAACTGGACAAACTTTTAAAAGAAGTGAAACCTGACATCATTTTGGTACATGGAGATACAACGACAACATTTGCAACAAGTTTGGCAGCTTTTTATAATCAAGTTCGAATTGGACATGTGGAAGCTGGTTTGAGGACATGGGAAAAGTATTCTCCATTTCCAGAAGAAATGAATCGTCAAATGACAGATGCTGTAACAGATCTCTATTTTGCCCCAACGATGCAAAGTAAAGAAAATCTCATTAAGGAAAATCATGATGAAAAAACCATATTTGTTACAGGGAATACAGCGATTGACGCTTTAAAATTGACTGTTCAAGAGAATTATCATCATGATGTTTTGGAGCAAATACCATCAAATCATCGGCTTATTCTTGTTACCATGCACCGTCGTGAAAATCAAGGAGAACCAATGCGTCGTGTGTTTAGAACCTTGCGGCAAGTGGTCGAAGCGCATGATGATGGTGAGGTCATTTATCCTGTTCATTTAAGTCCAGCCGTTCAAGAGGCAGCAAAGGAAATTCTTAGCAATCATCCGCAGATTCATCTAATTGAGCCTTTAGATGTTGTGGATTTTCATAATATTGCAGCGAGAAGTTATTTCATTATGTCTGATTCTGGAGGTGTCCAAGAGGAAGCCCCTTCTTTAGGAAAACCGGTGCTTGTATTGCGTGATACGACAGAGAGACCAGAAGGCGTGACTGCTGGGACATTGAAGTTAGTTGGAACAGAAAGTGAGAATATTCGCGAGGCTATGGAGACATTGTTGACAGATGAAACTGTTTATCATCAAATGTCTCAAGCTAGCAATCCGTATGGTGATGGCAGAACATCTGAGCGAATTGTAGAGGCTATTGCGCATTACTTTGGTTATGCAGACAGACCAAAAAATTTTGTGATAGGAGAATAAGATGTATCGAAAAAAAGAACTGGAATGGACAATTGCTTTACTAATTATCGTAATTTTAGCAATTGTTGGTTATAGTTTCTATTTTGCGAGTAGTATTTTTCATGTTGAAATTATTTTGATTGCTCTTGCCATCTTGAGTGTATTTGTCTTACCAGATATGCTGCTCACTTGGTTACTGATCTTTAGCAGTGTATTGGCAACAATTTTTTTGGTTGCAGGTGTTGTGTATATACCAACAAATCAATGTTTTCTACTATTGATTACCTTTCCGCTTATTTTAAGCATATCACAACAAGTCAATGTTCACCGACGAACCTATCTTTCTATTGTCAAAGACTATAGTGAGCAAGCAAAAGAATTGTATGAAAGTCATTTACAGGCGGTTCGAGATGGGCGGGAAGAAAGTTTTCAAGCCTTATTAGTCCATTGGGCGCATAATGATTATTTTCAACAAATTTATCCTAAAGAATTTCGTTGGATGTTGGTGCGGATCTATGTGACTTTAAAGAAATGTATGCAGGGAACAGGTGCTGTTTATTATCTTTCAAATGGGAATTTTCTCATTTTATGTTCGGGAGAAGGGCAATCTCCAGCAGAGATATTCCAGCACAATATGCTTGCTAAATTGTCTTTGCTTCGCTTTAAAACTAGTAAAAGTGTGCACGAAGTGCAGTATAAATCAGGCTATCTGTTGATTGATTCAGAAAATTGTGAAAAGTTTTTAAACTTTGATGATTTTGTTAAAAATCTGGACAGACAACTTGAAACAGACATTATTGTAGAATACTAGGAGGGAATCTGTGATCATAACCAATATATTTTTTGGAGTAGCATTGGCAATTAGTATCTTTTTTGCTGTATGCTTTGTTGTGCTGTTTATTTGTTATTTAGTCATTTATAACAGAGTGAATAAAAACTTTAAGGCGGTGAAACATGATTAGTCAGTTGATTATGATTATCACTCTGGTATCCATTTGGTTATCCTTGGTTTGGAGTTTAGTTACTTTGAGTTCAGGTGTTCATTTTTGGCTAAAACATAGCGACTTTAAAGTAGATACTAGTCCTTTAGAGAGCTATCCGATGGTTACAATTGTGGTACCAGCCCATAATGAAGATGTGGTCATTGCGCAAACAACAAGAGCTATTTTGGATATGAATTACCCACATGACAAAGTGGAATTGCTTTTATTTGCGGACAATTGTGAAGATACTACTTATCAAGAAATGTTAAAAGTAAAAGCGATGCCAGAATATGCTACACGAGATATTACCATTACAGACCGGAAGGGGACTGGCGGAAAAGCAGGCGTTTTAAATGATGCTCTGAAAATGGCGAAGGGTGAATATATCTGCGTTTATGATGCAGATGCTATGCCAGAGAAAAATGCTCTTTATTTTCTGGTTAAGAAAGTTCTGGAAGATCCAGAACGCCACGTAGCATCTTTTGGTCGAAACAAGACACGAAATGCGAATCAAAATTTCTTAACACGTTGTATCAATCAAGAGATTGTCGTGACGCAACGAATTCAACATGTTGGTATGTGGCATATGTTTAAAATTGGTCGCATTCCTGGCACAAACTTTATTATCAATACTGAATTTGTAAAGAGCATTGGTGGTTGGCGAAATGGCGCCTTGACAGAAGATACGGATATTTCTTTTAAAATTATGCAAAGTGGGAAATTGATTGCTTTGGCTTATAATTCTGAAGCTTTCCAACAAGAACCAGAGACAGTTAAAAGCTATTATATGCAGCGAAAACGTTGGGCTAAAGGAAATTATGAAGTTGTGATTTCAAATTTTAAGCATTTATTTGATAAGAGTAATTGGCGTGTGAAATTAGAAGTTGCATATTATTCCTGTGTTTTCTTCTGGTTTAATGCAGCAATAATTTTATCAGATATTGTCCTTTTGTCAAATGTGATTGCTATTATTGTTCATCTATTTGTTCCAAGTGTTCATATTCCTTTTACATTTGATTCAAGTAATATTTACATTGCGCAATTGATGTTGTTTAATTGGCTTTTGATGATTATGCTATATCTCTTACAAATCAATATCGCTCTAGCCTCCCAATTTGGTCAAGCAACTTCTAAGCAGATTTGGTTAGCTTTGATTTCTTACTTTACTTATTCGCAGCTATTCATCATTGTTTCAATTGATGCTGTAACTTCTGTGACCTTGGACAAACTCTTCCATCGTGATGGAACCAAATGGGTTAAAACGAAGCGATTTGCAGGATAGGAGGAAACGTGAAAAGAACAAATTTAAGATATGTTTGGTTAGTTGCTATTTTATTGGCAATCATTACTATTTTTACTTATGTTAGATTCAATAGTACAGGTCATTTGAAGAATCAGATTTACCAACAATGGTCAAAAAATTATGTAGTTCAGCAAAAAGATAAGGCGTACGTTAAGACAACGAACGATAAAAAAAAAGATGTTGTCTTGTCTGAATCACAAGGCTATGGAATGGTGATTGCTGTTGAAGCTGCAAAACAAAGGAATGCTAGCCTGAAAGATTTTGAACTTTTGTACAATTATTATTTGGCACATCGTATGAAAAATACGCAGCTGATGTCATGGCGGCAAACGGTTAAGAATGGCATCGTTAAAGCTGAAACCAATAATGCAACTGATGGCGATCTTTATATTGCATATGCTTTGATTCAAGCAGCTAAATTATGGCCACAGAAGGCTGATGCATATCATACACAGGCTAGGGCAATCTTAAAGGATATTTTGACTTATAATTACAATAGTACAACAGGAGTGTTGACAGTTGGGAACTGGGCAACATCAGACTCAAAATACTATCGTTTAATGCGAACGTCAGATGTCCTTCCAGCACAATTTCAAGCCTTTTATAAGCTGACAGGCAATGCACAATGGTTAAAGATAAAATCAAATATGTTGTCTAAATTAGAACTGATGAGTGCTAAATCAAAAACAGGTCTACTTCCTGATTTCCTTTGGGTGGAAGCAGATACAGTTCGGGCAGCTGAGAAAAAAGCTGTTGCTTCTAAGTATGACGGTGATTATTATTACAATGCTTGTCGCTTGCCATATAATTTAGCACAAAGTCGGGATAAACAAAGCCAGAAGATATTGAATAAAATGATGAATTTCTTTATGAAACAAGAAGTGCTTTATGCTGGTTATACGTTAAAAGGCAAGGCTCTAAATCATTATCAGTCTGCTAGTTTTGGCGCTCCGATTTTCTATGCAGCCAGCCGAAATTCAGCATATCGAAAACTGGTTCAGCAAAATAAATATATTTTTATGCAAGATTTGTCAAAGGAAAATTATTATGAAGCAGCAATGATTACTCTTGTTGCGCTAGATGCTTTATAAACTAAATAGAAGTGGACACAAATTGGTATTTCGTAAGAAATTGATTTTGTCGCCCCACCCTGTAGGGTTGAGTTGGTGGTATTAGTTAGGGATTACTTAACTACTGCATATTGAGTTTTATTTTAGAAGAAAGTAAACGAGTCTGGGACATTTTTGTCTCAGACTCGTTTTTACTAGTAGAGTATTCTATTCTTCTTTTTTCTTTAAATGGAGCAAGTAGCCACTGACAAGAATGAACATGCTAGCAATAACCAAGCTGCTTTGGTTTTCTTTGCTTCCTGTTTGTGGAAGTTGAGCTTTTCGAGTAGCGTTCATGATTTGAGGTTGAGGAGTGTAGCGTAGGGTTGTCGCTTGAGCTGCCTGAGGTTTTTGATTGATGATTTCAACAACTTCAGTAGAAGGTTTTTGTTCTTTCTCAAGATCTTTCAGTTGAGCTAATTGACTGCCAAAGATAGCATTGGATACCCAACGGTAGAAATGAATCGTGTGAAGACGGTTTGTTGGGTTGCCAGCATAAATAAAGAGTGGTTGTTCTTTGTAGCTACCAGAAATAGCTACAATTTTATTGGCTAACTGTTCATTACCAGGCCACCAACCAGCGATATAATAATCACTGCCAGCAATTGAAGCTAATGTCTTGAAATTTGCAGGTACTTTAGCAATCCAATTTCCAGAGTTAGAATAGAAAAGATCATTCTTATTGTAACCACTAGTCAACGGATCTTTGTCATCAATGATCGCTTTCATCAAGCCTTCATAATCACCACCATTTTTGAGTTGTTCTGCGTCAAAGCCGTCAACCACACCGAGTTCTTCAAGGCGTTGCATAGCAGTTCCGCCTACTACAATAGTTGGCTTCAGACCAAGGAGGGACTTGTCAAAGTTGTCACTTTCTAAAACAATCACATCAGCTTCTTCAGGGGTATTGACAATGTCAAATCCTAAATTCTTCAAAGCAAGAGCGGTATGAGCAGGAGTATCCACACCAGCCCAATAGTATTGATGAGGCGGTGCATAAACTTTTAGAGCTTTTAAGGTTTGCCCTTGAGGAGTTTTATAAAGGGCATCTCCATAGATTGCATAGTTTTTCAGCAGGTTGGCAAAAGTAGGTGTATCCACGATGTAGCCATCGTCTGTCAAATAAACTTTCTTACCGTCTCGGATTGCACGATTGACAGCGCGAACGGCACTTTCTGAAGTATTGGCAATGACATAATATGGTGCTTTGTGGTCAATTTCGCTAGTCCGAGTAGCACGAAGAGCAGTTACTTCACCGAGTTTACCGTCAAAGAGTTTTTCTTTAAAGACTGCTACTGCTTTGAATCCCCTCATATCTGGGAAATTAACCAGCAACTCTGCATACATAGCGGCCCAAGCAGATTCGTTGGAGCCCTTGTAGAGGATATGGTTGGCATAGCCACGTTTAGCTTGTGCCATGTCAACAACCAAATCCCCCTTCTTATAACCGCCAGTGTCTTCCTTCAATTCTTGAACGACAACGCCGTTTCTCTTGAAGTATTCAATCATATTATAGGCCTGTTGGGAGTCATTGCTCTTATCAAGTCCCATTGGAATCACATAATAATCGGGGAAGAATTTCTTTTGTCCATGTTTGATACGACCGACCACTTTACCATCTGGTCCAACTAATTCATTTTCAGCTTTTGGATCTTCTACTTTGTTCACGCCACGAAGGTAGAAGTTGAGGCGCATTTCCATGAGCTTATCAGGATTTTGGGATAAATAATCAATTCCTCCCAAAACAGCGTGGAAACCAGCCTTATAAGATTCTTGATTTCCTTGAGGGATTTCAATAGTGTGTCCTAGAATGCCATGATACATGCCATAAACACCAGTATAACCAGAAAAAGAGTCGTCCCAACCGTCGCCCCAGTCTAACTTCGGAATGATGTAGTGATCATAGTTAGAATTGGCAACGCCAGCACGTCCCATGTGATGAGCATTTTCTAGCATAAGGTCTGCTAAAAGATCATACTCAAAGTTTGGATCGTGCGGAGGTGTAGCTGGCTCGATAAGGAAATCTTTGACAAATCCGTGAATGTCATAAAGGGCAATCGGATTCCATTTATTGATAAGTCCAGCAACCGTGCGAGTTTCAGGGTTTGTCTGATAGCTCGTATCGCGGTTAGGATCCAGACCATTTGCAAGTGCACGTGTATTGGCAACATCTCCGTCAGGATTTTCTGTGAAATCAAAGAGGAAGATGAATTTCTTGAGAAGGTCTTTAACGGAGAGGGTTACGATTTTTTGTGTTCCATCTGCTTGAGTCGTTTTAAAGCTGATTTGGTCTTGGGTTGCGAAAGAGTTGAACAAGCCGGTAATAATATCAATAGCAGGTTGCTCATCAGCATGTGTGTTGTTGATGAGGATAGGAAGTTTGTAGTCTAATTTTCCGTCTTTGAGGGCTGCTAACATTTCAGCAGGTTTGGTTAGCGCCATTTTATTGGTTGAGTTGAGGTAGTTATCAATGCTTTTTTGATCAGAACTGATAATGCCTAACTTAATTTTCCGTCCTTGAGCGCTGGTACCAATGTCTTCAATTTGAACAAGCCGATCATTTTTAGCTTCTTGACGACTTTTTTCGATAGCCGCTAACATTTCTTCATGAGTATGGAAGTTTTCATATGGTCGGAAAACAAGTGTTTTTCGAATCGTTAGACCGGATTCTTCATCTGTTCCAACGAGCTCATGATTTCCGATGAATTGCCGATAGGTTTTGCGGATATTATTTGGCGTCCGAAGACTTAAATCCTTTCCAAATAATTCATTAAATTTGAGAGAAAGTTTGAGGTCAGAGCCATTAGTTGTTTCCTCAATGGTGACAAAGGAATCTCCTGAAAAGTCTCCTTTTTCCATATTCCAAGTTTTCCATTCAGCGATTGGCTTATTATCTAATTTCCAAGTCACCTTGCCAGCAGCGGCTCCTTGTTCCTGTACAGTCTCAGTAATGGTAGCTTTTTCAGACATATGGACTGTACTATCAGCTAATTGAACCTTCTTTTCTTCTGTTCCAGCTGCTCGTGTTTCTGGTTTTACAGGTGTTGCAGGAGTCTCTGTTTCGGATTCGTTTGTAGTAGAAATCGAACTGTCTATTGAAGGAGCGCTTTCTGATTTTTGTACTTCTTCTTGATTGGTTGTTGTGGGAAGCTGAGCTTCAGCTGGTGAAGAATCTGGCGTTGCTGTCGCTTCTGTTGCGTTTGTTTTCGCACTTGACTTTTCGGCAGGGACTACCGTTTCTGTCTTGTTAGCAATAGGCTGTGTTTCCGTGCTATCTTGCGTATCTGCAGCAGCATTTCCTTGCGTTAAAACTGCAACAAGAACGGCAGCTGACAAGCTGAGAACATTTGTGTACAATCGTTTCTTATATGAATTTTTCATAAGAAACCTCCTTTATGAAATTTGAGGGCATCAAAAATAACGAAAATAGCTCTTAGTTATTCTCTGTTATTTTTCTCCTCTTATTATTTGAAGTATACAAAGATAGTATACCAAAAAATGTAAACGGTTTCAGCCAGAAACATAGACAGAAAATAGAAATATATCAAAATAAATAGATATGTAATAAATTTGGGCAGGAATTGAATGGCAGAAAAAACCAAAGCATACACTAAAGACTATCGAAGAATAAGCTTCACCTCGAAAACCTGACAATGTTCTAACGAAGAAGGGTAGAGGTAAGGCTTTTGCAACTGAAATATTCTTTGCCCCTGATAGCAAGGAAATCTTTCAAGATAAGTAGTTAAAGATTATACATTTTGAAAAGAATGAAGAAAAAGTAGATTGTTTTTGTATCGATTTCTGGGAGCGAGTAGGAAATTTGACGATGGGGAAATTGTCTTAAAAGTGGTATAATAACATATATATTAAAGATTTTAGGAAGGTTGAATATCATGAGAAATTTACTATGTGAAAAAATAGTATGGTATGACTCTCGGTTTTAGAGTTGACAGCAATCAATAAAGAAGTAATAGTGAAGCGGCGTAAATAAATTAGAATTTGTGGGAGGAATCATAGTGAATGAATTTAATGAATATGTACGTGAATGTTTTTCTACAGTTGGCGATATTGTCATAAAATCTATGATGGGCGGATACCTTGTATATTTTAATGGTAAGCTGATAGGTGACATTTGCAATAATGAACTGTTTTTAAAGAGAACGCCGACATCGGATAGACTGCTTGCAGATTCCGAACTGCGTTATCCGTATAAGGGTTCAAAGACCCTGATGCACGTATTCGACAAATTTGAGGATGCGAATTTGATTGTAGGATTACTGGGAGGAATGTATACGGAACTGCCCGAGAAGAAACCTAAGAAAGCCAAATGAGATTGACAAACTTCAGTTTGTTGAAATTAAATAATTAAATAAAAACAATAATATAGCAAATTACAAAACAGTAAATCAAAAAAATGGTTTACTGTTTTTCTTGCTCAAAATGGGGATGATGTCAAAAGAAAAAGCATCAATAAATCAAAAAGATACTTGGCAAAATGTTTTAGGTCAGAGCAAACCAGTTTTCAGGCAGACTGTCTGAGCCTCGGATGAAGCGAACCAGTTTTCAGGCAGCCCGTCCGACCCTCGGATGAAGCGAACGAGTTTTCGTTCAGTCCGTTGAACGAGATGACGAGCTTATCTTCGCCGAGTATCACGACAAGGTCAACCAGCTTTTGAAGAAGGCCAGCAGGCGACCAAGATTTTGATTGACCAGATTGAGGGGGCATCATCAAGAAGAAAAACAACAAGTGCTGGATTGTAGTGTTCATTGGAAAGAATCAACAATCAATTGATAACGATTAGGCAGAGCTTAAGGGATAAAAGTCGTATTTTTCTCTTTCGGTTTATGCAAATTTCCTTTACTTATGCTACAATAGGGAAAAGCATGTTGATTGGAGTAAAAAATGAAAGCAATTATTACGGTTGTTGGCAAGGATAGAACGGGGATTGTGGCAGGAGTGTCTAGCAAAATTGCAGAACTTGGTTTGAATATTGATGATATTTCACAAACTGTTTTAGATGAATTTTTCACTATGATGGCGGTTGTTTCTAGTGAAGAAAAGAAAGATTTTACAGAATTGCGCAATGAATTTGAAGCCTTTGGCAATACACTCAATGTTAAAATTAACATTCAAAGTGCAGCGATTTTTGACGCTATGTACAATATCTAATAGAGGTGAAAAATGGATATAAAGCAAGTTACTGAAACCATTTCCATGATTGAGGAGCAAAATTTTGATATTCGGACGATTACTATGGGGATTTCACTTCTCGACTGTATTGATACGGATATTGAGCGAGCAGCAGAAAAAATTTATCAAAAGATCACAAGGAAAGCTAAAAATTTGGTAGCAGTTGGTGATGAAATAGCTGCGGAGCTGGGTATTCCCATCGTGAACAAACGTGTATCGGTGACCCCGATTTCCTTGATTGGTGCTGCGACAGATAGTGATAACTATGTGCTTCTAGCAAAAGCGCTGGATCGAGCAGCAAAAGAAATCGGTGTTGATTTTATCGGTGGTTTTTCTGCACTGGTGCAAAAGGGCTATCAAAAAGGGGACGAAATCCTCATCCGCTCCATTCCGCGAGCTTTAGCGGAGACTGATAAGGTTTGCTCATCTGTTAATATTGGATCCACCAAGTCAGGAATCAATATGACAGCAGTTGCAGATATGGGACGTGTCATCAAGGAAACTGCAGAACTTTCTGACATGGGGGCAGCGAAATTAGTTGTTTTTGCCAATGCGGTCGAGGATAATCCTTTTATGGCAGGTGCTTTTCATGGCGTTGGCGAAGCTGATGTCGTCATCAATGTAGGCGTTTCTGGTCCTGGTGTCGTCAAACGTGCCCTTGAAAAAGTTCGTGGCGAAAGTTTTGATGTAGTGGCGGAAACAGTCAAGAAAACAGCCTTTAAAATCACTCGGATCGGTCAGCTTGTCGGACAGATGGCTAGTGAGCGGCTAGGTGTTAAATTCGGGATTGTTGATTTAAGCTTGGCGCCAACACCTGCTGTCGGCGACTCTGTTGCCCGTGTTCTGGAAGAAATGGGCTTGGAAACGGTCGGTACACATGGCACAACGGCAGCCTTGGCTCTACTCAATGACCAAGTGAAAAAAGGCGGTGTTATGGCTTGTAATCAAGTTGGCGGTTTATCTGGTGCTTTCATTCCAGTTTCAGAAGACGAAGGTATGATTGCAGCGGTTCAAAACGGATCTCTCAATTTAGAAAAATTAGAAGCCATGACCGCGATTTGCTCGGTTGGATTGGATATGATTGCCATTCCATCAGACACGCCTTCTGAAACGATTGCAGCTATGATTGCGGACGAAGCCGCTATTGGGGTTATCAATCAGAAAACAACAGCGGTACGGATTATTCCTAAAGGAAAAGAAGGCGACATGATTGAGTTTGGAGGTCTTTTAGGGACTGCGCCAGTGATGAGAGTCAATAAAGCTTCATCAGCTGATTTTATCGCGCGTGGTGGACAAATTCCAGCACCGATTCATAGTTTTAAAAATTAAAATGAGAGTGGGACAGAAATCAGTAGTTTCGTAGAAACTTGATTTCATCGTCCCACCTCCGCACGGTTGAGTAGGGCTGTAAAAGTTGATTTATCAACGTATTAGGGTCCGCTCAGCCACTGCGTCTTATAATTATGACTATATAAGCAAAGGAAGCTGAGCACTTTTGTTCCAGCTTCTTCTTTTGAGAAGGAGATTAAAATGGCAAAAACAAAATTATACATTATTCGTCATGGGAAAACGATGTTTAATACGATTGGTCGGGCGCAAGGTTGGAGTGATACGCCGCTTACGGCTGAAGGAGAACGCGGCATCCATGAATTAGGAATCGGTCTACGAGAATCGGGGCTTGCATTTACAAGGGCTTTTTCTAGCGATTCTGGGCGGACGATTCAGACCATGGGGATTGTCCTTGAAGAGCTCGGTTTAACAGGCAAAATTCCTTATACCTTTGACAAACGGATTCGTGAATGGTGTTTTGGCAGTTTTGACGGTGCTTATGGTGGCGATCTGTTTCATGGCGTGATTCCACGAGTGCTGGATGTAGAAGACTATAAGAAACTAACCTTGCAGGAATTGGCAGACGGTCTAGTCGAAGTGGATACAGCTGGCTGGGCAGAGCCTTGGGAAAAGCTGAGTGGACGTATTTTAGAAGGTTTTACAGCCATTGCAAAAGATGTAGAGGCTTCTGGTGGGGGCAATGCTCTTGTCGTCAGCCACAGTATGACAATCGGTGCCTTTGCTTGTTTGATTGATCCGTCTATCATTTTAAATCCTGGTGTGCAAAATGGCAGTGTAACGGTTGTGGAATATGAAAATGGGAAATTCACCATTGAAGCGTTAGGAGACATGGCTTATCGCCAAGTGGGTGCTAAGATATTGGAAAAACAAAACTAATCATAAAAACGGGAATGTGAGAAAAGTTATTTTTTACAAATGGTGACTTTTGTCTTACTCCCGATTTTTCTTTCATCTCTCAAACGACTTTCTGCAAAAAATGATATAATATAGTAAGAAAAACGGAGGTAAAATATGGCAAAAACAAGATTATACATTGTTCGCCATGGGAAAACCATGTTTAATACCATCGGTCGGGCACAAGGGTGGTCTGATACGCCTTTGACCGCTGTGGGAGAACGTGGAATTCGTGAGCTAGGAATTGGACTTCGCGAGTCGGGGCTGCAATTTGCAAAAGCTTTTTCTAGCGATAGCGGGCGGACGATTCAAACCATGGGAATTATGCTAGAGGAACTCGGATTAACCGGACGCATTCCTTATCGCACAGACAAACGACTTCGCGAATGGTGTTTTGGTAGTTTCGATGGAGCTTACGACGGTGAGCTGTTTATGGGAGTGATGCCCCGTGTTTTCAATGTAGAGCATGTTCATCAATTGAGTTACCCTGAGCTGGCTGAAGGCCTGGTAGAAGTTGATACAGCTGGTTGGGCTGAGAGTTGGGAAAAATTGAGCAGCCGTATTTGGGAAGGATTTTCAGATATTGCCAAGGAAATCGAAGCTGCTGGTGGTGGCAATGCACTGATTGTTAGCCACGGTATGACCATTGGAACATTTGTGTACCTCATTGACCAAACAAGACCGCATGGTTTAGACAATGGTAGTGTGACCGTCATTGAATACGAGAATGGTCAATTTACAGTTGATTGCATTGGAGATATGTCTTATCGTGAAGTTGGCAAAAAATATTTGGATGACGGTGAGCAAGATTAGTTTTTAGTAGTGCAATTCGTGTGAATTTGCTACGGTTTTATTTAACATTGAGGAAAGCTTAAGATTTATAACATCTTCTATAAGATATTTTGTAGGTCTTCAGACTGATTTTTAGCACTCTTGTAAAAAGAGTGCTAATTTTTTGAGTTTTTGTCTTGACTTTAAAAATGAACCGTGTATAATAGAATCATAAGTTAGCACTCGGGTATGTATAGTGCTAAACAAAAAATCTCATATTCCAGTTCAAAGCTGAAAGGGGTGATGTCATGGTAACGGAACGTCAGAATGAGATTTTAAACTTGATCATTGACATCTTTACAAAGACCCATGAGCCAGTCGGCTCCAAATCCCTACAAGAATCAATCCAGTCTAGCAGCGCGACGATTCGTAATGATATGGCTGTTCTTGAAAAGCAGGGGCTTTTGGAAAAAGCGCACACATCAAGTGGACGCAAGCCAAGTGTGGCGGGTTTTCAATACTTTGTCAAACATTCCCTTTCCTTTGATCGTCTTGCTGAAAACGAACTCTACGAAGTAATCAAGGTATTTGACCGTGAATTCTTCAAATTAGAGGATGTTCTTCAACAGGCAGCAGACGTTCTTTCAACGCTAAGTGGATGTACGGTGGTAGCACTTGATGTAGAACCAAGTCAACAGCGCTTGACTGCTTTTGACATTGTGATTCTCAGCCAGCATACAGCTTTGGCGGTCTTCACCTTGGATGAATCCAATACGATTACCAGCCAGTTCATGATTCCCCGTAATTTCTTGCGAGGTGATTTGATTCAGCTGAAAGAATTGATTCAGGAACGTTTCTTAGGACAAACAGTTCTTGATATTCACTATAAGATTCGGACAGAGATTCCGCAGATTATTCAGCGTTATTTTACAACGACTGATAATGTTATGGATCTTTTTGAGCATATTTTTAGTGATATTTTCAAAGAAAATGTCATCGTATCTGGTAAGGTGAAGTTGCTGAATTTTTCAGATCTAAAGAGTTATCAATTCTTTGATCAACCGCAAAAAGTGGCTTTTGAAATTCGAGATAGTTTAGCTGAAGATCAAATGCAGACGGTGCGCGTGGCAGACAGCAGAGAAAGCAGTCTGGCGAATTTGACGCTCATCTCTAGCAAATTTCTCATTCCTTACCGGGGATTTGGCATGCTAGCGGTCGTTGGGCCAGTCAATTTAGATTATCAGCGAGTTGTCAGTCAACTCAATGTTGTCAATCGCGTTTTAACGATGAAGCTCACAGATTTTTATAGATATCTGAGTAGCAATCATTATGAAGTGCATTAAGGCGACAGAGCTGATAGCTATAGATAGAAAAATACTTAAAATACCATAAGGAGGTGCCTAGTGGCAGCAGAAAAACAGCAAGAAGAAGCAAAAAAAGAGGACGTTTCGGTAGAAGAAACAACAGAGGTAGCTCCTGAAAAGTCCGAATTGGACTTGGCGAATGAGCGCGCAGACGAATTTGAAAACAAATATCTTCGTGCAGCTGCTGAAATGCAAAATATTCAGCGCCGAGCAAATGAAGAACGTCAACAATTGCAGAAATATCGTAGCCAAGACTTAGGAAAAGCAATTCTTCCTTCGTTGGACAACTTAGAACGCGCCTTGGCAGTTGAAGGTCTGACTGATGATGTCCGAAAAGGGCTAGAAATGGTACAGGAAAGTTTGATTGCCGCCCTTAAAGATGAAGGAATTGAAGAAGTTCCAACAGACGGTGAGTTTGATCACAACTTCCATATGGCTATTCAGACGGTGCCGGCAGATGATGATTACCCAGCTGGAAGCATCGCACAAGTCTTCCAAAAGGGCTATAAACTCCATGAACGTCTCCTAAGACCAGCTATGGTAGTGGTAGCAGAATAAAAAGATCTCGTCCGAAACGACGGTAAACTATGAAGAAAGAAAATATATTTTCGCTCTACTAAACCGTGAGCGAAGTGAACAATTGGCGACACTCTTAACCGTGGTGCTCTCTGCGCAAACTTTAATAAAGAGATTGACATAGTCAAGCTCTGATGGCGCCGCCACTTAAGAAGAGTATCAAAAAAGAAATTCTAAATAAAGGGGAAAAAATAATGAGCAAAATTATTGGTATTGACTTAGGTACAACAAATTCAGCAGTTGCAGTTCTTGAAGGAACTGAAAGCAAAATTATCGCAAATCCAGAAGGTAACCGTACAACACCGTCAGTTGTGTCTTTCAAAAACGGTGAAATCATCGTTGGTGACGCAGCAAAACGTCAAGCAGTGACAAATCCTGATACGATTATCTCCATTAAATCAAAAATGGGAACTTCTGAAAAAGTTTCAGCAAATGGAAAAGAGTATACTCCACAAGAAATCTCAGCTATGATTCTTCAATATTTGAAAGGCTATGCTGAAGATTACCTTGGTGAAAAAGTAACTAAGGCAGTTATCACAGTTCCTGCTTACTTCAACGATGCGCAACGTCAAGCAACTAAAGATGCTGGTAAAATTGCTGGTCTTGAAGTAGAACGGATTGTCAACGAACCAACAGCAGCAGCCCTTGCTTATGGTTTGGACAAGACAGATAAAGAAGAAAAAATCCTTGTATTTGACCTTGGTGGTGGTACATTTGACGTGTCAATCCTTGAATTAGGCGACGGTGTATTTGATGTATTAGCAACTGCAGGGGACAACAAACTCGGTGGTGACGACTTTGACCAAAAGATTATTGACCATATGGTAGCTGAGTTCAAGAAAGAAAATGGTATTGACTTGTCAACTGACAAGATGGCTCTTCAACGTTTGAAAGATGCGGCTGAAAAAGCTAAGAAAGACCTTTCTGGTGTAACTTCTACTCAAATCAGCTTGCCATTCATCACTGCGGGAGAAGCTGGACCTCTCCACTTAGAAATGACCTTGACACGTGCGAAATTTGATGACTTGACTCGTGAGCTTGTGGATCGCACAAAAGAACCTGTTCGTCGTGCATTGTCTGACGCTGGTCTTAGCTTGTCAGAAATTGATGAAGTTATTCTTGTTGGTGGTTCAACACGTATCCCAGCCGTTGTGGAAGCAGTAAAAGCTGAAACTGGTAAAGAACCAAACAAATCTGTAAACCCTGACGAAGTGGTTGCTATGGGTGCTGCTATCCAAGGTGGTGTGATTACTGGTGATGTTAAAGACGTTGTCCTTTTGGACGTAACACCGTTGTCACTTGGTATCGAAACTATGGGTGGTGTATTTACAAAACTTATTGACCGCAACACAACTATCCCAACTTCTAAATCACAAGTCTTCTCAACAGCTGCAGATAACCAACCAGCTGTGGATATCCATGTTCTTCAAGGTGAACGCCCAATGGCAGCAGATAACAAGACACTTGGACGTTTCCAATTGACAGACATTCCTGCTGCACCTCGTGGTATCCCTCAAATTGAAGTAACATTTGATATTGACAAAAACGGTATCGTGTCTGTTAAGGCTAAAGACCTTGGTACGCAAAAAGAACAACATATCGTTATCCAATCGAACTCAGGTTTGACAGATGAAGAAATTGACCGCATGATGAAAGATGCAGAAGCAAACGCCGAAGCAGATAAAAAACGTAAAGAAGAAGTAGATCTTCGCAACGAAGTAGATCAAGCTATCTTTGCGACTGAAAAGACTATCAAAGAAACAGAAGGCAAAGGCTTTGATGCAGAACGTGACGCTGCTCAAGTTGCTCTTGATGAATTGAAAAAAGCCCAAGACAACAACAACTTGGATGACATGAAATCAAAACTTGAAACACTCAATGAAAAAGCGCAAGCTCTCGCTGTGAAACTTTACGAACAAGCAGCTGCAGCCCAACAAGCTCAAGCAGGAGCAGAAGGTGCAAGCCAAACAAATACAGGCGACAACAAAGGTGATGATGTCGTAGACGGTGAGTTTACTGAGAAATAAGACGCCGAAGCAAAATGGCTACTCTAAGTAGCTCATCTGCTAACGCTTGCCACTATAAGGCGGTCGAGCTAGGCGGCTTAGTAGCTCGAAAACAAAGAAAAAATCGTCTTTGTCTTCTCCCGTTGTAACGATGAGATAGGAGTACCTCAGGAAAATCCTAAAACCTCCTTTGTCACATCTTGGCAAGAACGATTGCGGATTATAATTTAATGCTTGCTCAATCTTACTTGTAGCCGATTTGTAACAGATAAATTCAGGGGTTGATAAACCAACCTCTGTTTTTGGATAATGGAATCTTAGAATTGAACCTGCCCTAAAAAAGTTCGTTCTGTTAAATTAAAACGAAAGGAAAGTGTTCGTAACTGAACACGGGCTACGGACTGTGCCAAAAAGATAGTTTTTCCTAGAAACTCTGGATTCTTCGTCAAAACTCCTATTTTGGCTGTGCCCGCTTAACGCCCTTTGTATCTTATATTATGAACAATACAGAATTTTACGACCGTTTAGGCGTTTCAAAAAACGCATCTCAGGATGAGATTAAGAAAGCCTATCGGAAATTATCAAAAAAATATCATCCAGATATCAATAAAGAACCGGGTGCTGAAGAGAAATACAAAGAAGTCCAAGAGGCTTATGAAACCTTGAGTGATGAGCAAAAACGGGCAGCCTATGACCAATATGGTGCTGCGGGTGCTAATGGAGGCTTCGGCGGTGGAGCTGGCGGTTTTGGTGGCTTTGACGGTTCTAGCTTTGGTGGCTTTGAAGATATTTTCTCTAGCTTCTTTGGTGGAGGTGGTGCAAGTCGCAATCCCAACGCACCTCGTCAAGGGGATGATCTGCAATATCGGGTCAACCTTAAGTTTGAAGAAGCGATTTTTGGTACAGATAAAGAAATTAAATACAATCGTGAGGCGACTTGCCATACTTGTCACGGTTCGGGTGCGAAACCAGGAACTAGTCCAATAACTTGTAGCCGTTGTCACGGATCTGGTGTCATCAATGTGGACACACAAACTCCACTTGGCATGATGCGCCGTCAAGTCACTTGTGATGTCTGCCATGGGCGCGGACAAGAAATCAAAGATCCTTGTCAAACCTGTCATGGAACAGGGCATGAAAAACAAGCTCATAGCGTTCATGTAAAAATCCCTGCAGGTGTTGAAACTGGTCAACAAGTTCGCTTGTCTGGTCAAGGGGAGGCCGGTTTCAACGGTGGACCGTACGGAGATCTATATGTCGTCGTTCAGGTGGAATCAAGTGACAAGTTTGAACGGGATGGATCAACCATTTATTATAAGCTCAATCTCAATTTCGTTCAAGCAGCTTTAGGTGACAGCGTGGAAATACCAACCGTTCACGGTGATGTGGAATTAACCATTCCAGAAGGAACACAAACTGGCAAACGCTTCCGCCTGCGTGGAAAGGGAGCACCGAGCCTTCGTGGCGGCAGTATGGGAGACCAGTATGTCACAGTCAATGTTGTAACACCGACAGGACTTAATGACAAACAAAAAGCAGCGTTGAAAGAGTTCGCTGCTGCTGGAAATATAACCGTTACTCCTAAAAAGAAAGGCTTCTTTGATAAAATGAAAGATGCCTTTGAAGGAGAATAAAATAAATGGGGATCAGTTTTTCTGTTCTCCATTTTTTGTAATGATATGCTGTATTCCCATATCTAATCCTTTTAAAATTTATGGAATGAAGGTTGGAAATACCCTGTGGTTTTCTAATTCTTGAATAGGAATCCAGTGAACTGTTTCGTCCTCTATTTGACTTTGGAATTGTTTTCCTTTTGGTTTCATAAGATAGTATAGGCAAATTTCATGGCAATCTAACCCTCTGAAGACACCGTTTGAATTTGAAAAGAAATTTTCGTGAAAGCAGACCAAGCGGTCAATTTCATATTGCTGTCCAGTTTCTTCTATAAAACCTCTCGAAGAACAGCTTCTTCGGTTGTTTCGCCAAATTGAACAGCTCCACCAACGGAGTAATGATAGTCTTCGGAAGGACTGCTCATGAAGCAAATAGCTCCCTCTTCAATAATGATAGCGGCTGCTCGATAGCGAAAGCGTTGATGCCCGTTTGTGTAACTAATATCTTCTGCCATTTAGCTCCTCTTTAGCTAATTAAGTGTATAGTCTTTTGTCAGTCTTGTCAAGTCCAATCTGTACCCAGACAGTTTTGTTTTTACAGTCTTGCGAGGGGCTTTTTTTCTTGTTACAATAAACACATGACACGATATAAAGCGATTATTTCTTATGACGGTCATGATTTTGCTGGTTTTCAGCGGCAACCTCATGCTCGCAGCGTCCAAGAAGAGATTGAAAAGACTTTAACTAAAATCAATAGAGGAAAGCCTGTCATCGTTCATGGAGCTGGACGCACAGACAGCGGTGTTCATGCGCTTGGGCAGGTTATTCATTTTGATTTGCCGCAAAAAAGAGACGAAGAAAAGCTGCGTTTTGCACTCGATACGCAAACACCGGAAGACATTGATTTTATCAGCGTAGAAGAAGTAAATGAGGATTTTCATTCTAGATATTGGAAACATAGTAAGATCTATGAATTTATAGTAGATGTTGGACGCCCTAAAAATCCTATGATGCGCCATTATGCAACGCATTTTCCTTATCCTTTGGACATTTCTTTAATAAAAAATGCTATTGCAAAGCTCGAAGGAACTCACGATTTTACGGGTTTCACAGCTTCAGGGACTAGTGTGGAAAATAAAGTTCGGACGATTACAGAAGCACGCTTAGACTTTGATGAGAAACGTAATTTTCTGATTTTTACTTTTTCTGGCAATGGATTTTTATATAAGCAAATTCGCAATATGGTCGGAACGTTGCTGAAGATCGGCAACGGTCGAATGCCAGTTGAGCAGATTGATAGAATTTTAACAGAGAAAAATCGTCATTTGGCTGGACCAACAGCAGCACCAAACGGACTTTATCTAAAGGAGATACGATATGAAGAATAACTTTATTTTAGCTATATCAGGGAATGATATTTTTAGTGGAGGCGGACTGCATGCTGATTTAGCAACCTACACGGTCAACCAACTGCATGGTTTTGTGGCGGTGACTTGCTTGACCGCTATGACAGAGCAAGGTTTTGAGGTTATTCCTGTAGACACGACCGTCTTTGCTCAGCAGCTCAATTCTCTCAAGGATGTACCTTTCTCAGCCATTAAATTGGGGCTTCTGCCCAATGTAGAAGTGGCAGATTTGGCTTTAGATTTTGTGAAAGCTCATGCAGAGGCTCCTGTTGTGTTAGACCCTGTCTTAGTTTGCAAGGAAACCCATGATGTCGAGGTCTCAGCACTTCGAGATGAGCTCATCAAGTTTTTTCCTTATACAAACATTATCACGCCTAATTTACCAGAAGCTGAACTCTTGGATCAAAAAGAGTTGCGAACATTGGAGGATGTCAAAGAAGCGGCTAGACATCTCTATTCTTTGGGGGCTAAATCCGTTGTTATCAAAGGAGGAAATCGCTTAGATACTCAAAAAGCAATTGATGTTTACTATGACGGAGAACAATTTAAAATTTTGGAATCGCCTGTTTTAGACAAAAATAATACCGGAGCGGGTTGCACCTTTGCTTCCAGCATTGCCAGTCAGCTATTACTAGGAAAATCAACTTTTGAAGCTGTTCAAATTTCAAAAAAATTTGTTTATCAAGCTATCCAACATTCAGATCAATATGGAGTTGTTCAATATGAAAAAAAATCAGACATATAAACTTGTTCTTTTGTCCATGATTGCTGCATTGACAGTTGTTTTGGGTTATTATTTAAAAATTCCAACACCAACAGGAATTTTAACTTTTCTTGACGCAGGAATTTTCTTTACCGCCTTTTATTTTGGCAGAAAAGAAGGAGCAATTGTTGGCGGTTTAGCCGGATTTCTTATTGATTTGATTTCGGGTTATCCACAGTGGATGTTTTTTAGCTTGTTCTTCCATGGATTGCAAGGCTATTTTGCTGGTTTTAAAGGGAAAAGCCGCTATCTTGGTTTAGTATTGGCGACGCTTGTTATGGTAGGAGGCTATGCTTTTGCTTCCGCAATCATGCACGGTTGGGGAGCAGCTTTTCCAGAAATATTTCCTAACTTTTGCCAAAATACCTTGGGAATGGTCGTCGGGGCAATCTTAAATAAACTGTTAGTAGATGTTTTGAAAAAATAAAGTGAATAAAGGGCGCTGTGCCCTTTTTACTTTTAAGAATTTCAGTTTGTAAAAACAATAAAAATCATTTATAATACAATTAAAACGAGGTGAGATCATGGATTTACAAGAATTGAAAAAACAAACACAAATCATTTTAACAGATGTTTTAGAAAAATCAGCTCTTTCTTCCGGTGATATTTTTGTACTGGGCTTGTCTTCCAGTGAGGTGATTGGAGGACATATTGGAAAAAATTCCAGCCAAGAAGTGGGAGAAGTTATTGTAAAAACTATGCTGGAGTTGTTATCCGAGCGTGGTCTTTACTTAGCTGTTCAAGGCTGCGAACATGTTAATCGAGCCTTGGTTGTGGAGAAAGAATTGGCGCAAAAACGAAACCTAGAAATTGTCAACGTCCTACCGACTCTGCATGCCGGTGGAAGCGGTCAATTGGCTGCATTTAAATATATGAATAATCCAGTTGAAGTGGAATTTATTACGGCTCAAGCAGGGATGGATATCGGAGATACAGCAATTGGTATGCATATTAAGCACGTCCAAATTCCAGTACGACCAATTTTACGAGAACTAGGAGAAGCGCATGTGACTGCGCTTGCCAGTCGTCCGAAGCTAATTGGTGGAGCGCGAGCTGCTTACCAAAAAGATAAAATTCGGAAAGCATAAAGAGCAAAATCAGCAAATGGACGGAAAAATCGTTAAATTTTTCATTAGAAACAAAGTATAAATTTCTAATTATCTTTTTATATTTTCTTAAATGCTCGTAAAGCCTTATTCTATGTGCTTTCGAGTATTTTTACTGTAGGAAGATACTTCACGTTTCTTTGCATATTTCCTCATGTCTTAGCTGTCAGAAGTGGTAAATAAGTAGTAAATTCATTTGTACTACTAAGCAACAAGACGCTCCTGTTGCTTCTCTTTATTCAAGCGTTTCATTTCTGCCATTGCAGAATCGAATGTTGCATGTGCGTAATAGTTCAGCGTCATGGCTATATTAGCATGTCCCATAATGTACTGTAATGCCTTTGGATTCATTCCTGCATTTGCATAGTTGGTACAGAATGTATGTCGCAAACTATGTGGAGTGATGTGTGGCAATTTATCCTCGTTATACTTATTGTATTTCTTAACAAGACCTTTCATCATGCCGTTGTAATCACTTGCCACTTTTGGATAGTTCTTTCTATTAAGAAAGAGGAAATCACTATATCCATCAATCTCAACACGCTTATCATTCTTTCGATTCGCTAACACTCGCTTAAATGCTTGATAGGCTTCTTCAACCATAGGAACTTGACGTTCGCCACTTTTGGTCTTTGGTGTTTCAATGTAGTACCCAATTTCAGTATCTCTCAATAGCTGATGGTCTATATTGACAAGACGATTCTCAAAATCTAAATCTGGAAGTGTCAAACCACCAAACTCTGAAATACGAAGACCTGTTTTTAAGAGTATCAGAATTTCATCATAATTTTTGCTGTAGGTTTTATCAGCTTTTGCAAAGGCTAACAGTTTTTCTTCCTGTTCTTCTGTTAGTACGGTCTTAGGGACAGTATCATCATCAAGAACTGCTTTCAGTTGAAAGTCAAATGGATTCTTCCGAACACAATCATCTTGTATAGCAATATAGAATGAAGCCTTTAAAGAACGTTTGTAGTTATTGATGGTTTGATAAGCATAACCATTTTCACTCATTCTAATAGCCCATTCTTTAGCGTCTGATGGCTTAATACTGTCAATACTTCTTACACCTAACTTGTCTTTCTTCAAAATATCCATAAGATATTTGCGTCCAGTTTCAGTGTTTTTTCTAACCTTTGGTCTTTGAGCGTTCTGTTTTGCGTAAAGCTGGCAGAGTGTCATTTTCTTTCCTACAACATCAATACCATCATGAATGTCTTTCTGTAACTCTGCGATTTTCTCTCTAAGTGAGATACAATCACGCTTTCCTGCTGGTACTCGGTCTGTAGCCACAAGTTTCCACGAGTAAACAAATTGCGGTTCTCCAAATGAATCTATATATTTGTATAAGTATCTTCCGTCTTTTCGTTGGCTCTCTCCAGTCTTTAAGATTCGACCTTTATTGTCACGTCTTTTTTCTGACATGGCATTTGCTCCTTTCCTTTATGGAAAGAGCCTTGATACGACTTAATACTATTTTATCATATACAAGACCCTTTGGCGACGCTAGATTGCGTCCAATGTATCTATAATTTTTTCAAATTGTTTTCGTTTAATCTGAATACGATTGCCATTCATAATCAGCCAATTTGCATTTTTATTTTCCTCTGCCAAGCGTCGTAGCTTGTTTTCGCCAATACGAAAATATTTTGACGCTTCTTCAATGGTTAGGGTATAACGTTCCCAAATAGGAATGTCAGTCTGCTTCATAAAATCCTCCTTTCCAAATCACTTATTTGGATTTCATAAAAGTTGTTTTACCAGCAATCGAACAGCTTTAGCAAAGCTCACGGGAGTTCCACCCCTGCATGGTTCTCATGTAGCCATACTCATTGCCTGCGACGGTTTTATCACGCTCGGACTATTGACTGTATGGGAGTATCATTATCACGATAAGAATGTCGTTGCAGGCAATCCTGCTAAAGATTGCTTCTCGGATCACTAACATGAATCGCTCGCTATCTTTATAAGATAGGTCATGGCGGTTAGTTCCGTTGGCTCTTTTCTTATCGAAACGTATTCGATTACTTTTATTCAGTTTTCAAAGAACAATGGCTCGTTAGCCTATCAAAACACATTGAAAGCTCAATATGCTTTGGTGGAATAACAAACCTCCCTGTTCGGGAAGCGTGGAATGGTTTAGCACGCTTCCACGAAAGGAGAGAGGATATTACTTAATTTCAAATGACAAAATCTTTGTAATCAGTCTGGTTTCCATTCTTCCACGTAAGACTTCATCAACGACCATACTTTGATTGCCATATTCATCTTTCATAAGTCGTAGGGAACGCTTCGTTATGTACCCTCTGTAATGATGTAGAATCTGGTTAATCGCTTCGGTATCGCCATCTGTTGCCTTTACAATGAGAGGAAAGGGAATCATAGGATATTGTGTTTTCATTCTTCAAATTCCTCCATAAACTTTTTAATTAAGGCTAGTCCACTGGTTCTATGCCGATAGACAGTAGAACGGTTCAATTTCAACAGGTCTGCAATTTCTGAATCGCTCATGTCCATAAAGTAAAACAGCAGTAGAATTTCACGTTTCTTGTCTGGCAACTCACGTAATGCTTCACTCAACAAATCATTTTCAACGCCTACTGATAACCCATTGAGTGTAAAAATCTGAAAGTCAGTTGAATAGTTATCTGTTGTCGCAAACTGGCTAACAAGATAATCGCCAACATCCGAAAAGGACACCTCACGCTTTGCAATCCTTGAAAGATAAAGCATATAATTCTTTCGCTCGTCTTCCATAGCACGTTTACAGATATAGTCAAACTGATTTTCTATTGTGGTCTGAAAAGAAGATGGTTTCATGTTTCTCACCCCCTTTCTGTCTAGGAAAGGAAGTGAGCCTTGCTCGTTTATCTCCTTTCACTCTTAGTCCCAATGTGAAAGGGGGATTTGTTGCATTACTGATAAATAAACTTTGTAAAAAAGTTCTGAATAGCCAAAAAAGCATATAAACAGATTTATTTCTCTGTTTACATGCTTCTGTTATTCTATCTATATGATTTATAAAACCACATTGGTGGACGTACTTATCTATTGCAGATAGACGACTTTTTTTGACAAGAACCCAATGTAAGGAAATTTATTGTATATGATGTACTTCATGGCGACGTTGACCTCCAACAAACCGCCATTTGGAAGTAATATACAATATTTTAACAGCGTAAATAGCACTACCATATAACGGTTTTTTTTATTGGCGTTTAGTAGTGCTTTTTATTAAATATAAACCTATAAACCATATAACACGTTTTTCTATACCTGTTTTTAATTCAGTAGGGACAATAAAATGTATAGAGGTGGTCTACTATGCGTAAAAAAGAAGATAAATATGATTTTAGAGCCTTTGGTTTAGCCATTAAAGAAGCTCGATTGAAACGAGGTTTAACTCGTGAACAAGTGGGAGCATTGATTGAAATTGACCCACGGTACTTAACTAATATTGAAAATAAAGGGCAACACCCCAGCATACAAGTTCTTTATGACCTTGTATCGTTACTTCATGTTTCCGTTGATGAATTTTTCTTACCTGCTAATAACTTGGTAAAAAGCACCCGACGATTACAGATAGAGAAATACATGGATAGCTTTACAGACAAAGAACTATCCTTAATGGAATCTTTAGCCAGCGGTATCAACGAAGCAAGAAACATCGAAGACTAATTAAAAGAATCCATACATAACGGAAAGAGCCGATAAAATGAGATTGTATTAATCTCATTTTATCGGCTCTGCGTCTTTGCGTCTGGCTCTGTAATCACAGTTACTTTGAACTGCTTTATTTCAATTAAATTTTCTTGTCTGCATTTCGGACAATAGAGGGGGAATTTTTTTAATTCAGTATCTTCCCTTATCTTTAATCGTGTTTTATTTCCACATACAGGACACAATATCCACTTGTAGTTTATAATAACTATCTCCTCCTTTACACTTTAATTCAAATCTTTATTAAAAAATATTTCATCTTATTTAACAAGAAACCATATTTATATAACAACATAAAATACACTAAGTTATTTTATTGAACATATATCGTACTTTATCTATCCGACTATTTGGACGACGGGGCTGGCAAACAGGTTCACCGGTAGTAACATGGTACCCTTTTAACTCTGTTAAACAAACACTACGTCCATTTGTAAAGAAAGTTAAATCACTACGATATTCTTGAATACACCGAGCAGGGATTTCTCCACTAAGAATGACCTCATTATTTTTCAATTGAGTGTCTACGATGTTCGCACAATATTTAGGAGCATCGTTGTATGCTCGTGAAAGATATTCCTGTGGCGCATAAATTTTAAAACTAAGATATGGCTCTAACAATTCTGTTCCAGCTTTTTTTAAGACTTGTTCCAATACAATAGGAGCAAGCATCCGAAAATCTGCTGGGGTACTAACAGGGCTATAGTATAAGCCATACTTAAAACAGATTTTACAGTCCGTCACATTCCAACCATACAATCCTTGTTCACAGCCATAGCGTATCCCCTCCATAACTGCATTTTGAAACGATTGATTTAAGTATCCAAGAGAAACCGAGCTCTCATACTGTACTCCGCTCCCTAATGGAAGCTGTGCTACAGATAGACCAATGGAAGCCCAGAAAGGATTCGGTGGAACTTCGATGTGAATGGTATACTCTGCTTTTTTTAACGGTCTTTCCATATAAATGACTGTAGGCTCTTTTATTTCTATCTCCACATGATACTTTTCTTGCAGCAGAGCACAAGTCACTTCCATTTGTACTTTCCCTAAGAAAGAAAGTATGATTTCATGTGTCGCAGAATCCACATAATATCGCAGAAGCGGGTCACTGTCGGAGATTTCTAAAAGTGCATCAAGTAACATTTCCCTTTGTTGAGGTTTGCTCGGTTCAACAGTCGTTTGCAGCAGAGGGAGGGGATTTTCAATTCTCTCTCTCTGTGGCAATAGCTTTGTATCTCCAAGAACACTATTTAACTTCAAAAACTCATTCTGCAAAATAACAATTTCCCCGGAATAAGCCTTATCGATTTTACATAATTCACCATTTATTGAAGTATACATTTCTGTAATTTTTATTTTTTCCTTTTCCGATATTCTAACCGAATCTCGCAAATGCAGTACGCCACTATAAAGACGTATATATGCAAGACGCTGTCTTTTTTCCGAATACTCAATTTTGAAAACTTTTCCGCAAAGTTCAGACTGACCTCGATGTGTTGATGAATAAAATTTATTCGTAATCACTTCTATAAGGTTATCAATCCCTATATTGTTTTTTGCACTTCCGTGATAAACAGGGAACAGGGAACAATTATGAAATCTTATGCTTTCCTCTTGTTCGAGTTCTAATGCTTCCAATAATTTCCCAGACGTATATTTCTCCAAAAGGTAATCATTTCCTTCTATTACCATATCCCATTGTTCAGATTCGGTAAAGTTCATTACACGCATATTAGGATGCAGTTCTACCTTCTGTTTGATTACAATTTCCGCAGAAAGTTTCTCTTTAATATCCTGATAAACCGTTGATAAATCAATTCCATTTTGGTCAATCTTATTGATAAAAAAGATTGTGGGAATACCTATTTTCCTAAGTGCATGAAACAATATACGAGTTTGTGCTTGTACGCCATCTTTTGCAGAAATCAGTAGAATTGCCCCATCTAATACTGATAATGAACGATATACTTCTGCTAAAAAATCCATATGTCCTGGCGTGTCTATGATGTTTATCTTAGTATTTTTCCACTGAAAAGAGGTTATCGCCGTCTGAATTGTAATTCCTCTCTGACGTTCTAAAAGCGTATTATCCGTTTTCGTTGTACCTCTGTCCACGCTTCCTAATTCTGTAATCGCTCCACTGTTATATAATAAGCTTTCTGTTAAGGTAGTTTTTCCCGCATCAACATGAGCTAAAACTCCAATATTAATAATTTTCATGTGATTTTCCTCCATTCAAAAGCCCAAAAGGGCATAAAAATCCCAGTGATAAATACTCTTATCACTGGGATTTTTATGCATAACCATAGGCATACAAAGCATACAGATATTCTCCGGATACTTTAGAATCACATGATAAAGGTATTCTTAAACTGGGTACAAAAAACTAAGCCCTCCTAAAAAAGGACATCCAATTATTTGTTCCCACTATCAAATTGACAGTTTATTTAAGAATACCTTGCCGCATATTTATTAACTCCTTTTAAATAGATACTTAAATAATAGCACGTAAGAGCATATTTGTAAAGGAATCTCCAATTTTTTATCAAAGAGAGTACGTGATTACAAAATAGCTGTAATAATGTACCAATATTTGTTATTCTATAATCTTCCAATTACTCCCGTTCTTTTCAAGTACCAAATCAAATTGAGATACCTGCGTTGCTTTGGTCTGCTGGTCGATATACTCCACTGTCAGCGATACCGTGACTTGATTATCCTTACGATTGTGAATAGGATTTACCAGTTCTTGAAAGATGTACTCTTTTCCGATTGGTTTTAATATCCCGTCATTCACATAGTAGGAAAGTTCACTGGCTGTCGCTGTAGGATAGAGCTTGAAGAACGTCGTTAAAAACTCATTGATTTCATTGGTTGTAATGGAATCAACCGTCCCCTCACTTTCAATGGCTTTTGATTTATAACTTGATTTCTTAGGTATGTTGGTAATGGTCGGATTCTTAACCAGTACCATATTTCCAGAACCATCTACATAGACACTCACTATATAAGCAGAGTGGACGGTCTTTGTATTTTCTCCCTCTGTAATGAGCTGGTCTACACTGTAGGTTACATTAAACTCATTGTCGCCAGTTGGCTCTACCGTCCATATCTGAAATCCTCTTACAGAAGACGATACAGGAATATCTTTGCGTACTGTATCAACATTGAGAGCTTGAAGTTCATCTGTCAGATAGCCTTTTAGACTTTCCATTCGATTATCAATGGACTTATCGGATTGCTCCCATGAATAGTAGACTTTCGCAAAGTTCTCTACAAAATTTTCTACATGATGAGTATCAACGTATTCCTTTTCTATGATAGTTGTTTCGTGAATAGTATGAGTATCTATAGCTGTAAAGTGCTTGAATATCGCAAAGCTGAAACTAAGCCCTAAAAGTACCCACAAGGCAATCACAACCTTTTTATGAGGATTGACCTTATAGTAGACACGAGGTTTCTTTTCCTTTGGTATCTGTTTTTCTTTATTCTGATTTTTTCTAAATTTCATCATTAAATCTTCCTTTCTCATTGTTTGATTCGTCCTGCTCCCACTAAATGCTGTTGCCAGTAGGGGCTTGTTAAGTCGGCATAACCGATTGGGTCGCCTGCATGAAACATACGGTTATTGCCAAGGTATATCCCAACATGAGTAATATAAGAGCCAGCGTTATAGGTAGAATGAAAGAAAACCAAATCGCCAGCTTGTGCTTCCGATAGTGGGATATGCTGGGTCACATCATATTGCTGTTGTGCGGTTCGTGGTAAGTTAATTCCAGCTTTTCCATACGTCCATTGTGTCAGTCCGCTACAATCAAAAGAAGTAGTCGGGGAAGCTCCACCGTAAACGTATCGCCAGCCCTCATATTTCAGTGCTTCGTCCATGATGGCTTGTACCGTATCATCATCAAACTCTGTTGTGACAAGATACTGCGTTACCAGTTGCACATAAAACATATTGCCATAGTTGTATCGCCAGCCCCCATTGATAGGTATGGCTATGGGATTGGGGTAAGACACTTTTTCGCCACCTGAATACTCTTTTGAGAAACTTTGAGCCAGTTCAAAGGTATATTTATTTCCACGATTAGCCACATACCCTAAGAAACCACCACCATAATTGTAGGACTGGATAACCGATTCTAAATCTACACTGAGCCTTTCGCTACTGGCTAATAATTCACTGAAATACTTCACACCTTGCTTAATGGATTCTTCTGTACTCAATGAATTAGGTGGAAGACCGAGGGATTCCGAGGACTGCATAACATCTTCCGCAGTACCGCCCGATTCCACCTGTATAATCGCAAGAAGTATGTTGACATATTCTTCAACGCCATATTCTTTGGCATATTTTTCTACCATAGGCTTATGAGCCAGCACTTCTGCGGAAACATTCACACCTCCATAATGAATATTGGAAATTCCGCTGTCCTGTTCATCTGAAAATAAAATGGCAACAAACAGAAGCAGTGAGAAGACCATCAAGAATAATCCAGAACCACCAATCACTAAAGTTTTCAACTTCATGGTTTCTTACCGACTTTCTTAATGGTGGCGGTTTTGATTGGTGGTCTACTTCTTGTATTTTGTAGTGGTACTCTTTGAACAGTAGACGGACGTTCTTTTGTGATTGGACGTTGTGAAGTTCTATCTGCTGTAGTGGTTGAAGTTGCTGGCTTTTGAACGGTTTTTTCTTGAACGGTATTGCCTTGGCGTTCCACTTTTGGACTTGAAAAATCGGACTTAACTGCTGGACGCTCTTGTTTGGCTTGTTGAGATTCCTTATATGAAGTCTGAATATTAGACTGTTTTGAGGTCTGTTCATCATGATATTGTTCTTGTCTTGTAGTCGGTCTTTCATGAACAGAAGAAGCAGGCTGTTTTTTCTGTTTGACCTGTTCCATTTCAGAGCGACGCTTCGCAATGGTTTTTCGCCTTTGTTCCTGCTGTTCCTTGCGTCCACTGGCTCTGTCCGCTTTGGTTTGAGAAATACTACTGGTTAAATCACGGACATTCTCTTTTACTTTGGATTTTCCTTGATATACTGCATATCTTGCATTGGTCGGCAAATCTTTAACCTGTTCTTTCAAACCACTAGCAGTGTCTACCATTCTGTCTTTGGTATCAGCTACTGTACCGATGGTTTGACCGATACGTTTTCCAAGTGTTGATTTTTCCTTTCCGTCTGGTCGGGAGTGATCTGCTTGTGTCCTTGCAGAACTCCCCGAACCCGACTGTCCTTTTTTACCTGTAACAATGGCAGACCCAGCCCCTAGAGTAGTCATGGAACGTCCAAGTTTCCGCTGTAGACGGTGCATGTGAGCGTGCATAAGCATACGAGGTTTTCTCATCACACGACTTCCCACACTTTGAGAATCGTTACTCTGTAGAGAAAACATACTCATTAAATCGCCCAGCTTGAAGTAGATTCCTGCAAAGGTCACAATCTGTAGAAAAGCAATCAAAAAGAACGGATAACCAGCCGATAAGGTATAGAGCATGGTTGAAATACTAAATGCTGTCGTAATAATCAATGTGATTCCAGCTCGTGTCAAAATGGTATTAAAGAGCTTTGTTATGGCTCCTTTTGACATACCATCAAATGATGGAATCATGCTTAAAATAAAGCTCACAGGCAGAAACATAGCATAGATGATAAAAAGTACCTGCGAGAAAATCATGATTCCTGTTAATAGGAATACAAATATGGAAATCCCAATATTGAAGACAAATAGGAAGAAGACTGTACCTAAACGGTTAATGGTCTTTGTAATGGTTAGATTGGTATTGCTTCTGTCTTCAATTTCTTCCGCAACAATTTTTTCTCTGTCTTCGCCATTGTTGGAATCTGGGCTGGTGGTGAGCAGGCTTTCCACACGGTCAATACCGATACTTTCAATGTCTGAACTGTTGTATTGAAGCAGTAGCCACGGTTGCTGAACCTGTATGGAAAACAGGCTATCTCTGATTAAGTCCACGCTGTCCTTGCCTTGACTATCGGAATGGGGCATGACAATCTTCGTGCCAAGTGATAAACTGGCATTACTGATGTCTGATGAAAAGTCATTGATTTTTTTAATGTAGTCGGGAGCGTAGGCAATAAAGGAAGCCGATAGGATAAACACCAGCACAAAATTCATAATGGCATGAATTGCCTTTGTGGTTTCTCTCTTTATCAGTCCCGTATAGGCAACATAAACCCCAAGAACCAAAATCAAGAGTAAGAGGAATCCAACATAGAAACCCTCTGTTGAAAATCCGTTTGCACTCACACCAGCTAAGGTCTGCATATTCTTACCAATGGAATCTGCTGTAGCGGAAATGAAGTCTAAGGAATAGGCTTCCTGTACTAAGTAACCTGTCGCATTGGAAACATACAAACTGATTGTCCAAATAAAATTGGTAATGGCATATAGTCCATACATGACCTGTTTTCCAATCCCGTCCGACCAGTTCCACGGAAGCCAGCCCCAGCTATTATCCACATAAAAATCCAGTTGATAGTTTTCAAGTGGGTATCGGCTGTATTCATTTGCCACATTGACCGTATCATCTACCAAGCCCGCAGCTTGAACCACCGTTCCCAGCATGGCTAAAAGAAAAATGGCAATCACAAGTGTGAAAGCCACTGTCATTGCCACTTTACCTAGACGTTTCAGCGTCCAGTTTGATTTTATTCTGTTTACTATTGATGGTTTCACATTTACACCTCTTTTCGCACAGGTGGTCTGGTATCAAAGGCATGGAGCAGTTCTTCAAATACAGGGTGGAACTGTATCACACCGACACGACCATATAAATCACTGATAAGGCATTGCCCGTTTTCCAAATCACGCAATCGCTTCTGATTGTTTTCGTCCTCTGGGTCTACACCAAAAAAGGCTAAGGTCTTTTTAATCTCGTTAAGGTCAGTGGAACGAAATGCAAATTTTAAGCCGAGGTTATTTTTCAGTTTTTCATCTAAGAGGTCGTCTGTATTTTGGGTCACGAAATATACCCCAGCGTTCATAGCACGACCAGCCCGAACCAGCTTCATAGATAGTGTTTTTCCTTGTGCTACCTGTAAAAAGCTCCATGCTTCGTCTAAATCTACAATCTTGAAAATGCTTCGGTCTGTATGGATAAAGTCTAAAGCAAAGGTACTAATGACAATCAGCATAGCAACGGATAAAAGCTCCATAGTGGTATATTCCTCAAAGGAAGTTTCCTTGTCGGGAAGTACCAAGTCCGCAACCTGTATAATGTTCAGTTGTTTTTCTAAGCTGATAGACTGCTCCACATAACCATTACTGAATAATAAATGTGCAAAGTCATAGTCTGTAAAACTTTCGATATGGTCGGCTATACTGGTACTTAGTGGCGTATTCTCAACCCGTAATTCCTCAATCACTTTCATCAACCCTCGTACTTCACTATTGGTTACTGCACGAATGGCTTTTCTAAGGATTGGGAAGCGTTCCCCATCACGAGAGGAAATCCCCGTAAGGAATGTCAGAATATCAATAGCCAGTGATTCAGAATCTTTGGGATTTTTCATAATCACATAAGGGTCAAGTAAGCCTTTGTTTTTCTCATCAGAAGTCAGAGTGACGATATTGATTTCATGGGAAATCTCTGGCAAGGTTTCTTTCCATCTGCCACGTTCTGCTTTTGGGTCTACAATCACTGCTTGTGCCCCATAAAGCACCGCATAATAGACGATAAGGTTATTCGCAAAGGATTTACCACCACCCAGCGAACCAACAAAAGCCGACGCTAACGCATTGGTTACTGAACCCTTAACCCCTTGACTGGCAAGAGCAGGTTTCAGATAGACATTGCGTCCAGTATCTAAGCTGTAGCCAACATAAATCCCCTCATTTTCCCCCAGCATTTGAGTAGCACCAAAACCTAAACCAGCGAGGAAATCAGAGGTCACGTATTGAATATAATCATTCATATAACGCTTGCTGGCAGGTAAAAATTCTTCATGTAAGCCGAGCATATCCCCAAATGGTCGTACCAGTTTTACGCTTAAATCGTCATAAAAATCTTTCACTTCATTACAACGACGTTTGAGTTCGTCAAGATCATTTGCTGATACCCTTACCACATAAGACAGCTTGTACATAGATTCCTTGCTTTGGTCTAAATTGGTTTCCAGCTCATTCACACTTTCCAGAGCTTCCGCCACATTGGAGCTGGTTTCATTATCACTTTGCCAAGCGTGGTTATCCAAGTCTTTCAGTTCTTTCTTTTTATTGCGGACAGTAGATAGGGCTTTACGATTCGCTACAATTTCCACATTCATTGACGTATCAATCGGGAATGTAAATTGCTGTTGCTGGTAGTAGAAGATTTCAGAGGACGGGAAGTCCAGTTCTCCGACAATGCTGTTAATGGTAAAGTAAGCTACATAGACGGTTTCATCTTCCTGCTGGATTTTCAAATATCGCTGTTTTTCTTCCACCAAACAGCGAGTAGGCTTAATCAAGTCATAGTATTTAATCAGCGTTTCATTATCCAGCTTTTTCTTTGATAGATGGTACTCATACTCTTCATAGGCAGTGCCTGTCTGTCCGTAAAGGTGTTCAATCAGATAGCCGAAGTCGTCCTTATCTAACCTGCGGATTTTGAAACGACGAGAGATTTTATTTTCTAAGAGCTTTTCCATCTTCTGAAAACGCAGGATTTCATCATTACTCATACTAACAAAATCGCCCATCAGCTTATGGTTCACATCATAGACAAAATCAGACAAAGCATTTTTTGCTTCAACGGTAAGACTTTTCATAGAAAACTCCTGATCGTTGAGAAGCAACTTAAAGCCGATAAAGAAACGGTAGTTCACTTGATTTTCGCCAATCATGGATATTAAAGCGTCTGTCTGTTGGTCGATTTTGTCATAGGCAACCGCTTTGAGCTTGCCAGTGACTTCATTTTTGGAACGCTCTTGTGCAGAACGTATGCTGGATTCTGTACTGATTTGTAAAGCATGAATTTTGCCATCACGATTTTGTGCGATAAGCTGTCTGAAAGAATCATGCACTTGTATTTTCTGTTCTGGACTTAGAAATGAGTAATTGTAAGGAACAAGCTCATAGTAAGCATAACATTCCCCGTCTTTATTCCAGACGAGATTGTTTTCAATGTATTTAATTGGATATGCCATAAAATTCACTCCTAACTGCTGTAATGGCTTCTTGTGGCTGGTTTCTGCCAAGCGTTACTTTTTTTCCTGCATAGGTCAGCTTTGGTCGCAGTGCATAAGCAATGACAGACTTCAAAAATCCATAAGGCTTTTTACCATCAAAAGTTTTTGTAGACATAAACCATGTGAAAGCCACAGGAATCCCAAAGTATTTGAGAAATGCTCCCTCTATCATGGAAAGAGGGGGCAAGTTGCCAAGTATCATCACTGCAAAGAGTGACACGACAAACCATGTCATTTGCGTAAAGGTTATGGGAAACGGAAGTCTAAAATCATTGATAGAATACAGTACCTTTTCCACAGACCAGATACTGGTATAGCTTCGTATTTTCTTCATGTAATCAATCCTTTCATAAAAAATAGGGGTAGCTGATTGAGCCACCCCGTAAAATAGAAAATCTGCCAGTAGTAATGTACCGACAGATTTAATAGACGATTTCAAAAATCCCATGATTGGTTGAGATAAACGTTCCTGAAAGGTCTAAATCCCGACCATAGGCTTGATAATCAATATAGTTTTGAAGACTAGCTGGTACTTCGCCTAAAGCACCCGTTTCTTCAATGTAGTAGCGTGCCACGTCATACATATCATCACAATCGGAATGAATGATAATATCCTCTTGATGTTCGCTTAGTTCTTCAATGCTTGAAAAATGAGTGAGCAGAGCAGATAGCTCCGATTGTAATTCTTCGGGTAATTCCGATACCATTTCCCATAGTCGATTGAGTTCGCCAATGGAAGTGTATTCGTCAACCGTAAAGGGTAACTCGTAGTCATGAATGGCGTATTCCTCATATTCATCATTCAAGCCGATTTTCTCTTTGACTTCCTCAAAGTCAATGGGAAAGGTAAACCACGCACCGACCAATTCGCCCTCATTGTATTTGCCTAAATTCGCAATATAGACTTGCATATCGTCCATATATTCACGTCCTTTCTTTGTAGAGATTCAAAAATCCCTACCGCACTTCGTTTGGTGTACCATTCCTTTGCGGAACATAAGAAAACCACTTATATTCCACAAAAGAACGGTTTTATTTAAGCACCAATAATGCGATTGAATAGCTCTAGTAAAATGTCTTTTACTCCAGCAGCGTTGAAGACTAAGCCAACCGCAATAATCGCAATAATTAAAAAGCCAATCAGTTTGCTAAACTCACGCTTGAAGCCAAGATACAAGCCAATCACAACGATTGCTAAAAGCACCAGTGATTGAGCGTTTGATAGAAACCAGTTATAAAGGTTTTGTCCAAAATTCATAAAAATGTTCTCCTCTCTATATTCAATGAATTTGTATTTGAGTTATTTTTTTGTTGTTATCACGTCCTGTTCTTTTACTGACTGTTGCTTCAAAATCTGCTTGTGTCGGTCTGTCAGTTTCGCATGGTCGAGAATGTCTTTTACAACCTGCGTCTGGTTGATTTCATCAAGTTTAATCGCAACCTTTAAGGTCGGGGCAACTTGATGAGATAGCCAGTTCAGCGTCCTTTGGAAGGAGTAAGGCTCTGGTTTTGTGGTTAGTTTTAATCGTTCACGATTGTTCCCAATAAACCAAGCCCATTCTTCATTCAGTTTCCAATCAGAACGAGGTTTGGAATCGTCTTTATCTACAAAACGGATATACCGATTGATAATTTTAAAGGCGGTATGCTCTGGATTGTCATAGACGAGTAAATCACGGACTGCATAATAGGCACGCTCATTTTTCAATCGAATCTCAAAACGGTTTTTTACTTCTGCGTCTTCAATGGGAATATCATTTTTCTTGTACTGCTCGTAGTCCTTTTCATAGATACAGAAATAAACTTCACTTTGTAATGAACCGATATAGAGGGTGTTTCCCATACATTCCTTTTCCTCTTTGCGTACCAGTTCGCCACTGCGATAGCTTTTAAAACTGCGGAAGACGGAGATACATTCTTCCTGTTGGCACTTTTCAGTGAGTACAGGGATATTCAAAATCCCTGTCTTATCGTTAATGGCAAGGTCAAGGCGTTTCATCACACCGCCAGCCACCAAAACGTCCATAAAGAACTCATACCAGCTTCTTTGTTGTGCCAGAAGATAGCTTTCAAATTGTCTGCACCCACGACCTTTCAATTCCACCAGAACTCCTTTGTCCAGTTCATGGGAGCAAAGGACGAATATGTCGCCTAAAGCATAATGCTCTGAATAAGAATAGAAACCATAGTCCTCATGAAGAAAATAGGACAGTTTCAGTTGTAAGATGTTTTCGACCACCTGCTGTACGTCTGTTGTCGGAAAGCGAATCCTTACATAATCAAACAGCATTTCAAGGGGAGCGTCGGGATTGAAGCGTTCCAGAGCTTCCCAAAGGGACTGCTGTAAATCCTCTGATGGCTTGACTTTTCCTGTTTCAATATCGCTTAGATACTGCCTTGTAATACCAGTCGCAACAGCTAAACGGTTTTGAGATAGTCCATAAGCCAAGCGTTTTTCTTTTAAATGCTGTAACCAAGTTTGTTCATTCAGTAAAAATCCCTCCAATCAAAAAGGCGTATGTCAACTTTTAAAGCCCATTTGACATACGCTGAAATTTTGTAAATCCCTTGTAACCAAAGGATTTTCTAATGTTTTTTTGACTGTTTCCTGTCGATTTGTACCCCCCTGTTAGATACGGGGGGTTGAATGGTTGGCGTGGCTGCCGCCACACCAACCGGCAAACCGTCCGCACGGCAAGGCTTACGCTTCGCACGCCTTTTGTGCGTCCTGCCTGCCGTCTGTGAGTTTCCGTATCTCCTCTAAAAAATCATGTCCTTTGGGAACAAGGGGCGTATAAAATTCAGATATGACGCTTGTTCCCACATCAACATAGCCATGCCCTTTGATTTGTTTTGAGAAGAAATCCTTTTGCACATCACTTCCAAACATCATGCCGTATCCCATTTCAGACATACGACCTAAAGCTACTCTGAAATGAAACTGGTCACGGATTCCGTCGCCAAGGTATTTTGCGTCCGGTCTTTGACAGGCTAATATTAGGAAAAATCCTGCCTGACGACCTAACATGACAATCTGCTTTAATTTATTTAAGACGGCAGTATTCTCCTTTGTTCCCAGCATTTCCATAAAAGCGACATATTCATCAAAAATCAGGAAATGAGCCGGAAGCCCCAAGTAGGAATAATTTTCGCCTGTTTTATAGTTTTCCATTTCTTTCATGGCGAGGCTTCGCTTCACCATTTCTTCATAGAATCTGTCAATGCAGGAAAGGATATCTTCCTTTTGAAAATACACCTCTTTCATAACAGAGCCTAAGTCGGCAAGATCGGCATTTTTCGGGTCAAGGATATACAGCTTTGCATTTGTACGGAGCAGGGCTTCAATCAGTGTCAGGATAAAATAGGTTTTACCGCCGCCTGTACCACCGGCAATTAACATATGAGGGAGCTTGTCATATTCCCACCATATATTTTTCATAAGGCGTAGCTTTCCGCTTTTTGCCTGTACCTCGTCAATGGAAATACGATTGGCAATCATGTCATAAAGCAGGGTATATTCCACATAGGAATCTTTCAGCTCCTTTTCGGTCAGCTCACAATATAAGCCGCTCTCCAGCTTTTTCTCCAAATGCAGGAGCTGTTCCTGATACTTGCCCAGCGTAATTTCTACACGTATCTGAATCAGACCGTTTTTCATGCGGTAATAGACTTTCGGGAAGTAGCTTATCTTTTCTCTTGTCCGGCTGGAAGAATCTTTAAAAATCCCCTCTGATTTTACCTGCTTTGCTTCATACCATTTGTTTTCCAGTATCATTCTGGCTAATTTCTGACGATGATAGAGCTGTTTTATCCAGTCATAGCGATAGCGTTTAATCACCAAAACAAGCAGCAGGCAGATAACACCGGAGCTAATACAGCTTATGGAAAGATAGGGAACATTGATTTCACCTGCTTTTGGTAAATGAAAATCCTGCCAGTTTATCTCTGAGATTGTCTTTGCATGAAACAGGGCAACAACAAGAATAAAAACCGGCAGGAATATTGATACGGCTGTATGAAAGACCAAATCCTTATCGCTTGGTCGAATCCGTTTACCGGAAAGAAGCCACTGTTTCATGTGCCTGTTTCTCCTTTCGATTTGCGTTCTTTACCTTACTTTTCAGATATGGGTTCTTTTTTAGGAGCTTCCCTCTTGAAATTTCCTGAATCCTTCGCCGGCACAATATCATCTGCCTTGATATACCAGTCCACCTCTGCTCCCTGAAAGGTTGCGGTCGCTACCGTATCGGCTACCGGATTGATAAGCTCTACATGTGCGTTATAGTCAAATTCTTTCAGCGGAACGCTTGCAGGAATGCTCACCTGAATCATTCGTCCCTGTCCTTTGGATTTGAGGTCATAGGTACGCTCCTTAATTTCTTCCGAAAGCGTGCCATCTTCCTTTTGAATGCGTACCTCACGGCGAAGTGCGGAGAATTTCAACTCTCCAAATGTCGCTTCCTTTTCTAAGACGATACCGTTTGCTAATCTCATTTCTTTTCCTCGCTTTCTATGCCTTTATCATGTCGTCGGCTTCCAGAATGTAATTGGTAAATCCTCGTGTGCCGATTTTATATCCCTCTGCTCTGATACGGGGATGGATGAGTTTTACTTTTTCCTCAAAGGCAAAGTTCTTTTCGCCTGCTTCTGCCGGAAGTATCACGATAATATCGTCTGCTCTCTGCACATCGGAATAGAGGTTGTAGCTTCTTGATAAGACCGTAAGCTGTCCGTTGATTCTTCTTTGTATGACTTTATCCTCACCGGCAAATTCTAAGTTTCCAAAAGTCTTTTCCATGTTGGGAATAACAAATTTTAGTTCCATATTTTTTCGTCCTTTCTGTGATCTATTGATTTTTATGTTTTCAGCGTATCTTTCGTAGGAGAACGACATTTCCTTTCCAAAGTTTTTCTTTCCATCATTATCACGACCTTTCAAATTAAATACAAAAATAGACACCTCATTGTTGAAGTGTCTACCTTTATGAATATTCAATTTGTGCTGGAGGTATCTATTAAATCTTCACCTTTCAAGGAAAATCGTCGTACCAAAGCTCATTCATACGTAGTAAATCAGTAGTAATTTAATTGGTTTTATCCTTGATAAGGTGCAGTGTCTCCAGTGTTTATGCAGATAATTGGGATTTTATGATGTTTTTTGTTAAAAAATTGTGAAATAACGTGTATTTATGGTATAATTGATTGTATTCAATAAATTTTAAGGAGAAATGACAGAATGTCTGTATCATTTGAAAGCAAAGAAACAAATCGCGGAGTTTTGACATTTACAATCAGTCAAGAACAAATCAAGCCAGAATTGGATCGCGTGTTTAACTCAGTTAAGAAAACTCTGAATGTGCCAGGTTTCCGTAAAGGTCATCTTCCTCGTCCGGTGTTTAACCAAAAATTTGGGGAAGAAGCTCTTTACCAAGACACACTGAACGCCCTTCTCCCAGCTGCTTATGAAGCTGCAGTTAAAGAAGCAGAAATTGAAGTTGTTGCCCAACCACAATTTGATGTGGCGTCTATGGAAAAAGGTCAAGATTGGACTATTACCGCTGAAGTGGTTACAAAACCTGAAGTAAAATTAGGTGAATATAAAAATTTAGAAGTGTCTGTTGATGTCTCTAAAGAAGTATCTGACGCAGATGTAGACGCAAGAATTGAACGTGAGCGCAACAATTTAGCAGAGCTTGTATTGAAAGAAGACAAAGCTGCTAATGGCGACACAGTTGTGATTGACTTTGTTGGAACAGTTGACGGCGTTGAATTTGACGGCGGTAAAGGAGATAACTTCTCACTTGAACTTGGAAGCGGTCAATTCATTCCAGGTTTTGAGGATCAATTAGTTGGACATGCTGCTGGTGAAACAGTAGAAGTAAACGTGACATTCCCAGAAGACTATCAAGCAACAGACCTTGCAGGTAAAGATGCTAAATTTGTGACTACGATTCACGAAGTCAAAGAAAAAGAAGTTCCAGAACTAGATGATGAACTAGCGAAAGACATTGATGAAGATGTTGAAACACTTGACGAATTAAAAGAAAAATACCGCAAAGAATTAGCTGAATCAAAAGAAATTGCTTTTGATGACGCAGTCGAATCTGCAGCGCTTGATCTTGCAGTAGAAAATGCAGAAATCGTTGAGTTGCCAGAAGAAATGGTTCACGAAGAAGTTCACCGCTCTGTAAATGAATTCCTTGGAAACATGCAACGTCAAGGTATTTCACCAGATATGTATTTCCAAATTACTGGTACAACGCAAGAAGATCTTCACAAGCAACATGAAGCTGATGCTGAAAAACGTACTAAGACAAACCTTGTGATTGAAGCTGTTGCGAAAGCAGAAGGATTTGAAGCAAGTGATGAAGATATTGAAGCAGAAATTGCTTCTCTTGCCGCTGATTACAATATGGAAGTAGAACGCGTTCGTCAACTTCTTTCAGCAGATATGTTGAAACATGATATTGTGATTAAAAAAGCCGTTGAATTGATTACAAGTACTGCAAAAGTAAAATAATCGAGCGATAACATAAGGCAAGTTCAGTCAGAGAATTGGCTGAATTGCCTTTTTGCTTCTTTTTATATAAAAGCGGAAGTCATTTTGGTAAAAATGGTGATTTTCTTGAATAGAGGATAAAATTCTTTTGACGAAAGAAGATTTTTATCGTACAATAAAAAGTAGCGAAAAATTCAATAAATTAAATATTTGAGAGCCAACAGGGCAGAAGCCCTCAGACTTAAAAGGAGATCGACTTTGGAATTAGAAGTATTTGCTGGACAAGAAAAAAGTGAACTTTCTATGATTGAAGTAGCGCGTGCTATCTTAGAAACGCGTGGTCGTCATCATGAAATGTACTTTAATGATCTTGTCAATGAAATTCAAAATTACCTTGCAAAATCAAATAGTGATATTCGTGAAGCCTTGCCACTTTTTTATACAGAGCTAAATGTAGACGGCAGTTTCATTCCTCTTGGAGATAACAAATGGGGCTTGCGTTCATGGTATGCGATTGACGAGGTGGATGAAGAAATTATCACACTTGAAGAAGACGATGAAGAAACTCCGAAGAAACGAAAGAAAAAACGTGTGAACGCCTTTATGGACGGAGATGAAGATGCTATTGATTACAATGACGATGATCCAGAAGATGAAGACTCATACGAAGCAGACCCTGCCCTTAATTATGGCGAGGACAATCCGGACGACGAGAAGAGTGAAGTTGAAGCGTATGATGCTGAAATCAATGAAATTGCACCTGATGATTTAGGTGAAGAAGTCGAACTCAATGAAGAGGACGAAGATTATTCTGACGATGAAGTAGATGGAGAAGATGAAGAATAGTCAAATTTAATGATGTATTCTTATTTTCTTATTTGACAAAAGTTTTATTCTGCGATATTATAATATCGGGCACTTCTTTTAAGAAGTCGAAGCTCCCTAGCTCTAGGGAGCTATTTTTGTTTTGCTATTCATGAAACACGTCTTAAAAAGCAATGGACGTTGTATTTTAGATAAGGAGTATTTATGGCAACAAAATATATTTTTGTTACAGGTGGTGTAGTTAGTTCGATCGGTAAAGGGATTGTGGCAGCAAGTCTTGGTCGTCTCTTGAAAAACCGTGGTCTTAAGGTAACCATTCAAAAGTTTGACCCATATATCAATATCGACCCAGGAACGATGAGTCCTTACCAACACGGGGAAGTGTTTGTGACGGACGACGGTGCAGAGACAGACTTGGATCTGGGGCACTATGAACGCTTTATTGACATTAACCTAAATAAATATTCAAATGTCACAACGGGTAAGATTTATAGTGAAGTTCTTCGCAAAGAACGTAAAGGTGAGTATCTTGGAGCAACTGTCCAGGTCATTCCACACATTACAGACGCTTTAAAAGAAAAGATTAAACGTGCTGCAACGACAACAGACTCTGATGTGATTATTACAGAAGTGGGAGGGACTGTTGGAGATATCGAAAGCTTGCCATTCTTAGAAGCGCTTCGTCAAATGAAGGCAGATGTCGGAGCAGACAATGTGATGTATATTCACACGACCTTGCTTCCTTATCTGAAAGCAGCTGGGGAAATGAAAACCAAACCAACTCAACACTCTGTAAAAGAATTGCGTGGTCTGGGTATTCAACCGAATATGCTGGTCATTCGCACTGAAAAGCCAGCAGGTCAAAATATTAAAAATAAATTAGCGCAATTTTGTGACGTGGCACCAGAAGCAGTGATTGAGTCGTTAGATGTGGAACATTTGTATCAAATTCCGCTGAATTTGCAAGCACAAAACATGGACCAAATCGTTTGTGATCACTTGAAGTTGGACGTGCCAGAAGCGGATATGACAGATTGGTCTGCTATGGTTGATAAAGTCATGAACTTGAAGAAACAAGTGAAAATTGCGCTTGTTGGGAAATATGTGGAGTTGCCAGATGCGTATATCTCTGTTGTAGAAGCTCTCAAGCACTCTGGTTATGCCAATGATGCAGAAATCAAGCTGAATTGGGTCAATGCGAATGATGTCACAACGGAAAATGTCGCCGAATTGTTGAAAGATGCAGACGGTATTATTGTGCCAGGTGGATTTGGTCATCGCGGAACCGAAGGAAAGATTGCGACCATTCAATATGCGCGTGAAAATGATGTGCCAATGCTTGGAATTTGCCTTGGTATGCAGTTGACTTGTGTTGAGTTTGCTCGCCATGTGTTAGGATTTGAAGATGCTAATTCTTCAGAATTAAATCCTGATACGAAACATCCTGTTATTGATTTGATGCGTGATCAGATTGATGTAGAAGACATGGGAGGAACGCTTCGCTTAGGACTGTATCCATCTAAGTTGAAACGTGGTTCCAAAGCCGCTGCAGCTTATGACAATCAAGAAGTTGTGCAGCGTCGTCACCGCCACCGTTATGAATTTAACAATGAATTCCGTCAACAATTTGAAAACGCAGGATTTGTCTTCTCAGGAGTTTCACCTGATAATCGTCTGGTAGAAATTGTAGAAATTCCAGAAAATAAATTCTTTGTGGCGTGTCAATACCACCCAGAATTATCCAGCCGCCCTAATCGTCCAGAAGGACTTTATACGGCTTTTGTCACAGCTGCGGTTGAAAATAGTGAAAAATAATAGAATGGGACAGGCTTCCATGATTGGTATCACAATCTGGAGCCTATTCCAGTCTTTTTAATATCTTTTATAAATAGAAAGTCTTATCAGTATAACAAATTGGTGCAAGATTTTAAATGAAATCTACAACTAGATTGTCATAAAGAGCAGTGGTTTAGCAATAAAATAAGACTTTTTGCAAAGGATTTAATAGTTAATCAATTCTCTAAATTATTATCCGGAGGTAGATCATGATGAAGTTTATACTTGATGAAAGTCTCGTAGCGCTTGGAATTAAAAATGTGGTAATTGGCATTGCCAAAAATGTAGATCCACATGCGCCTTTATCCGCTTCATTTTTGGAAAAGCAAAAAGAAATGGAAAAGTGGGCCTTGAAATGCAATGTGGATGAAGTGTCTGATGATGCAGTCATTCAAGGCTACAAAGATTTGTTGCAAAGTGTTGGACGTAGTGTCAAGAAGAATCCTCCTACCGTTTTGGCGCTTATTCGGAATATTCGACATCGTGGTTCTATTCCACATATTAACAGTATTATTGATATTTACAATGTCGAATCTTTGCATTCTTTACTAGCTATTGGTGGACATGATTTGGATAAAATAGAGGAGCAGATAGAGTTTACTGTTAGCCAAAATGAAGACGTTTTTCTGCCGATTTTATCTACGGAAAAACACGTTTCACAGACTGATTATGTTTATCGTGATCAAAAAGGAATTTTAGCATGGCTAGATGTTCGTGACGGAGAAAACTATAAATTTGATGACGAGACAAAAAATGCCATTTTTATCATTCAAGGGAATGCTCACACATCTGTTGAAATGCGTTTAGAAGCACTGAAGCGCATTGAGAACGATTTAGCAGAATGTATGCCGAATCTGGATTTTGAAACGTATGTCATTCACCCAGAGAGGAAATAACCTAAAAAGCAATGTATCCATCAATAGGATACGAGAAGTGAGTCCGTTGTTTGAAAGCATTTCGGCTCACAACAACGTTTTTTGTTGAAAGATTTGTTTGAAAATTCTTTACTTTTTGTTAAGTTATAGTATAATTAGAATATATCATACTTTTCGGAGGTAACTATGAAAAAAAGTAAAATCATCGCAGTTGCGGGGCTAGCTCTTTTAACGTCTGGTCTTTTAGCTGCTTGCTCGGGTTCGAAATCGAACTCAGCTGAAACAAAATTTGGTTATGTGTATTCTAGTGATCCAGAAACTTTGGATTATGTAACATCAGGAAAAGCAACCACTAGCGATCTTGTGACAAATGGAGTTGACGGATTGTTAGAAAATGACAAATATGGAAATCTTGTACCATCAATGGCTAAGTCATGGACTGTATCAAAAGATGGTTTAACCTATACTTATAAACTTCGTAAGGGTGCCAAATGGTACACATCAGAAGGGGAAGAATACGCAGAAGTTAAAGCGCAAGACTTTGTAACTGGTTTGAAACATGCTGCCGATAAAAAATCTGAGGCGCTTTATTTGGTTCAAAACTCAATTAAAGGTTTAGATGCTTACGTGAATGGTCAAACAAAAGACTTTTCAACGGTAGGTGTGAAAGCAGTTGATGATTATACTGTTCAGTATACATTGAACAAGCCAGAACCATATTGGAATTCTAAGACAACCTCTGCCATTATGTGGCCAATCAATGCAGAATTTTTGAAATCTAAAGGAAATAAATTTGGCCAATCAACAGACCCTAACTCAATCCTTTATAATGGACCATTCTTGATGAAAGCTATCACAGCAAAATCTGCGGTAGAATATGTTAAAAACAAACATTATTGGGATAAAGATAAAGTAAAAGTTGATAGCATTAAACTTGCTTACTATGATGGTCAAGACCAGGACTCATTGGCTCGTAATTTCAAAGATGGGGCATACTCATACGCACGCCTCTTCCCAACAAGTTCAAACTTTGCAACTTTTGAAAAACAATTCAAGGACAATATCTATACAGCAGAAGCAGGCTCTGGAACGGCTGCTTTAGCCCTTAATATTGACCGTCAATCTTACAACCACACGGCTAAGAAAACAGATGAAGAAAAAAATTCAACGAAAAAGGCATTGTTGAACAAAGACTTCCGTCAAGCTTTGAACTTTGCACTTGACCGCGAATCTTATGCAGCACAAGTAAATGGTAAAGATGGTGCTGCCACAGCAATCCGTAATATGTTTGTACCATCTAATTTTGTTCAAGTTGGTGAAAAATCATTTAGTGATGTTGTAGAAGAAAAATTAGCAAGCTATGGCGATGACTGGAAGGGTGTCAAACTAGCTGATTCACAAAACGGCTTGTACAATCCAACAAAAGCAAAAGAAAAATTTGCAAAAGCAAAAGCAGCTTTGCAAGCTCAAGGTGTACAGTTCCCAATCCACTTAGATGTTCCTACTGTAGAAACTTCTAAGAGCTACGTTGCTCGGATGCAGTCTTTAAAACAATCTGTTGAAAAAGTACTTGGTAAAGAAAATGTTGTCATGGACTTGAACATGATGTCAGAAGATGACTTTAACAACGTCACTTACTATGCTCCAAATGCAGCTGGAGAAGACTGGGATATCTCAGGCGCTGTTGGTTGGAATCCCGACTATCAAGATCCATCTACTTATCTTGACATTTTGAAATCAACAGCTTCTGATAATACGAAGACATGGTTTGGATTTGACTCTGGTAGTGAAAATGCTGGTGCTAAAGCAGTCGGCTTGGACGAATATAATAAATTAGTCGATGAAGCAGGTGCAGAAACAACAGACATTGCAAAACGTTATGAAAAATATGCAGCAGCACAAGCTTGGTTAACAGACAGTTCACTTGTCTTACCAACAATGGCTTCAACAGGTGCCGGAACTTTTGTGTCACGCATTCAACCGTTCTCAGGTGCATTTGCGCAAACAGGTAGTAAAGGTAGCTCAACCTACTTCAAATACATTAAAGTCGGTAACGATACTGTCACTAAGAAAGACTATGAAGCAGCTAAGAAGAAATGGCAAAAAGAAAAAGCCGAGTCTAATAAAAAAGCTCAAGATGAATTAGCTGATCATGTAAAATAATACATTTATAAAAGCAGGTAAAACTCACTTAAAAGTGGGTTTCATCTGCTTTTTTCTATCTATAAAATTGTAAGATTAATATAATCCCTTTGATACTAGGTCTAAAAAAATATGTCATAAAATTTAGAAAATTCTATTTACTTTTTATATTTTGTTTGCTAGAATGTATAAAAATAATGATTTTGGGAGGAATATTCATGAAGAAAAGTAAAATCATTACCCTTGCAGCGCTAGCCTTGCTTGCAACAGGAGCTCTAGCAGCTTGTTCTAGCTCTAAAACAAGCTCGGGGAACAAAACATTCTCATATATTTATGAGCAAGATCCAGATAACCTGAACTATTTGACAACTGGGAAAGCAGCTACTGCAAATCTTACCAGTAATGTCATTGACGGACTCTTGGAAAATGACCGTTACGGAAATCTAGTTCCTTCTGTAGCGAAGGATTGGACAGTCTCCAAGGATGGCTTGACTTATACTTATACACTTCGTAAGGGTGCCAAATGGTACACATCAGAGGGCGAAGAGTATGCAGAAGTTAAGGCACAAGACTTTGTGACAGGCTTAAAATATGCTGCGGATAATAAATCTGATGCTATTTACTTGGTGCAAGATTCTGTTAAAGGCTTGGATGCTTACATGAAGGGTGAAAATAAAGATTTCTCTTCTGTCGGTATCAAAGCAGTTGATGATTACACGGTTCAATACACGCTTAATCGACCAGAAAGCTTTTGGAATTCTAAAACAACAATGGGCGTTCTAGCACCAGTTAATGCAGAATTTTTGAAATCAAAAGGCAATAAATTTGCACAAGCAACAGACCCATCTAGTCTTCTTTATAATGGTCCATACTTGCTGAAATCTATCACAGCGAAATCGTCTGTTGAATTTGCTAAAAATCCAAACTACTGGGATAAGAAGAATGTGCACATTGACAACATCAAGTTGTCCTACTATGATGGTCAAGACCAAGACAAACTTGCTAAAGGATTTAGTGATGGCTCATTTACCAATGCTAAAGTATTTCCAACTAGCCCAAGTTATGCTTCTGTCAGCAAGAAATACAAAAACAACATCGTTTATACTCCACAAGATGCAACGACTTACTTAGTAGCTACAAATATTGATCGTCAATCTTACAATCACACTTCAAAGACAACAGATGCTCAAAAAACTTCTACTAAGAAAGCTTTGCTAAACAAGGATTTCCGTCAAGCGATTACCTTTGCATTTGACCGCACTGCTTATGCATCACAGGTGAATGGTAAAGACGGTGCGACGAAGATACTCCGTAATCTTTTTGTACCGCCAACGTTTGTTCAAACAGATGACAAAAGCTTTGGAGAATTAGTCAAAGAAAAATTAGTTGGTTATAATGAAAGTTGGAAAGATGTCAACTTAAATGATGCGCAAGATGGTCTTTACAATCCAACTAAAGCTAAAGAAAAATTAGCGAAAGCGAAAGCAGCGCTTCAAGCAGACGGCGTTCAATTCCCAATCCACATTGATATGCCAGTTGACCAAACAGCGACTAATAAAGTTCAACGTGTGCAATCATTGAAACAATCTATTGAAAAAAATCTTGGTAAAGAAAATGTTGTGATTGATATTCAACAAATGTCTAAAGACGACGTGAATAATATCACTTACTTTGCTGAATCTGCAGCAGCAGAAGATTGGGACCTTTCTGATAATGTTGGTTGGAGTCCAGACTTCCAAGACCCATCTACTTATCTTGATGTCATCAAACCTTCAAGTGGTGAAAACACTAAGACTTATCTAGGATTTGATGCAGGTACGAATAACGCTGCAGCAGCACAAGTTGGTATGAACGAATATGAAAAGTTGTTGAATGAAGCTGAAAAAGAAACCACTAATACGAATGCACGCTATGAAAAATATGCTGCAGCCCAAGCTTGGTTGACTGATAATGCTTTGGTTATTCCGACAACAACCTTGACTGGTCGTCCAATTCTTTCTCGTACAGTGCCATTTACTAATCCATTTGCTTGGTCAGGAAACAAAGGGAATAGTGAAATCATTCTATATAAATATCTTGAACTCCAAGATGAGCCTGTGACTCAAAATCAATACAAGAAAGCAATGGAAAAATGGAATAAAAAGCGCACAGAATCTAATAAAAAGGCTCAAGAAGAACTTGCAGATCATGTTAAATAATTGAAAAAAATTAGATAAAATTTAACAGAAAAACAAAAAAAGTTCAATTATGATAAAAATATTCTGACAATTGATTTTACAATTAACCAGAATTGTGATATAATTTTAAACAATCAGTTTAAAAATTGAAGGTATTCTAAAATTGAAAATAGGTATTTGTCGTGACGCGTGGCATTTCTCTATCAGTTCCTTCGGTCTTGGCTGACAGGTTATGTTTAATAACTTAACCATAGTTATTAAAGTGGAATATCTGATGTGACTCATGCTGAATCATTAAAATACAAAAAGAATTAGCAGATCATGTAAAATAAACTTCTCATCAGAACTTTCTCTAACAGGAGGGAAAGTTCTTTTGGGATTTTAAAGGAAACGGTAAATGAAGAAATATATTTTTATGCGTATCTTACGCTCTTTAGTATCTATTTTCATGGTAACAACGCTGACTTACACCATTATCTATACCATGGTGCCTAGGAAGTTGATTTTCAAACAGGACCCAAACTATAACAAAATAGCGACAACTCCTGATAAAAAAGCCAATTACGAAAATACGATTTTTGAGCGTATGGGTTACATTGACTACTATGATACGAAGGAATTACAAGAAAAAGCTAGTAAAGAGAATTCCTCTGTAACAGTAGAACCTACTAATGCAAATAAAAAAATCTATGAAGCTTACATCAAAAAGCTGGGACGCGGTTGGAAATTGCAGCAATTTAAAGAAAGCAAGCAATTTTATGCAACTCGTGAAGTTCCAGTCTATGAACGCGTTCTTGGTTTCTATGGTAATTTGATTCAAATTGACCATACAGGTGCTGTGAAAGATGCTTCTAATCCGAATTTGAAGCGTTATATTCGCATTGAAAATGATCCTGCTATTGGTTGGTCTGTTGTTGGTTCTGGAACAAGACATAAATATTTATTATATTTCAATAGTCAGTTTCCATTTATTCACCAAAATTTTGTAAGATTAAATCTAGGAACTTCTTATCCGACCTATGCTAATCTTCCTGTTTTACAGGTTATTTCACAAGGGCAAGGTCAAACGAAGACATCAGAAGTTCAATTTCCAACAGGAAAGAAAACATCATCTGTTAATATTTATACGCGTACATATAAGTCTCCAAAACAAGCCGATGCACGCGATGTTGCTAATTACGGAAAAGATGATCCTTATACGGCGACAGAGAGCAATTATCAATATCCATCTATGATTGTGAGTTCTTCTATTGTTGGGTTGATTGGTTTGGCCTTGTCATACTTAATCGCCGTTCCACTTGGATCTTATATGGCTCGCTTTAAGAATACATTGTTTGATAGTATTTCAACCGGTGCTTTGACTTTCTTAATGTCACTGCCAACTATTGCCTTGGTTTATATCATTCGCTTGATTGGTTCAGCGATTGGCTTGCCTGATTCATTCCCTATTTTGGGAGCAGGTGATTGGCGCTCTTATGTGTTGCCGGCAGTCATTCTTGGACTCTTGAGTGCGCCTTGGACAGCCGTTTGGATTCGCCGTTATATGATTGACTTGCAATCACAAGATTTTGTTCGTTTTGCACGTGCAAAAGGTCTTTCTGAAAAAGAAATTTCTAATAAACATATTTTCAAAAATGCCATGGTGCCACTTGTATCCAGCATTCCAAACTCAGTTATTGGGGTTATTACAGGTGCAACTTTGACTGAAACAGTCTTCGCTTTCCCTGGTATGGGTAAGATGTTGATTGACTCTGTTAAAGCTTCAAACAATTCTATGGTCGTTGGTCTTGTCTTTATCTTTACTTGTCTTTCTATCTTCGCTCTTTTATTGGGTGATATTCTGATGACAGTGCTTGACCCACGTATTAAATTAACATCAAAAGGAGGTAAATAATGGCTACAATTGATAAGACTAAGTTCCAATTTGTCAAACGCGATGATTTTGCCTCTGAAACAATTGATGCTCCAGCCTATTCTTACTGGAAATCAGTTATGCGTCAGTTCCTAAAAAAGAAATCAACAGTTATCATGTTGGGAATTTTGGTCGCTATTATTTTGATGAGTTTCATTTATCCGATTTTCTCAGATTTTGACTTTAACGATGTCAGCAAGGTGAATGATTTCGGTGCGCGTTATATTAAACCAAACGGTCAATATTGGTTTGGTACAGATAGCAACGGGAAATCTCTTTTTGACGGAGTATGGTTTGGAGCTCGTAACTCCATCCTCATTTCTGTCATTGCAACCGTGATTAACTTAGTTATTGGTATTGTGATTGGTGGTATCTGGGGAATTTCAAAAACCGTTGACCGTATCATGATGGAAGTGTACAATATCATTTCTAACATCCCATCTCTCTTGATTGTCATTGTCTTGACTTATTCAATTGGTGCTGGTTTCTGGAACTTGATTTTTGCTATGACCATCACAGGTTGGGTTGGGATTGCTTATACGATTCGTATCCAAATCATGCGTTATCGCGACTTGGAATATAACCTTGCCAGCCGAACTTTGGGTACGCCAACACTGAAAATCATCGTGAAAAACATCATGCCACAATTGGTTTCTGTTATTGTGACCACGGCTTCGCAACTGCTTCCAAGTTTCATTTCTTATGAAGCGTTTCTATCGTTCTTTGGTTTAGGGCTTCCTGTCACAGTACCAAGTTTGGGACGGTTAATTTCAGATTATTCACAAAATGTGACAACAAATGCGTATCTTTTCTGGATTCCATTGACAACCTTGATTTTGGTTTCTCTTTCATTGTTCGTTGTCGGTCAAAACTTAGCGGACGCTAGTGATCCACGTACACATAGATAGGAGTAAATATGACACAAGAAAAAAATGTAATATTGACTGCTCGCGATATTGTCGTGGAATTTGACGTTCGTGATAAAGTCTTAACAGCCATTCGTGGTGTTTCGCTTGACCTTATTGAAGGTGAGGTTCTTGCACTTGTAGGAGAATCTGGTTCTGGTAAGTCTGTTTTGACAAAGACATTTACAGGAATGTTAGAGGAAAATGGTCGAGTTGCTCAAGGAACGATTGATTACCGTGGACAAGATTTGACAAAATTGAAGTCTAATAAAGATTGGGAACCTATACGCGGTGTTAAAATTGCAACAATCTTCCAAGATCCGATGACGAGTTTGGACCCTATTAACACAATTGGTAGCCAAATTACAGAAGTAATTATCAAGCACCAAAAGAAAACGCCAAAAGAAGCAAAAGAAATGGCTGTTGACTATATGAATAAGGTCGGCATTCCTGATGCTGAAAAGCGTTTTAATGAATACCCATTCCAATATTCAGGGGGAATGCGTCAACGGATTGTTATTGCCATTGCACTTGCTTGTCGTCCAGATATTCTAATCTGTGATGAGCCTACGACAGCGCTGGATGTTACCATTCAAGCGCAAATCATTGATTTGTTGAAATCATTGCAACAAGAGTATCAATTCACCACTATTTTTATCACCCACGATCTTGGAGTGGTAGCAAGTATTGCAGATAAGGTTGCGGTTATGTATGCTGGTGAAATCGTTGAATACGGAACAGTAGAAGAAGTCTTTTACGATCCACGTCATCCTTACACTTGGAGTTTGTTATCTAGTCTGCCTCAGTTGGCAGATGATAAGGGTGAGTTGTATTCAATTCCTGGAACGCCGCCATCTCTCTATTCACATTTACAAGGAGATGCATTTGCTCTCCGCTCAGACTATGCGATGGAAATTGATTTTGAGGAAAAACCGCCTCAAATCTATGTGTCAGATACGCATTGGGCAAAAACATGGTTGCTTCATGAAAATGCTCCAAAAGTGAATAAACCTGCTGTTATTGATGATTTGCACGAAAAAATTAGCTTAAAAATGGGCTTTGCCCATTTAGACGCCTAGGAGGAAGGAAATGCCTGAAAAATTAGTAGAAGTTAAAGATTTGGAAATTTCCTTCGGTGAGGGAAGCAAGAAATTTGTTGCTGTTAAAAATGCTAATTTCTTTATCAATAAAGGAGAAACGTTTTCACTTGTAGGAGAATCTGGTTCTGGTAAAACGACAATTGGTCGTGCGATTATTGGTTTAAATGATACGAGTCATGGAGAGATTTTCTTTGAAGGGAAAAAAATCAATGGCAAAAAATCAAAAGAAGAAGAGTCAGAAATCATTCGTAAAATTCAAATGATTTTCCAAGACCCTGCTGCTAGTTTGAATGAACGTGCGACAGTTGATTATATCATTTCGGAAGGCTTGTATAATTTCCATTTATTTAAAGATGAAGAAGAACGCAAGAAAAAAGTGAAAGATATTATTCATGAAGTTGGATTGTTATCAGAGCATTTAACACGTTACCCGCATGAATTTTCTGGTGGTCAACGTCAGCGGATTGGGATTGCCCGTGCGCTTGTTATGGAACCAGATTTTGTCATTGCAGATGAGCCGATTTCAGCGCTTGACGTCTCTGTGCGCGCGCAAGTTTTGAATCTTCTTAAGAAATTCCAAAAAGATCTAGGCTTGACTTATCTTTTCATTGCCCATGATTTATCAGTTGTACGTTTTATCTCAGACCGTATTGCTGTTATTTATAAGGGTGTGATTGTAGAAGTGGCTGAAACAGAAGAACTCTTCAATAATCCAATCCATCCTTATACGCAGTCATTGCTATCTGCTGTCCCAATTCCAGACCCAATATTGGAGCGGAAGAAAGTATTGAAGGTTTATGATGCTGCTCAACATGATTATTCAGTAGATAAGCCAGAAATGGTTGAAATTCGTCCTGGACACTTTGTGTGGGCTAATAAAGCAGAAGTTGAAAAATATAAAAAAGAATTATAACATCATTCTTTGACTTTGAGAGAATTTTAAAAATCACTTTAGAAGTTATCTAGAGTGATTTTTGAATTCATGTTATCTTTTTCTGGACGATTCCATTTTAAACTGTGCTATACTAGTTGTAATAGAAAAGAGGAGTAATGGGATGTATCAATTGATTGCGTTTGATATGGATGGAACACTTTTGACTAGTAAAAAAACAATTGCCAAAAGCAGCGTTGAAGCGATTGGGAGAGCTCAAGATGCTGGTAAACAAGTTGTACTTTCAACAGGACGCTCTTTGTCAGAACTGCTTCCTTATGGAGATGATTTGCGCTGGATTCGCTATGCTATTCTTGCAAGTGGTGCATTGATTTATGATTTGGAGGCTAAATGCGTTTTAGCTAAGCAAACCTTGCCTGCTATAGCAGTGGATAAGGTGAAGGCGATAGCAGAAGTTCAAGATTTGATGCTGGTTTGTATGATTGACGGACAAGGCTATCTTCAAAAATCACATTTTGAGAATATTGCTAACTATTATATGGAAATTTATACTGAACTTTATGATAAAACAGCTATCTTGGTGGATAATATTTACGATTTGTTAGCTAAGGAGAGAGAGCATTTTGACAAAATCAATATTTATCACTTTACGGCAAGGGATCGAGATCAATCGTATGAGGTGTTGTTATCTGAGGATATTGCCATGATAAAATCAGAAGTAAGTGGTCTTGAACTAACAGCGCAAGGAGTTGAAAAGGGGCAGGGTTTAGCTCACCTTGCTCAAAAATTAAATCTTCCTATGGAGCAAATCATTGTTGTTGGGGATGCTGACAATGATGAAAGCATGATTCGCGAAGCAGGTTTTGGTGTCGCTATGGGAAATGCCAATGAGAATATCAAAGGTTTGGCAGATATTATTGTGGCAGATAACGACCACGGTGGCTGTGCGCAGGCTATTGATGATGTGCTTCTGGCAGATAAAATATAAGAACAACGAATAAACACTAAACCCCACTTAAGATTTCTCAATACTTAAGTGGGGGTTTAACTATCTCACAGTATTAAATACTCTTGCCTGAAGAGAGGTGGACGGGAAGAAAGTAGCCGGTTGTCACAACTTCTTCACCAGCAATTTTTCGAAGCAACAAATCTACCAGTAAACAAGCTATATCTTTCAATGGTTGCTGTATAGTGGCTAGTTGGGGATAGTAGCTTTCTACAAAATAAGTTCCGTCGTAACCGATGACTTTTAGATCCTCTGGAATTTTGATTTCCAATTCTTGAGCGACTTTCATGATTAAAATGGCTGTCAGATCATCTGAAGCAAAAATGGCATCAGGTTTTCTATGTTTTAAAATATTTTTGATTTCCATTTCTTTGCGAATAGGAGAGAAGTCACTTGATACATTGATAATTGGTGCATCAGGTAGAATGGAAGCAAAACCTGCATGGCGGAGACCTGTCGGGGAGTTTGAATTATCATTTCCGGTAATCATAATGATATTTTGGGCACCGGATTTGACCAAGGTTTCTGCAGCCAAGACACCACCAGCATAGTTGTCCGAAGATACAACAGGAATGGAAGGGGATAAGTTGCGGTCAAAAGAGATAATGGGAGCTGTTACACGGTCATAATCAGAGATGCCTAAGTTGTGACTGCCTGAGATAATGCCATCCACTTGATTGGCTTCTAGCATCTCCAGATACTCTTTTTCCTTACTTGAATTGTGCTCGCTATTGCAGATGATTGTCTTGTAGCCTCTTTTGAATAACTCATGTTCTAATTTGTCAATGAGTTCGGCATAAAAGATGTGACTGATATTTGGGAAAATCAATCCAATCAGTTTAGCGGATTTTCCTTGTAAGCTACGAGCGAGATTATTGGGCTTGTATCCCAACTCGCGCATGGCCTCATTGACTTTTGTAATCGTTTTTTCTGAGAGGTAGCCTTTTTTGTTAATTACACGGGATACAGTGGTTGGGCTGACTCCAGCAATTTTTGCAACATCAGTTAACTTCGCGACCATAATCTAATTCATAGTAAGTTCCAGTTGGATTTCCCTCGCTGATAAAAATACCGTTTTGGTTTTCATGAGGGAAAACGCGACCTGAAAATACTTTTTCTCCTTTGTTAATAAAAATTTCAAAAACTGACTTATCAATGAAGATAGTAGCAGTTGTAGCTTGGTTTTCAATCGTACAACTACGAACAGTACCAAATTCAAGAGCGTATTGCTCACCGGCTTGACTACGGTCAACTGTTACTTGACCATTTTTGATGTCAAAGCAAATGCGTAACCCCTTATGCTCTTGATCTGCAAAGAGGACGATTTCAGCTTGTGAATCAGCTGTAAATTCTAGTTCTAATTCATAGCAGTTCGTTGTCTGCGCTTGATTAGCAAATGTTTGGCTATTATCTGTGCGCAAGGATGTGATAGCTGGGACAGGGTATTGATAGAGTTTACCGTCTTTTAGGGTTAATTCTTTGACCAAAGAGAATGTTCCTTGGTGGTCGAAACGGTCGGATGGATAGGCACTATCTGGTAATCCTAGCCAGCTGACAGCTAAGGCACGTCCGTCAGGAGCATTGAAAGCTTGAGTGGCGTAGCATTCAAATCCATAATCTAAATTTTGCAGAGGACTAGGTTCAACAATTGTTGCTTTCTTTGTGTCAAACGATTGACCTATTTTATACATATTTGGATAAATATTGTCATAAGGAGTGACTTCTTTTGATAAACCTTGAGGACAGTAGAGCAAAATTGGCTTATCATCAATAAAGACAAGATTTGGACATTCCATCATGTAGGCGGTGTTGTCATTTTCAAAGTCTAAATTACCGACTTCTACCCAGTTTGTATAATCGTGGTCAATCGCTTTATAAAGCTTGATATAGCCTTTTTTGTCAAGTTTTTGTTCCCCAACAATGGCGTAAAATTGTCCGTGGTAGTTAAAAATCTGAGGATCACGAAAATGATCTGTAGTATCCTTAGGTTGTTCAATCAAGACTTTGTTTAGTTTTTGAATATGTCCGTCTTTGTCCAGCAAAGCACCGATTTGGTAAGGGTGACGAACCCAATTCTCATCACGGACATTTCCAGTATAGAATAGGAAAAGTTTGTCATCAAACTGCATGGCCGATCCAGAGTAAGCACCGTGACTGTCTAATGGGGTGTCTGGCAGAATACGAACACCGGTTTCTGTGAAGTGTACGAGGTCATCACTTTCCAGTTGTACCCAAGACTTGAGCCCATGAGTTGCACCAAACGGAAAATTTTGATAGAAGACAATCCATTTTCCGTCAAAATAGGAAAAACCATTTGGGTCATTCAGCAGTCCCGTATCAGGCTCTACGTGGTAGGTAGCACGCCAAGGTGATGTAGCGATTTTATTTTTTATCTGTTGGATTTCGTTTTCAGTCCATTGTTCATAGCGTTTGTAACGTTGTTTAGTAGTCCAAGCCAATCTTTTGTCCTCCTAGATAGTTTTCTTACTTATATAGTAAACGTTTTCTCTTAAAAAATCAACTTTTTAATAGAAAAAAATAAAATTTCTGCAAAACGCTTGACATATTTTGAAATCATGTTAAAATAATAGTCGTAGGAGCGATTAAATCGCTTTCATAAAAGCTAATTATTTTCAATAAGGAGATGCAAATGGAAAATAAGGACATTGCAAAAGCAGTCATTGAGGCCATTGGCGGACGTGACAATGTAAGTAGTGTTGCTCACTGTGCGACCCGTCTGCGTGTCATGGTCAAAGATGAAGCTAAGATTGATAAAGACAGAGTTGAGAATCTTGAAAAGGTTCAGGGAGCTTTCTTTAACTCAGGCCAATACCAAATTATCTTTGGTACTGGTACAGTGAATAAAATCTATGATGAAGTGGTAGCGCTTGGTTTGCCTACATCTTCAACTGGTGAGCAAAAAGCAGAAGCAGCTAAAAAGGGAAATTGGTTCCAACGTGCCGTTCGTACATTTGGTGACGTATTTGTGCCAATCCTGCCAGCAATCGTAGCAACAGGTCTCTTCATGGGGATTCGTGGTGCGATTAATAATGATACGATTCTTGGGTTATTTGGAACAACTTCAAAAGCCTTTGCTGCGTCAGACTTCTATACTTACACAGTTGTGTTGACAGATACAGCATTTGCCTTCTTCCCAGCTTTGATTTCTTGGTCAGCTTTCCGTGTATTCGGTGGGAATCCAGTGATCGGTATTGTACTTGGTTTGATGTTGGTAAATACCGCTCTTCCAAATGCTTGGGATGTAGCTTCTGGTGCTGCAAAGCCAATCATGTTCTTTGGTTTCATTCCAGTAGTTGGTTATCAAAACTCAGTATTGCCAGCCTTCTTCATTGGACTACTTGGTGCGAAACTTGAAAAATGGTTGCATAAGAAAATTCCAGATGTGCTTGATTTGCTTGTTGTGCCATTCTTGACCTTCCTTGTGATGTCAGTTCTTGGACTCTTTGTCATTGGTCCAATCTTCCACTCACTTGAAAATGTCATTCTTGCTGCGACAAAAGCTATTCTTGCCTTACCGTTTGGCTTAGCTGGTCTCATCCTTGGTGGTGTGCATCAGCTTATCGTGGTAACTGGTGTTCACCATATCTTCAACTTACTAGAAGCACAATTGATTGCAAATGAAGGAAAAGATGCCTTTAATGCGATCATCACAGCTGCTATGACTGCCCAAGCGGGTGCAACTCTTGCAGTTGGTGTAAAAACAAAATCTAAAAAACTAAAAGCTCTTGCATTCCCGGCTGCTCTCTCTGCAGGTCTTGGAATTACTGAACCAGCTATTTTCGGGGTGAACTTACGTTATGGTAAACCATTTGTACTTGGTCTTGTTGCCGGTGCTGCTGGTGGTTGGTTAGCTTCTATTCTTGGACTTGCTGGTACTGGATTTGGTATTACTATTATCCCAGGTACGCTTCTCTATCTGAATGGTCAAGTTCTTCAATATATCTTTATGGTACTTGTAACTACTGGTCTTGGATTTGGTTTGACTTACGCATTTGGTTACAAAGATGCTGAAGAAGAAGTGACTGAAGCAAAAGAAGTAGTAGAAGCTAATGAAGCAGCTGCGCCAGTCCTTTCTGATGAAACAATCGTTTCTCCAATCGTTGGTCAAATGTTTGACTTGAAAGATGTCAATGACCCAGTGTTCTCAAGTGGTGCTATGGGACAAGGAATCGCAGTGAAACCTAGTGAAGGTGTTGTGTATGCTCCTGCGGATGCAGAAGTGACAATCGCATTTGCAACTGGTCACGCTTACGGTTTGAAAACGGCAAAAGGTGCTGAAATCTTGATTCACGTAGGTATTGACACAGTTTCTATGAACGGTGACGGATTTGATCAAAAAGTTGCTCAAGGTGATAAGGTGAAAGCTGGCGATGTTCTTGGTACATTTGACGCTGCGAAAATTGCAGCCGCTGGTCTTGATGACACAACTATGGTGATTGTTACCAACACAGCTGATTATGCTTCTGTTACTCCTGTTGCAGAGGGTACAGTAGCGAAAGGCGATGCTGTGATTGAGCTAAAAGCCTAACCGTATAATGTGATAAGAGGCTGAGCAAAAGGGTTCAGCTTCTTCACTTTTGGTTAACAAAACACATTAACACAGCGGTTGATTGTTTTCTTTGCTCGCTTCACGTCTCAAAGTTGTCAATCAACTGTGCGGGGTGGGAAATGAACTCTTTCCAGTTCTTTCCCACTCCCTTTTCTTTGAAAAAGAGAAGAGAAAGTAAGATTTTTACTCAGAAGTCATACGAATATATGCTATAATGAATAAAGAAGAGAAGAAAACAAAATAAAAAGAGGTTTTGAAATGACAAAATTGTATGGAAGCCTAGAAGCTGGTGGTACAAAATTTGTGTGTGCAGTTGGGAATGAAAAATTTGAAGTGGTTGAGAAAACACAATTTCCAACGACCACACCGATTGAAACGTTGGATAAGACGATTGCATTTTTCTCTCGTTTTGAGAATTTAGCCGGTCTTGCAGTTGGTTCTTTTGGACCGATTGATATTGACCCTAATTCAAAAACCTATGGTTTTATCACGACGACACCTAAACCACATTGGGCAAATGTTGATATTGTGGGAGCTTTGCGGCGTGCTTTAAATGTGCCGATTTACTTTACGACAGATGTCAATAGCTCTGCTTATGGTGAAGTGGTGGCGCGAAATAATGCAGGCGGACGAATTGAAAATTTGGTCTATTATACTATTGGAACGGGAATCGGTGCTGGCGCCATTCAACGTGGTGAATTTGTTGGTGGAACGGGTCATCCAGAAATGGGGCATTACTACGTTGCAAAACACCCAATGGATGTAGAAAAAGAATTTAATGGGGTGTGTCCTTTCCATAATGGCTGTTTAGAAGGGCTGGCTGCTGGACCTAGTTTAGAGGCTCGGACAGGCATTCGAGGTGAAAATATTGAACTAAACAGTTCTGTTTGGGATATTCAAGCCTACTACATTGCGCAAGCAGCAATTCAAGCAACGGTGACATTCCGCCCTGATGTAATTGTCTTTGGTGGAGGTGTTATGGCGCAACAGCACATGTTGGATCGTGTTCGTGAAAAGTTCACAGTTTTGTTGAATGGTTATTTGCCTGTTCCAGATGTGCGTGATTACATTGTGACGCCAGCAGTTGCAGGAAATGGGTCAGCAACACTTGGAAACTTTGTCTTAGCTAAAAAAGTCAGCGAAAAAGCCAAAGGATAATTGAGTAATTGAGAGCAAGTGAGTGAATATTGAATAAGCTTGCTCTTTTTTGATATAAGGAAGAAAATGATTAAACCAATTGTAAAAGATATGTTATTTTTGCAACAGAAAGCACAACCAGCAAGTAAAGAGGATGTCGGAATTGGGCAGGATTTGTTTGATACCTTAAGAGCGAACCAAGATAAGTGTGTCGGAATGGCAGCCAATATGATTGGAGTGCAGAAGCAGCTCATTATTTTTATGTATGGTATGGTGCCTGTTATCATGTTCAATCCTATTTTGAAAGGGAAGTCATCTCCTTACCAAGCGGAAGAATCCTGTTTGTCACTTGTGGGGAGTCGCTTGACAACTCGTTATAAGGAAATTACAGTTGAATATTTGGATCAACATTGGCAAAAACAAACGCTGACTTTGAAAGATTTTCCTGCACAAATCTGCCAGCATGAATTGGATCATTTGGAGGGGATTTTGATTTAATGACCTGAAAACTCAGCTTTTATAGTGCTGGGTTTTTGATTGGTCAAGAAAATAGTTCTCATAGGAACTTTTTTCTTGACATTCGTTTGAATTATAGTAAAATAGTTCTCATGGAAACCAATTGGTTCTCTAGAGAACTATTTGAAAGGAAGTCAAAATGGAAAAACCATTATTGGAATTCAAGCGATTTGGGCGAAAAACGCATCTAATGATTCAAAAAATTGCCAAAGAGCGAGGAATTGAATTTATGGCGGGTCCGCAGGGGCAAGTATTGCATTTTGTGAATCACCGCGAAGACTGTGATAAGATGACCTTTATTAAAGATATTGAGCAGGAGTTGGGCATTACTAAGTCCGTTGCCAGTAATTTAATGAAGCGAATGGTGAAGAATGGCTTGATTTATCTGGAAGTAAGTGAGACCGATAAACGCGCTAAGATTATTCGTTTAACGCCGGAATCAAAGGAGCGCATGAATAAAATTCGTGATTTTTTTGATGAAATGGATCGTTGCCTATTGACAGATATTTCAGGAGAAGATTTGGTTACTTTTTTTCAAGTGATGGGGAAATTTTACCAGAATATTGAAAAATTAGAAAAAGGAGAAACGAATGGTTAAATTGTTTAAACGTTTAACTGTCAAAGAAGTAGGGATGATTGTCATCAGTATCTTGTTTACTTGTTTAACAGTTTATTTGGAATTAGAGGTTCCAACTTATATTTCAAAAATTACGGAACTCCTACAGATGAGGGGGACAGTAGTTTCTGATTTGTGGGATCCAGGTTTGAAAATGATTGGGCTGTCTTTTGCGAGCTTTCTTAGTGCTGTGACAGTTGGCTTTATTGCGGCTAGGTTGGCGGCTAGCTTTACAACGAGTTTGCGGTCAGATATTTTCAATCGTGTACTGGATTATTCAGACGCTGAGATTAAGCGATTCTCTATTCCGAGTCTTTTGACGCGGACAACCAACGATCTTACGCAAATTCAGCTCATGATTACCATGGGCTTGCAAGTTGTGACGCGTGGGCCAATCATGGCGATTTGGGCGATTACGAAAATCATTGGGAAATCAGAATACTGGCTCTGGGCAGTTATTGTTGCAGTTATTGTGAATATGATTATGACGACAGTTTTGATGACGTTGGCCTTTCCAAAGCAATCTGTTATTCAACGGTTGACTGATAAGTTAAATAGTATTACGCGTGAAAGTCTAACAGGGATTCGTGTTGTTCGAGCTTACAATGCTGAAGACTATCAAGATGATAAATTTGCAGGGGCAAATGCTGAAGTGACTCGGTTGAATCTCTTTGTTAGTCGGCTCATGGCTATTTTAAATCCAATTATGATGGGGATTTCGAGTGGTTTGACCTTGGCAATATACTGGATTGGTGCTTACTTGATTCAAGATGCAGTTTTACCAGGACGTTTGCCAATCTTTAGCGACATGGTTGTCTTTATGTCTTATGCTATGCAGGTCGTAATGGGCTTCATGCTCATGGCTGCTCTGTTTATCGTTCTTCCTCGTACCTTGGTGTCTGCCGGACGGATCAATGAAGTGCTTGATTTATATTCAACGATTGAGTCTCCAACAGAGCCAAAAATAGCGAAAGATGTCAAAGGGGAAGTGGTATTTGACAATGTTTCTTTCCGCTATACTAAAAACTCTGAGGCTGTCATTGAACATGTTAGCTTTACAGCTAAAGCGGGCGAAACGGTAGCTTTCATCGGATCAACTGGTTCTGGGAAATCAACCCTAATTAGTTTAATTCCTCGTTTCTATGATGTGACAGAAGGAAAAATTTTAGTAGATGGCGTAAACGTCAAAGATTATCAGTTGGAAGATTTGCATAATAAAATTGGCTACATTCCACAAAAAGCTGTTCTTTTCTCTGGTGATATCAAGAGTAATTTAGATTTTGGACAAAGCAATGAAAGTCCATTGGATAATGAAAAAATGTGGTCTGCGTTGGACTTGGCACAAGCGAAATCATTTGTTGAAGAAAAAGAAGGTGGTCTGCACTCAGAGGTCGCACAAAGCGGAACCAATTTCTCTGGTGGTCAAAAGCAGCGGCTGGCGATTGCGCGTGCACTTGCTAGGAAACCTGAAATTCTGATTTTTGACGATTCATTTTCAGCACTGGACTATAAGACAGACCGTATTTTGCGAGAAGAATTGGCGAAAAAAGTGAAGGATACAACTAGATTGATTGTGGCGCAACGGATTTCAACGATTATGGATGCCGATCAGATTTTGGTACTGGATAAAGGAAAAGTAGTCGGTCAGGGTACTCATAAAGAATTGCTGGCAACGAACGCAGTTTATCAAGAAATTGCTTATTCACAATTATCGAAGGAGGAATTGGAAAATGGAAAATAAAAAATCGTCTTTATTTAGCCAAGTGAAACCTTATCTCAAAGGTTTTCAGCTTCCATTGCTCATTGCATTTGTGGGAGCGGCAGTGTCTAGTATTATTACAGTTTATGGACCGGACAAATTAAAAGAAATTACCAACCTTATCACAGAGGGGATGCGAAGTCAGATTGATTTGAAATCAATCTCCAACATTGCTCTTTTCTTAGCGATTTTGTACGCAGCAGGTGCTTTGTTAAATTACGTTCAATCTTTTATCATTTCATCTGTTATTCAGCATTTTTCCAAGCGCTTGCGGACAGCTATTGCTGAAAAAATCAATAAATTGCCTCTATGCTATTTTGACAGCCATTCCCAAGGGGACACTCTTTCACGGGTCACAAATGACGTGGATACTGTCGGACAATCTTTGAACCAAAGTTTAGGAACGGTGATTTCATCAAGTTTGCTTCTCGTTGCGGTTCTCTTTATGATGTTTTACAATAATGTGGTCTTGTCCTTTGTAACGATTGGTTCAGTCTTGATTGGCTTTGCCTTTGTTGCTTTGATTATGGGAAAATCTCAACGATTCTTCCGAGCGCAACAAGAAAATCTTGCCAGCGTCAATGGCTATGTGGAAGAAATGTACTCTGGGCATAATGTCATTGTCAGCTACAATGCCACAGACGAATCCAAAGTAGCCTTTCAAACACTTAATACTAACCTTTACAACAGTATGTGGAAATCACAATTCATTTCAGGGATTATGATGCCGCTTATGATGTTTGTAGGGAACTTCGGTTACGTTATGGTTGTTTTGGTTGGAGCGAGCATGGCCTTGAATGGCGATGTCACTATGGGAACGATTGTTGCCTTTATGGTATATGTACGGATTTTCTCTCAACCGTTGTCACAAATTGCACAAGGGATTACTACTCTTCAACAAGCTAGTGCTGCTATGGGGCGTGTATTTGAGTTTTTAGCAGAGCCGGAAATGGAAAATGATGAGCACAAGTCTCAACAGCTCACAATTTTAAAGGGTGATGTTACCTTTGATAATGTATTCTTTGGCTACAATCCGGATCGAACAATTATTCATGATTTTTCTGCCAATGCAAAAGCAGGGCAAAAAATTGCCATTGTCGGCCCGACCGGTGCTGGGAAGACGACCATTGTCAACTTGCTCATGAAATTTTATGAGATTGATAAGGGTCGCATTACAATTGACGGTGTTGATACAAAGCGAATGAAACGTTCTGAGGTACACGATGCCTTCTCCATGGTTCTTCAAGACACTTGGCTATTTGAGGGAACGATTAAGGAAAATTTGATTTACAATCAGAAAAATATTTCTGACGAAGCAGTTGTGGCAGCTGCCAAAGCTGTTGGGGTTCATCACTTCATCAAAACTTTGCCAAAAGGATATGATACGGTGCTGGACGATACTGTGAGCCTCTCTGTTGGGCAAAAGCAATTGCTGACCATTGCGCGTGCCCTTCTTAAAGATGCTCCATTACTTATCTTGGACGAAGCGACTTCATCTGTTGATACACGGACGGAAGAGCTGATTCAAAAAGCGATGGATAAACTAATGGAAGGACGGACTTCCTTTGTCATTGCTCACCGTTTGTCAACGATTCGTAATGCTGATTTAATTTTGGTTATGCGAGATGGCAATATCATTGAACAAGGCAATCATGAACAATTGATGGAACAAAACGGCTTCTATGCTGATCTTTACAATAGTCAATTCGATGAAGACGCAGAGTATGTGTAAGTTGAATTGCAATAGAAACTCTTTTTAGTCAAAACTCGACTGGAAAGAGTTTTTTTGTTGTTAGATTTCTGGCAAAAGTATAATCTTTATATAAAAAAGACTAGACATTATGCGGAAGCTGTGTTATACTAATATCAATGATAGGTAATTCGTTAATAAAAATTACCTCATATATAAAATTTTAAGGAGAATTTTTATGGCAAAAGCATTAATTATCTGTGCAGCAGGAATGTCTTCCTCTCTTATGGCAAAAAAGACAACTGAATACCTTCAAGGTCAAGGACAAGACATTACCGTTGAAGCAATTGGAGCAACAGAAGGAAATAAAGTGATTGAATCTGCAGCATTTGATCTTTATTTAATTAGTCCTCAAACAAGGATGTATTTCAAACAATTTGCTGACCTCGGTGAAAAAGTTGGACGTCCAGTTGTTCAAATTCCGCCTCAAGCCTATGTTCCAATCCCAACAGGAGTCGCAGCTCTGGCTAAAGTAGTCACAGACAATCTATAAAGAGGATGTTATGAATACAGAAGAATTACAAGTAGCAGCATTTGAAATCATTCTTCATAGTGGAACTGCGCGTGCAACAGTACACGAAGCATTTGCAGCGATGCGACTTGGTCACTACGATGAAGCTTCTCAAAAATTGGAAGCCGCGAATACAGAATTGGTTGAAGCACATCACGCACAGACGAAATTGTTGCAAGATTACGCAAGTGGCGTTGAGATTAAGATTGAGATCATCATGGTTCATGCACAGGATCATTTGATGACAACAATGACATTACGTGAAGTGGCATTAGAGATGCTTGAATTATATAAAAAGTTAGAAGAAAAATGATTTATTTATAAACCTCCTAAGAATAAACTTATAGTGTTTGTGTGAATTAGTTACATGTTATAGGTTTATTTTTTGTTTTTAAGATAACTCAAACTCCCCAAGGTATCGGAACCCTTGGGGAGTTTTGTCATATTTAATCTTCAAAACCGTTTTTGTCAGACAACTCTTTAAAGAAATAACCTGATTTTTTAATCGTTCGTTTGCCTTTCTTATCAAGGTCAACGGCAATGAGACCATAGCGATTTTTATAGGCATTGCACCAAGACCAATTGTCCATGCAGGTCCAGAGATGATAACCAAGGCAGTTAGCTCCTTCTTTAATCGCTTGATGAAGGTAACGGAGATGATCTTTGATAAAATCAATACGGTAATCGTCCTCGATTTGACCATTGGTATTGATATAACGCTCCTCACCTTCAACGCCCATCCCATTTTCTGAGACATAGCAAGGAATATTACCGTAGTTATCACGAATGTTAATCATAATATCGTAAATCCCTTTTTCATAGATTTCCCAACCGCGATAAGGGTTCATTTTTTTATTTGGCATATCGTAGTAGTCAAAGAAATCATCTGGCATAGGATTCTGTGGGGCTTTGTCAGCAGGATTTTCTTTTTCTTTAACCCGACGTGGCTGGTAATAATTGACACCAAGTAAATCAATGGTATTTTCTTTAATGGTCTGTAAATCCTCACTTGTGTGTTCTGGCACCATGTCTAATCTCTTGATAAGAGCAATTAAGTCAGCTGGGTATTCGCCCTTGATAGCAGGATCTAGGAAAGAGCGGTTAAAGAAAGCATCTGCAATTTGAGCAGCTTTGACGTCTTCAGGATTATTCTCATCACGCGGATAGCTTGGGGTTAAGTTGAGGATAATCCCAATTTTACCATCTTGCTTTTCGTGATAGGCTTTGACAGCTAAGCTGCTGGCGAGCATTTCGTGAAAAGCCACCTGTACAGCGTGTTTCATGTTGACTTCATTTGGATAGTGGAAATTGTAGAGGTAACCACCTTCGACAGGGACAATAGGTTCATTATGAGTGAACCAGTATTTGACGCGATCACCAAATAGGTTAAAGCAGGTTTTTGCAAAGTTTACATAAGCATCAACCGTTTCCCGATTGAGCCAACCGCCTTTTTCTTGCAGTGCCATTGGCATATCAAAATGATACAGGTTGATAAATGGCTCAATACCATTTGCAATCAGTTCATCGATGAATGAGTTGTAAAAATCCACAGCTTTTGGATTAACAGCACCAACGCCTTCAGGAATTAAGCGACTCCATTGGATAGAAGTGCGGAAAGAATTATGCCCTGTTGCTTTCATCAATTGCACATCTTCTTTGTAATACTGATAATTGTAGGAAGCTTTATCTGGTCCAATGTGATTGAAGAATTTTTCAGGTTCTTTGCTGTACCAATAGTCCCAGATATTCTCTCCCTTTCTATCGCCTTCAAATCGGCCTTCTGTTTGCGGACCGCTGGAAGCAGTTCCCCAAAAAAATCCCTTTGGAAATGTTAGAAATGTCATATATTTTCTCCTTTTAAAAAATTCTCTATAATATAATTCTATACTTTTTATAAAAAAAATCAATCTTTTATATAAAAAATATAGACATTTAATAAAAAATATAGTATAGTTAGAGTATCAAAAAAAGAAAAAGAGGGAAGATTGATGAACAAGTTTCTAGATCAAATCGGTGATAAGTTGTTGCCATTGGCAAACAAACTCGCTTCCAATCGTTATTTGGCTGTTTTACGGGATGCTTTTATGCTCTCCTTTCCATTAACGATGTTTGGCTCAATCGTAGTAGTATTTAACAATTTGCCATTTTTTAATGACGCAACGAAAGCTACTTTGTCTAATCTGTTTGGCAGTGGACAAAATGCAACGATGTCAATTATGACAATTTTTGTAACGTTTGGTATTGGTTATTATTTATCAAAATCTTATGATGTAGAGGGAATCTTTGGAGGAGCCGTTTCCTTTTCTAGTTTTCTTCTCTTGACACCTTTTTATACCATGTCAGAAAAAGGTGAAAAAATTTCAGGCGTCTTGAGTTTAGACCGTTTAGGGGCAAAGGGGATGTTTCTTGGCATGTTGGTTGCATTTTTGGCAGCGGAAATCTACTGCTGGGCAACGAAAAAAGGTTGGCAGATTAAAATGCCAGACAGCGTTCCGCCTGCAGTAGCCAAGTCGTTTGCAGCTTTGATTCCTGCCGTATTGACTCTTTCCATATTCTTGTTTGTCAATGCTGGTTTGACAGGATTTTTCAATGCCAATCTTCATGATATTATTTATAAGGTTATTCAAACACCGTTGGTTGGTTTGGGAAGCAGTATCTGGGCAACTTTAGTTGCAATCTTCTTTGTTCAATTTTTATGGTTCTTTGGACTTCATGGACAAATTCTTGTTAATTCTGTCATGGATCCAATTTGGAATACATTGATGTTGGATAACTTAGAGGCTTATCAGGCTGGCAAGCATTTGCCACACATTATTTCCAAATCATTTATGGAAACATTTACTGTTGGTTTAGGTGGTTCTGGGATGACGCTAGCTGTAGTTATCATTATGGCTTTTATTCTGAAAAAGAAAATGTATAAGGACGTTGGACGACTTGCTCTTGGAGCGGGGCTATTCAATGTCAATGAACCAGTTATCTTTGGCTTGCCAATCGTTTTGAATGCGACTATTCTGATTCCATGGGTTTTAGCACCGATTGTTGTGACTGCGTTTAACTATATTGTGATGGCAGTAGGAATTGTTCCAGCTCCAACAGGAGTGGCAGTTCCTTGGACGGTGCCCGTATTCTTTAGCGGAATGCTAGCAACCAATTCCATTTTAGGTGGTGTCCTTCAGTTAGTGGATATGGTGATTGTTGGATTTATCTGGTATCCATTCCTTCGTATGCTGGACAAACAACCTGATTCTGTATTATAATGAGATGAATGACAGATTTGCAGGAGCTATCATATGCCTAAATACGAAGAAATAGCAAATATACTTCGAGATAGAATCGCAAATGGAGTCTACCCAGTAGACTCCATGTTGCCTATTCAGTCTGAATTATCAAAAGAATTTGGCGTCAGCCGAATGACTATAAAAAAAGCTGTTGAGATTCTAACCATTGAGGGATTGATTTTTTCTAAACAAGGAAATGGGACGAGAGTGTTGAATTCCTCTTTTTGGGATAAAGAAAATTCAAAATTTCGTTTGAATAACTACAATGGCTTGAGTCAAGATTTAAAAAATGATGACCGAACATTGACGAGTCAAATTATTCAGTTTGCAGTTGAATTTCCGCAGGCTGAGATTGCGGAACGTCTGCAGTTGGAAACGACGGCACCGGTTTATAAAATTGTGCGGTTGCGTCTGCTGGATGAGAAACCTTATGTGTTGGAGCACACTTATATGCCGTGTGATTTGGTGCCAGGATTGGATGAGAGTATTTTACTTCAGTCTATCTATGCTTATTTATGGGATGAATTAAACTTAAAATTTGCTGGAAGTTATCGCCATATCACAGCTGAAAAGCCAGATGAATATGACCAAAACTATTTGGCTTGCCAAGAGACAGATCCGATTTTGCAGGTGGAGCAAGTTGTTTATCTGGAAACTGGACGTCCGATTGAGTATTCGAAAAGCCGCAATCGCTTTGACACGAGAGGGTATTCTCTTTTAGATGTTAAAAATATTTAAGTCATTATTTGTACAATGAAAAGGAGGAAATGATGTCAGAACCATTATTTTTACAATCTGTTATGCAGGAAAAAATTTGGGGCGGAACGAAGCTGCGAGATGAATTTGGCTATGAAATTCCTAGTGATAAAGTAGGCGAATACTGGGCGATTTCGGCTCACCCGCATGGCGTATCAACGATTAAAAACGGTCGCTTTGCTGGTATGGGCTTGGATCAGCTCTATGCAGAACACCGAGAGTTATTTGGTAACAGCAGCGAGCCTGTTTTTCCGCTTTTGACCAAAATTTTGGATGCCAATGATTGGCTCAGTGTTCAGGTTCATCCAGATGACCACTATGCTATGGAGCATGAAGGGGAGTTAGGAAAAACGGAGTGCTGGTATGTGATTTCTGCAGATGAAGGAGCAGAAATTATCTACGGGCACAATGCCAAGTCACGAGAAGAATTGCGTCAGCAGATTGAAAAGAAAGAATGGGACAAGCTCTTAACCAAGGTGCCAGTCAAGGATGGAGACTTCTTCTATGTCCCAAGCGGTACTATGCACGCCATTGGATCGGGTATTTTGATTTTAGAAACGCAACAGTCTAGCGACACTACCTATCGTGTCTACGACTTTGACCGAAAAGATACTAAAGGCAATCTGCGTGAGTTGCATTTGGAAAAATCCATTGATGTGCTCAATATCGGTGCGCCGGCCAATAGCCGTCCAGTCACGGTGAAAGCAGATGATTTGATGTCAACGCTTTTAGTAGCTAGTGATTTCTTTGCTGTTTACAAATGGAAAGTATCAGGAAAAGTGGATATCGAGAAAACAGCTGCTTATTTGCTAGTAAGTGTGCTAGCAGGGCAAGGTGTGCTGACCGTAGATGGAGAAACGTATCCAATCGCAAAAGGAGACCATTTTATCCTACCAAGCGATGTGGAAGAGTGGACTTTCGAGGGGAAAAACCTTGAAATGATTGTTAGTCATCCGTAATAGCTTTTATAGAACATCAGAGGTTGAGGAAATTCCTTGACCTCTTTTATCATGAGGCGAAGCATTATGGCATAGTTCTCTACTGTTCTACAGATTTTTAAAGGTATCTATGAAACAATTCTAAATGTATAATCCTTATATTTTTGCAGGAATTGTCAGTTATATTAAAAAATGATGTCATTTTCAGAAAACGTTGATAGTATTTCAAAAAAGCGTTATAATGGCTGATATTGAAAAATTTAGGAGAAAAAGATGTTTTCCAAGTTGAAGAATATTTTTATTGGTCGACCTTTGAAATCAAGCGATGAGGGAGAAGAAGGGAACTTATTAACAAAACTGCAAGCTCTGGCTATGTTGTCAAGCGATGCTCTATCTTCGATTGCCTACGGTCCTGAACAAGTTGTTTTGGTTTTGGTATCCGTATCTGCTGGCGCAATTTGGTGGTCGTTACCAATTGGTATTGTGGTGCTGATTTTGCTGGCCAGTTTAACCATTTCATATCGTCAGGTGATTCATGCTTACCCACAAGGCGGTGGGGCTTATATGGTTACAACGGAAAATCTTTCACCAAAAGCTGGTCTAGTTTCAGGTGGTAGTTTGCTAGTTGATTATATGCTGACAGTAGCGGTATCTGTTTCTTCTGGAGCGGATGCGATTACGTCAGCAATTCCTGCTTTGCATCCGTACAATTTGCACATTTCGATTGTTTTAGTGCTGATTTTAATGTTAATGAATTTACGTGGTTTGCGGGAATCGGCGGTTTCGCTGATGATTCCAGTTTATTTGTTCATCGCAAGTACTGTTTTCTTAATTGGCTTTGGTTTATTGCAATTATTACTGGGGAATTTATCCTACCATGCAACAGCTCCGATTGGAAAATCTATTTCAGGTGTCAGTTTGGTTCTTCTGCTTCGTGCATTTACGAGTGGTTCGGCTTCTCTGACAGGTGTGGAAGCTATTTCAAATTCTGTACCATTTTTCAAAACACCCAAAGCTGAAAATGCAGCGAAAACCTTGGCAATTATGGCAGCCATTTTAGGTTTCATGTTTGCTGGTATTACTTTTTTAAACTACTGGATTGGCATCGTTCCGGTAAAAGGCGTTACAACGCTCGCTCAAATGGCGCAAGCTATTTTGGGAAATTCACCTGTTGGACGACTTCTATTTTATATTTTCCAATTATCAACAGCTCTCATCCTTGCTGTAGCAGCTAATACAGGCTTTTCAGCCTTTCCTATGTTGTCCTACAATATGGCAAAAAATAAATATATGCCACACATGTATATGGAAAAAGGAGCACGCCTTGGTTATTCAAATGGGATTCTGACTTTAGCTATCGGTGCTATTCTTCTTTTGCTAATTTTTAATGGGAATACTGAACGGCTCATTCCACTTTATACCATTGGTGTATTTGTGCCTTTTGCTCTTTCTCAAACGGGAATGGTCGTGCATTGGCGCAAGCAGTATGGAAAACATTTCTTGAAATATTCAGTAGCAAATATTTTAGGCGCTGCTATTTGTTACACCATTGTAGCGATTTTGCTACTTTTTCGTTTGCGAGATATTTGGCCATTCTTTCCGATTATCATCGTTTTATTATGGATTTTCTTGAGTATTAAAAATCATTACAATAAAGTGGCGAAACAGCTACGTTTGAATGAAGAAATTGAACGCGTAGACTATGCAGGAAATCTGGTTTTGGTGCTTGTCGGGAATGTCACACGAGTTAGCGTTGGTGCGATGAATTATGCCCGTAGTATCGGTGATGAAGTGATTGCTATGCACGTATCTACCAAAGAAACACAAGAAAAAGACGAAGAAGTAGCTAGTGAATTTAAACAATATTTTCCAGATATTCAATTTGTAAATGTGGAAACAAGCTACCGTAATATCATCAGACCAACCATACAGTATGTGACAAAAATCGCTCGTGGTGCGCAGAAGAAAGGTTATACCGTAACAGTGCTAGTACCACAATTCATTCCAAATCATAGTTGGCAAAACATGCTACATAATCAAATGAGCTTGAAATTGAAATATTTCCTCAGATGGCATGAAAATGTCGTTGTAGCCAGCTATTCTTATCACTTAAAAGAGTAAGAACATAAACCGGCAGTTTTGAATGGAACTGCCGGTTTTATCCTTTTATTTTCTTGAAAGATATAGTGAAAAATGCTATAATGAAAAGAACATTTTAAAATAAGAATTATTACAAGTAAGGAAAGAAATGGCGAATATTTTAAGAAAAATTATCGAAAATGATAAAGGTGAATTAAGAAGATTAGAAAAAATGGCAAAGAAAGTCATGGCGTATGAAGATGAAATGGCTGCTTTGTCAGATGAAGCTTTGAAAGCAAAGACGGATGAATTTAAGCAACGGTATCAAAATGGCGAGTCATTAGATGACTTGCTTTATGAAGCTTTTGCGGTTGTTCGTGAAGGTGCAAAGCGTGTGTTAGGACTTTTCCCTTACCCAGTACAGATTATGGGTGGGATTGTCTTACACCATGGAGATGTGCCAGAAATGCGTACAGGGGAAGGAAAAACTTTGACTGCGACCATGCCGGTTTATCTGAACGCCTTGTCTGGAGAAGGGGTTCACGTTGTTACAGTAAATGAATATCTGACAGAGCGTGACGCAACGGAAATGGGGGAACTGTACTCTTGGCTGGGGCTTTCTGTTGGTATCAACCTTGCTGCAAAGTCATCCGCAGAGAAAAAAGAAGCCTATGAATGTGATATCACGTATTCAACCAATGCAGAGATTGGTTTTGACTATTTGCGTGATAATATGGTGGTGCGTGCTGAAAACATGGTGCAGCGTCCGCTAAACTACGCTTTGGTCGATGAGGTGGACTCCATTTTGATTGACGAAGCTCGTACGCCTTTGATTGTGTCAGGACCAACTTCGTCTGATACGAACCAACTTTATCACATGGCAGATAGTTTTGTGAAGTCTCTTAATAAAGATGACTACATCATTGATGTGCAGTCTAAAACCATTGGACTTTCTGACTCTGGGATTGATAAAGCAGAAAGCTACTTCAGGTTAGAAAACTTGTATGATATTGAAAATGTAGCGCTGACTCACTTTATTGACAATGCCCTTCGTGCAAACTATATCATGCTGTTAGATATTGACTATGTGGTGAGTGAAGAGCAAGAAATTTTGATTGTGGACCAATTTACAGGCCGTACAATGGAAGGTCGCCGGTATTCAGACGGACTTCACCAAGCAATTGAAGCCAAAGAAGGTGTGCCAATTCAGGATGAAACGAAGACTTCGGCTTCTATCACTTATCAAAATCTATTCCGTATGTACAAGAAATTGTCAGGAATGACAGGGACAGCTAAGACAGAAGAGGAAGAATTCCGCGAAACCTATAATATTCGGGTCATTCCGATTCCGACAAATCGTCCAGTAGCTCGTATTGACCATCCAGATCTTCTTTATCCAAGTATTGAGTCTAAATTTAAAGCGGTTGTTGAGGACGTGAAAGCTCGTCATGAAAAAGGGCAACCTGTACTTGTGGGGACGGTTGCTGTTGAAACGAGTGATTATATTTCTAAAAAATTAGTCGAGGCTGGAGTTCCTCATGAAGTATTGAATGCGAAAAATCACTATAAAGAAGCGCAAATCATTATGAATGCTGGTCAGCGAGGTGCTGTAACGATTGCAACCAATATGGCTGGTCGTGGTACGGATATTAAACTTGGTGAAGGCGTTCGCGAGTTAGGTGGGCTTTGTGTCATTGGTACAGAACGTCATGAAAGTCGTCGTATCGATAATCAGCTTCGTGGTCGTTCCGGACGTCAGGGAGATCCAGGGGAGTCGCAATTTTATCTGTCACTTGAAGATGAGCTTATGCGTCGCTTTGGATCGGAACGGATTAAAGCTGTTTTGGATCGCATGAACCTCAGCGAAGAAGAGTCTGTCATCAAATCTCGTATGCTGACGCGTCAAGTAGAAGGAGCTCAAAAGCGTGTTGAAGGGAACAACTATGATACACGTAAACAAGTCCTTCAATATGATGATGTTATGCGTGAGCAACGTGAAATTATCTATGCGCAGCGTTATGATGTCATTACGGCTGATCGTGATTTGGCACCGGAAATTCACGCCATGATGAAGCGAACGATCAACCGTTTTGTGGATGGCAACAGTCGTGCAGAGCAAGATGAAAAATTAGAAGCAATTGTTAATTTTGCAAAATACAATCTTGTTCCAGAAGAATCTATTGAAATCGCAGATTTAGAAGGCTTGTCTGATGAAGATATCAAGGCTGATTTATACAAACGTGCCTTGGAGGTTTACGATAGTCAAGTGGCGAAACTTCGCAATGAGGATTCCGTCAGAGAATTCCAAAAAGTTCTGATTTTGCGCGTCGTGGATAGCAAATGGACTGATCACATTGATGCTTTGGATCAACTTCGGAACGCAGTTGGACTTCGTGGTTATGCTCAAAATAACCCAGTCGTTGAATATCAAGCTGAAAGTTTCCGTATGTTTAATGATATGATTGGTTCGATCGAATTTGATGTGACGCGTTTGATGATGAAGGCTCAAATTCACGAGCAAGAACGTCCACGTACGGAGCATCATATCAGCACAACAGCGACACGCAATATTTCAGCACAACAATCTGGCTTACCGAGCGATATCGATTTGACAAAAGTGAAGCGCAATGACTTGTGTCCATGTGGTTCTGGTAAGAAATTTAAAAATTGTCATGGACGCCACAGATAAGTAGTGTAAAGAGGGGGAGATTATGACATTTAAGGCAACTAGCGAGCCAATTGATGTAGCAAAGGTTCGTAATTTATCAAAGTTAGAAGGAGAGGCTTTAGCTAAAAAAAAGGCACGAGATCGTGAGTTAAATGCCATTATCCGTGGAGAAGATGACCGCATTCTGTTGGTCATTGGTCCGTGTTCTTCTGATAATGAAGCGGCTGTCCTAGAATATGCAAAGCGCCTATCTGCCCTCCAAGAAGAGGTGAAAGACCGTATTTTCATGGTTATGCGCGTGTATACAGCTAAGCCTCGCACCAATGGCGATGGTTATAAAGGATTGATTCATCAACCGAATGCTAAGGCTGCTCCAAGCTTAATTAATGGGATTAAGGCTGTTCGGAATTTACATTATCGTGTCATTACGGAGACGGGAATGACGACAGCTGATGAAATGCTCTATCCAGAAAATCTTCCGTTGGTAGATGATTTGATTTCTTACATGGCTGTTGGAGCGCGTTCTGTGGAAGATCAGCAACACCGTTTTGTCGCTAGTGGGGCTGATGTTGCGACCGGTTTGAAAAATCCTACGTCTGGCAATCTCAATGTCATGTTTAACGGGATTTACGCAGCGCAAAACAAGCAAAGTTTCTTGTTTGCTGGTAAGGAAGTAGAAACTTCAGGAAATCCTTTGGCACACGCTATTCTGCGTGGTGGGCTTGACGAGTATGGAAAAAACATTCCAAACTATTACTATGATAATTTGCTGGATACGATTGACCAATATGAAAAAATGAGTTTGGAAAATCCTTTCATCATCATCGATACCAATCATGATAACTCTGGTAAGCAGTATTTAGAGCAGGTGCGGATTGTCCGTCAAACTTTAATTAACCGTGATTGGAATGAGAAAATCAAAAAAGTTGTACGCGGCTTTATGATTGAGTCTTACTTAGAAGATGGCCGTCAAAATGAGCCTGAAGTGTTTGGAAAATCCATCACAGACCCTTGTTTGGGTTGGGATAATACAGTCAGATTAGTCAAGGAAATTTATACTACCCTATCTAAAAACGAAAAATAAAAAGGTTGAGAGTGAATCTCTAAAATCTGATAACATCAGCGCATTGAGTTTTATTTTAGAAAGTAATGAGTCTGGAACATTTGTCCCAGCCTCTTTTTAAAAAGATGATTAAAGGACACGGAATTGATATAGAAGAAATTTCTTCTATTCAAAAAGTTTATGAAAAAAATGCTCGCTTCGCCAAGAAAGTTTTGACTGTTGCAGAATTTGCACGGTTTGAAGAACTTTCTGGTAGGCGAAAAATGGAATATTTGGCAGGACGTTGGTCTGCTAAAGAGGCTTTTTCTAAAGCATGGGGGACTGGAATTGGTTGTGTCACTTTTCAGGATTTAGAAATTTTAAACAACGAAAAGGGAGCGCCTATTTTTACTAAGTCGCCTTTTTCTGGCAAGGTCTGGGTGTCGCTCAGCCATGCAGGTAATATTGTTACAGCTAGTGTTATTTTGGAGGAACATCATGAAAACGAGTAATCATCGACCTACTAAGGTTATTGTTGATTTAGCTGCTATCCGCTTTAATATTAAACAAATTACAGCGCATATTCCAGACAATGTAGAAAAATGGGCTGTTGTCAAGGCCGATGCCTATGGTCACGGTGCAGTTGCTGTTACGCAATCTATTGAGTCAATTGTGGATGGTTTTTGTGTTTCTAATATTGATGAAGCTGTAGAGTTGAGAGAGGCTGGTATTTCAAAAAAAATTCTGGTATTAGGAGTGTCAGATGTTTCTGCCATTTCATTGGCAATTGAGCGCAAAGTGACCTGTACGGTAGCTAGTTTGGAATGGCTAGATTTACTCTTGCAATCAAATATAGATGTAGCTGGACTGATTGTTCATATAAAAATTGATTCTGGAATGGGGCGGATTGGTTTTCGAGATAGTCAAGAAGCTCAAGAAGCTATTCATCGCTTGACGCAAGCAGGCGCTCAGGTAGAAGGGATTTTCACCCATTTTGCGACAGCTGATGAAGCAGATACGCATAAATTTGAAGCACAGCTGGCACGTTTTAAAGAAATTTTAGGGCAATTAGAAACCGTTCCACCGATTGTTCACGCTAGTAATTCTGCAACGACTCTTTGGCATGCAGATACTGTGATGAATGCGGTGCGTCTGGGTGATATTATCTATGGTCTCAATCCTAGCGGTCGTACCTTGCAGCTTCCTTATGACATGAAGCCGGCTCTTTCTCTAGTTTCGGAATTGGTTCATGTCAAGCAATTAGAAGCAGGAGCAGATGTGGGGTACGGAGCTACTTATACAAGTGATAGTCTACAGTATATTGGAACGATTCCACTGGGCTATGCAGACGGTTGGACGCGAGATATGCAAGGCTTTAATGTTTTGATTGATGGACAGCCTTGTCCCATTGTTGGGCGCGTGTCTATGGATCAGATTACTGTTCGTTTACCTCGGTCTTATCCTATTGGAACGCCAGTTGTCCTTATCGGTGAAAGTGGAAATGAGGCTATTTCTGCAACAGATGTGGCAGAAAAACGGGGAACAATTAACTATGAGGTGGTTTGCTTAATTAGTGACCGTGTTCCTAGAGTTTACAAAGAATGAGCTAAAATGTAAAAGCAGTCGGAAACAACCCAAAGAGTTATTGGAGGGTGTCTGTTTTAGTCTGCTTTTATAAATTCTTGAGAAACAGAACTGAAAGAGGAATTATGAATTTACACCAACCTTTAACGGTTCTGCCGGGTGTGGGACCGAAATCTGCTGAAAAGTTCAGTAAGCTGGGAATTGAAAGCCTGCAGGATTTGCTGCTCTATTTTCCATTTCGCTATGAAGATTTTAAAAGTAAGAATGTGATAGAACTGGAAGATGGTGAAAAGGCAGTTGTTTCAGGAGTTGTCGTTACGCCAGCTAATGTGCAATATTATGGCTATAAGCGCAATCGCCTGCGTTTTACCATAAAACAGGATGAAGTGGTACTTGCAATCAACTTCTTTAACCAACCTTATCTAGCAGACAAGGTAGAGGTTGGCTCAACCATTGCTATTTTCGGCAAATGGGATAAGGCAAAGGCTAGTTTGACTGGGATGAAAATTCTGGCGCAAGTAGAAGATGATTTGCAGCCAGTTTATCGAGTAGCTCAAGGGATTAGTCAAGCCAGTTTGGTCAAGGTCATTAAGACAGCCTTTGACCAGGGGTTGGAATTGCTCTTGGAGGAAAATTTGCCCCAAGTGTTGTTAGAACGCTATCAGTTGCTAGGACGGAATCAGGCTGTGCGAGCCATGCATTTTCCAAAAAACTTAACAGAGTACAAACAAGCTTTGCGTCGGATCAAGTTTGAAGAGCTTTTTTACTTTCAAATGCAATTGCAAGTTCTCAAACATGAAACAAAAGATGTTAGTCAGGGCTTAATTATTCCTTGGCGGGCAGATTTGCTAGAAAAGAAAAAAGCTACTCTACCTTTTGAGTTAACGGCTGCTCAAGAGCGCAGTCTAAACGAGATTTTACAGGATATGCAAGCGCCCACTCACATGAATCGACTGTTGCAAGGAGATGTCGGCAGCGGAAAGACAGTGGTTGCAGGTTTAGCTATGTATGCTACTTATACAGCTGGTTTGCAGTCTGCTCTCATGGTGCCAACGGAAATCTTGGCAGAGCAGCACTTTGATAGCTTGAGCCAACTTTTTCCTGAACTGCGGATAATTCTGTTGACAGGAGGAATGAAGCCGACAGAACGCAGACAAGCACTAGAAGCGATTGAGGCTGGTCAGGTAGAAATGATTGTCGGTACTCATGCTTTGATTCAAGAAAGTGTGACATATCATCAGCTTGGTCTGGTGATTATTGATGAACAGCACCGCTTTGGAGTGGGACAGAGACGAATTTTGCGGGAAAAAGGAAATAATCCTGATGTGCTCATGATGACTGCAACACCGATTCCGAGGACACTTGCGATCACTGCCTTTGGCGATATGGATGTGTCGGTTATTGATCAAATGCCAGCGGGGCGTAAGCCGATTATCACTCGCTGGGTCAAGCACGAGCAGCTGAATGTGGTTCTCAATTGGTTGGAGAAAGAGCTGCAACGAGGTGCTCAGGTCTATGTCATCTCTCCTTTGATTGAGGAGTCGGAAGCGCTGGATCTGAAAAATGCTATTGCTTTGGAAGAGGAATTAAAGGCTTATTTCGGTGACAAAGCACAAGTAGCTCTGCTACATGGTAAAATGAAGAGCGAAGAAAAAGATACTATTATGCAGGATTTTAAGAAAGGAAAAATTGACATTCTGGTTTCCACGACTGTTATTGAAGTCGGTGTCAATGTCCCCAATGCTACGGTCATGCTAATCATGGATGCGGACCGATTTGGGCTCAGCCAGCTTCATCAGTTACGTGGTCGAGTAGGACGTGGAGATAAACAGTCTTATGCGGTTCTCGTGGCTAATCCTAAGACAGAATCCGGCAAGAAACGTATGAAAATCATGACGGAAACGACTAACGGTTTCGTCTTGGCTGAGGAAGATTTGAAAATGCGTGGTTCTGGTGAAATCTTCGGCACTCGTCAGTCCGGTTTGCCGGAATTTCAGGTGGCAGATATTGTAGAGGATTATCCAATTTTAGAGGAGGCCAGAAAAGTCGCCAGTCAAATTGTGTCCACTCCTGATTGGCGAACGAATGCAGGCTGGCATATTGTGGCGCTTCATTTGGAAAAACAAGATTATTTGGATTGATTTTAGTTTATCATCATATATAAACCAAAAAACTTCACCATTTGGATGAAGTTTTTTAAATTAAGTTTTCTGAAAGAAATCTATAAGCCTGCTTTAAGTTTTTCGGGCTATACTAAATTCATCAAAAAGAAAGAGGTAAGTCCAATGACAGTAAACATTAAAGTACATTATAACAAAACATTCAAAAAATCAGGAAAGGAATCAGAAATATATGGCAAATAACTAAAAACAAAAGAGCTAAAAACTTTTTTTCATAAATCTCCTAAACATAAAATATCCTAAGAAGCTTCGAAATATCGGAGCTTCTTATCTATGTAAAATTAACCTTCAATATAGTTTCTTAAGGCTTGTCCTCGCAGCCCAGCATTCAGAGCAATCAAGAGTTTGATACGAGCTTTAGGTGCATTGAGTTCTTTGACAAACATAATGCCTGATTCGTGTAACTTCACGCCGCCCCCTTCATAAGCATAAACTGGCTCTGCAATCCCGTTAAAGCAACGTGATACAAGTGCAATTGGAAGACCGAAAGCAGTCATGTGACTGAGCTTTTGGGCAACTTCTTGTGGAAGATTCCCAGCACCAAAGGCTTCAACGATGAGACCGTTTATCTTTTCCAAGTCTAGCATATCAAGCAGTTCAGTTTTCATTCCAGCATAGGCTGGGATAATCGGTACTAACCCAGAAATTTTATCTAAATGAAAACGAACGCGTGGTTCAGCTGTTTTGAAATAGAGGATTTCTTGCTTCATAATCAATCCGAGTGGTCCATGAGTTGGCGTTTGAAAAGTGCTGACATTGGTTGTATGCGTTTTGGTCACGTATTTGGCAGCATGGATTTCATCATTCATAACCACCAGAACGCCTTTTCCGCGTGCTTTGTCATCACTTGCTACACGAAGTGCAGATAAGTAATTGTAGACTCCGTCACTTCCTAGTTCGTTGGAGCTTCGCATGGCACCGGTCAAGACGACAGGGATATCTGGAAGTTCCATGGTATCCAAAAAATAAGCTGTTTCTTCCAGAGTGTCCGTTCCATGAGTAATGACAACCCCGTCAAAATGTTTCCCGTCTGTCTTGGTTTTTTGATACAATTGTAGCATGTGCTGCGGTGTTATATGAGGGCTAGGAATATTGAAAACATCCAGAGCCGTCACTTGAATGCCTTCTAGAGGAACTGCAACATGGTTCATGGGATTGTGTTCGTTTGTGATGACTTTTCCAGTAGTATCCGCCTGCATGGAAATAGTACCGCCAGTATGTAAAACTAGAATTCTTTTGGTCATAAGTGAGCTTCTCCTGAATCTATGCTATAATTATTGTATCATAAAAGAAAGAGATGAGAAATGAATGGAAATTAAAGCAGTCTTTTTTGATATTGATGGGACGTTAGTAAATGATAGTCGAACGGTCTTGAAATCCACAGAACAAGCAATTCATAGTTTAAAACAGCAAGGTATTTTAGTTGGTTTAGCGACAGGTCGGGGTCCATTTTTTGTCCAATCTTTTATGGAGCAGTTGGATTTGGACTTTGCAGTAACCTATAATGGACAATATATTTTTTCAAAAGATAAAGTCATTTCTGCGAAGCCAATTGATAAAACCAGTTTGCGTCACCTGATTCAGTATGCTCGCCAGCATAAAATAGAAATCTCGTTTGGAACAAAATCAGGAGTGATTGGCTCTAAAATCATGAGCTTTGGCATGAGCAAGTTTTCTCAATGGACCAGTCGTTTTGTTCCGAAGAAGATGGCATACTTGGTAAATAAAAGTTTCAACAATGTGGTTAGCAAGGCACTTCCTCAACAGCAGGATGATTTATTGAAATCCATTCAAGAGCCGATTTATCAAGTACTGATGCTGGCAACACCAAAAGAAACACAAGCTATCGAAGCGGATTTTCCAGATTTAAAGTTTACTCGTAGCAGTCCTTTCGCAGCTGATATCGTCAATCAAGGAATGTCAAAGTTAGAAGGAATTAAGCTGGTCGGAAAAGAATACGGTTTTGACATCAATCAAGTCATGGCTTTTGGTGATTCTGATAATGATGTTGAGATGTTAGCGGGCGTTGGTATGTCTATTGCCATGGGAAATGGAACCAGTCGAGTGAAAGAAGTTGCAAAACACACGACCAGCAGCAATAGTCAGGACGGGATTCATAAAGCTTTGGAACACTTTGGCATTTTAGCGAGTGAAAAAGTCTTTATCAGTAGTGACCACCATTTTAATAAGGTCAAAGAATTTCATGGGACAATGGACGAATGCACACAGGAAGAACCCATTCTGTGGACACCAGAAGGTGCTCGTCACCGTGCAGGCTTCAAGGTAGAAGAACTAGTGGAATTTTTACGAGCAGCCAGTCCTTCTGAAGAGGTCTTTGAGCAGTCTGTTCAATCTTTGCACGAAGCTGTGAACAAAGCTGCTGAAAAAGTCAAAAAGAAGAGCAAAGCAGAGATGTCTCTCGTTGGGCAAGTAGATGCACTGATTGATATGTTGTATTTTACCTATGGCAGTTTTGTGTTAATGGGAGTGGATCCGGAATACTTGTTTGAGATTGTCCACCGAGCCAATATGGGTAAACTCTTCCCAGATGGCAAAGCGCACTTTGACCCAGTTACTCATAAAATTTTAAAACCAGATGATTGGGAAAAAAATTATGCACCGGAACCTGCTATCAAAAAAGAGCTTGAACGTCAAATTCAAGCCTATCAACGAAATTGTGAAAAAAATGAAGAATAAAAAAGAGGAGAGACTGGTTTATGCCAATCTCTCTTTATCTTTGTATTATAATGTTTTTTCTTTATCACGGACAACAAGCAAGTCAACTTTTGCGTGACGCAAGATGTATTCAGATGAAGAGCCAACCAGTAACCGTTCAAAGGCGTTAAGCCCAGTAGCACCAACCATGATGAGGTCAACTTTTTGTTCTTCTGGAATATCTGTTGCAAGAAGGGTTTTTGGATTTCCCATTTCAACAATTGTGACAACATTTGCCACGCCGGCTTCTTTGGCTTTTTCAGCATATTGATCCATGAGTTTTTTTGCGTCTTCTTGTAATTCTTCATAGACTTCTGCATCAAATGTAGAAACGCTTTGCAAGGCACGTGTATCAATTACATGGGCAATCGTTAGGCGTGAATTATTTCTCAGCGCCACATTTACGCCCTTTTCAAAAGCAAGCTCAGCTTCGTGAGAACCGTCAACAGCGACCATAATGTTTTGATATCTTTGTAGCATAGGAATACCTCCATTCTTTCTTTAGTTATATTGTAACCCTTTACATGAAAAAAGTAAAGCATTTTCATGCAGGCTTTACAAGAAGTTTTTTAGATTTTTTAGAAAAATTGCGTTATAATAAATTGACCCTTTTGAAATGAGGAAAAATTCGATGAAAGAATTTAATAAATCAACAAAATTAGAACATGTGGCTTATGATATTCGGGGCCCCGTCTTAGAAGAAGCTATGCGGATGCGTGCAAATGGTGAGAAAATCCTTCGGTTGAACACAGGAAACCCAGCTGAGTTTGGTTTTACAGCGCCAGATGAGGTGATTCATGACTTGATTATGAATGCGCGTGATAGCGAGGGATATTCGGACTCGAAAGGGATTTTTTCTGCTCGGAAAGCTATTATGCAATATTGTCAATTGAAAAATATTCCTAATGTTGATATTGATGATGTCTACCTTGGAAATGGAGTCAGCGAGTTGATTGTCATGTCTATGCAAGGTTTGCTGGATAATGGCGATGAGGTATTGGTTCCGATGCCGGACTATCCACTCTGGACCGCAGCGGTCAGTTTAGCGGGAGGAAATGCAGTTCATTATCTTTGTGATGAAGCGGCAGATTGGTATCCGGATATTGATGATATCAAATCAAAAATTACCTCTAATACAAAGGCTATTGTCGTTATCAACCCAAACAATCCGACAGGAGCTTTGTATCCAAAAGAGGTGTTGGAAGAGCTTGTTGAAGTTGCGCGGCAAAACAACTTGATTATTTTTGCAGATGAGATTTATGATCGTTTAGTAATGGACGGTGAAAAGCATATAGCTATCGCAAGTTTAGCTCCTGATCTTTTCTGTGTTAGTATGAACGGTTTGTCTAAATCGCACCGTATCGCGGGTTTTCGTGTAGGGTGGATGGTGCTATCTGGTCCTAAATATCACGTGAAAGATTATATTGAAGGGCTGAATATGCTATCCAATATGCGGTTGTGTTCAAATGTCTTATCTCAGCATGTGGTACAAACGTCGCTTGGAGGTTATCAATCAGTTGATGAATTGCTGCTTCCTGGCGGACGGATTTATGAGCAACGGAATTTTATTTATAAAGCTATCAATGAAATTCCAGGTCTATCTGCAGTAAAACCTAAAGCGGGGCTTTATATTTTTCCTAAAATTGATAGGGAAATGTATCGAGTAGATGACGATGAGCAATTCGTGCTGGATTTCTTAAAGCAAGAAAAGATTTTACTGGTGCATGGACGAGGTTTTAACTGGAAAGACCCAGATCATTTTCGTATTGTTTATCTGCCTCGTGTAGATGAATTGGCACAAATTCAAGAGAAAATGACTCGTTTCTTAAGGCAATATCGTAGATGATGAAGAGCAGCCGAAAGGTTGCTTTTTTGCTACTTAAATAAAAGAGTACTAAACTTAGCAAGACTAATTGCACACAATTGTATCTCAATAAACAATTTTCAGATAATTGTTGAAGATTAAAGCGCTTTATGGTATAATCAATAAGATTATATGCGAGGTAAATTATGGCAAACTTATTAGCAAAAACACGAAAAATTACATCTATTTTGCGTCGTTCAGATGAGCGATTACAGGATGAATTACCTTACAATGCAATTACCCAGCAGTTAGCTGAAATTATGGATTGCAATGCCTGCATTGTAAACAGTAAAGGGCGTCTTTTGGGGTATTTCATGCGCTACAAGACGAACAATGACCGTGTGGAAGCATTTTATCAAACGAAAATCTTCCCAGAAGAATATGTTCGCACAGCGAATTTAATGTATGACACAGAAGCCAATCTTCCTATCAATCATGATTTGTCAATTTTTCCAGTCGAAACCAAAGATGAATTTCCAGATGGCTTGACGACAATTTCACCTATCCATGTTTCAGGGATTCGCTTAGGAACTTTGATTGTTTGGCGCAATGATAAAGAATTTGATGATGATGATTTGATTTTGGTTGAAATTGCAAGTACAGTGGTTGGTATTCAGTTGCTCAACTTCCAACGAGAAGAAGATGAAAAAAATATTCGTCGCAGAACAGCTGTAACCATGGCTGTAAATACTTTGTCTTATTCAGAATTACGAGCTGTTTCAGCTATTTTAGGTGAATTAAACGGTAATGAAGGTCAATTGACAGCATCGGTCATTGCGGATCGTATTGGTATTACTCGCTCGGTGATTGTCAATGCTCTGCGTAAACTAGAGAGTGCAGGCATTATTGAAAGTCGTTCTTTGGGAATGAAAGGAACCTATCTTAAAGTCCTTATTCCCGATGTCTTTGAAGAGATTAAAAAGAGAGATTACTGATGACAAAAGCATTGATTTCGATTGATTATACGGTGGATTTTGTGGCAGATGATGGCAAGTTGACAGCTGGAGCTCCAGCTCAGGCAATTTCTGAAGCTATTGCCCAAGTGACCGAGGCAGCTTTTGAGCGAGGAGATTATATCTTTTTTGCCATTGATGCCCATGATGAAGGAGATACTTTCCACCCGGAAAGTAAACTCTTTCCACCACATAACATCAAAGGCACTAGTGGACGTAACCTTTATGGACCGTTGGCGGATTTTTATCAGGAGCATAAAGCAGATTCTCGCGTCTTTTGGATGGATAAACGGCATTATTCAGCTTTTTCGGGAACAGATTTGGATATTCGTCTGCGAGAAAGAAAAGTTGAAACGGTGATTTTGACTGGTGTTCTGACGGATATTTGCGTTCTCCACACAGCTATTGATGCCTATAATTTAGGGTATCAAATTGAGGTGGTAGAGTCTGCTGTAGCTTCTCTTTCGGAGGAAAATCATAAATTTGCACTAAACCACTTGCAAAATGTTTTAGGTTCGACTATAATAGATAACAATTTAAAAGTAAAAAAGCAGTAGAGTAGGCTTGTTGACTTGAACAGAGAGTGCTGAAAGCTGAGAGCAGCACCAAGGAAGCAAAATCCGAAGAACATACTGTCAATGATATAATGGTTTTTTCTATGCTATTTATGGTAAAGGATGATATTGTCTAAAACTATTATATCATTGCAAGAAATTTGTGTGAATCAAAGCGCAAACGTCTGCTCACGTTACGAGCTAGAGGTTGCAATGCAACGAATAACAGTGGTACCACGGCTTTCGTCTGTTTATACAGACGGAAGCCGTTTTTCCATAGTTCTTAATGCTTTAGCGTTTATAGCCGTGGATATAGATTAGGCAGTAAGGTCGATGTTCCTTATAATTCTTAGTACTTAGAGAAGCGGATGCAATTTTGTCAGTTGGACAAAAGCTGTAAACAAAAAATGCTTCCTACTTTTAGTATCTAGAGCTACGGGCGTAGATTTCTATAAGTAATTTGCGGCAAATGGTTAATTTGAAAATGAATTTAGAAAGAGGTAGAGAATATGAAAGAAGTTTTTATTGGAAACTACGGTTTGGAACAAGTTGGTCAGAAAATGACAGCGACTGGGTGGGTTGCAAATATCCGAAATCATGGGAAATTGGCTTTTATAGAGCTACGAGACCGAGAAGGACTGCTTCAAGTTTTTGTCGCAGGTGATAGTCCGGCTTTTACTGAAATTGAACATCTACATAAAGAAGATGTGATTTCTGTTACAGGAGAAGTTGTCAAGCGAGAAGCCCGCTTTGTCAACAAAGCAATCAAGTCAGGGCAAGTCGAGTTGCGAGCAGAGAAAATTCAAATCCTTGCAAGCAGTAAGCCTCTTCCTTTTGAACTTGATCAGCACGCTCATACAGGAGAAGAGTTGCGGCAGAAGTACCGCTATCTGGATTTGCGTCGGGGTAAGATGACAGAAAACCTCAAACTTCGTCACCAAGTAACCAGCACAATTCGTGACTACTTGAACGGTAAGGATTTTCTGGAAGTGGAGACACCTTATTTGACGAAATCCACACCAGAAGGAGCCAGAGATTTTTTGGTTCCTAGTCGAGTTTTTAAAAATCAATTTTATGCTTTACCTCAAAGTCCGCAAATGTTGAAGCAACTTTTAATGGGAGCTGGTCTGGAACGTTATTATCAAGTTGTTCGCTGCTTTCGAGATGAGGATCTACGGGGAGACCGTCAGCCTGAATTTACTCAGGTCGATATGGAAATGAGCTTTGCTAGTGAAAAAGACATTCGCATGCTTGTAGAAGAGATGCTCAAAGCGGTTGTTAAGAAAACTCATGGTTTGGAGCTGACAGAAGCTTTTCCGACTATCAGTTATGAGGAAGCCATGAACCGCTTTGGTACAGATAAGCCGGATACGCGATTTGGTTTGGAATTAAAAAATTTGACCAATCTCTGTCAGGATAATCCCTCTCTTTTGCTGAAGCAGGCTTTTGCTCGTCATGAAGAATTATGGGGCATTTGTGTTCCAAATTCTGCGGATTCTTTCACGAAGAAGCAGCTCAGTCATTTCTATCAAGAAATGAAAGAATTTGGAGCTAGTAGGTTTACTGGTCTTAAGGTGGAAGCAGGTGAACTTCAAGGGGATTTGGCTTCGACTTTTGAGGCAGAAGCAGCTGCTTTCATAGACCGATTTGAAGCGCAAGGTGGTGATTTGCTTTTACTGGTCATTGCCAAGAAAAGACAAGCTCAAGAAGCCTTGGGGCACTTGCGATTGGAGATTGCCAAACAATTAGATTTAATCAATCAGAGTCGACTGGATTTCCTTTGGGTATTAGATTGGCCTTTGTTAGAGTGGAATGAGGAGCAGGGGCGCTATCAAGCTATGCACCACCCGTTCACCCAAGGAATTTTTGAAAATGAGCAAGAAGATTTAGCTTCAATCAAAAGCCATGCCTACGATATTGTCCTTAATGGCTATGAAATTGGAGGCGGTAGTTTACGGATTCATGATCGAAAGAGTCAAGAAGCCATGTTTGAACTCTTGGGCATGGAAAAAGAAGATTATGAGCGTGACTTTGGATTTTTCTTAGAAGCGCTTGATTATGGTTTTCCGCCGCATGGGGGTCTAGCGCTGGGCTTGGATCGACTGGTCATGATTTTAGCTGGTGAAGAAAATATCCGTCAGGTCATTGCCTTTCCTAAAAATGGAACTGGTTTTGATCCTATGCTAGAAAGTCCCAGCCAAGTGGATGCGGGTCAGGTGAAAGAACTTCATTTGGAATTGAAGAACTAAGCCTATTTGTGATAAAATAAGAAGATGATTGTTTTTCGGCTATGCTGAAAAATAAAAGAAGAGAAAGGAAACAGAGATGAAAATTACTCAAGAGGAAGTAACGCATGTTGCCCACTTGTCAAAACTAGCTTTTTCACCTGAAGAAACAGCAGAATTTGCGACAACTTTGTCAAAAATTGTGGACATGGTGGAGTTGTTAAATGAAGTTGATACGACTGGTGTGCCTTTTACATCAAATGTTGCAGAAAATGTCAACTATATGCGTGAAGATGTAGCAGTTGCAGGTTGGAATCGAGAAGAACTTTTCCAAAATGTTCCTGAAAAGGAGCGAGGCTATATCAAAGTGCCTGCTATTCTAGATGACGGAGGAGATGCCTAATGACTTTGAACCAAAAAACAATTGAAGAATTGCATAATCTCCTTGTCAAAAAGGAACTTTCCGCAGTTGAGCTGACGAAAGCTACTCTGGAAGATATTAAGAGTCGAGAAAGTTCCGTTGATAGCTTTATTACGATTAGTGAAGAAGAAGCATTGGCGCAAGCAGCAGCAGTAGACGCGAAGGGAATTGATGCAGATAATTTTATGAGCGGGATTCCACTGGCTGTTAAGGACAATATTTCTACTAAGGGGATTTTAACGACAGCTGCGTCAAAAATTCTTTACAATTATAAACCAATTTTTGATGCAACCAGTGTAGAAAAACTCCATGAGAAAGATATGATTGTCATTGGTAAGACCAATATGGATGAATTTGCCATGGGTGGCTCCAGTGAAAATTCTTATTTTAAGACTACGAAAAATGCTTGGGACGCTACAAAAGTTCCCGGTGGTTCATCTGGTGGTTCAGCGACAGCAGTTGCTTCTGGTCAAGTTCGCCTGTCTCTAGGTTCTGATACCGGTGGTTCGATCCGTCAGCCAGCTTCCTTTAATGGAGTGGTCGGACTGAAGCCAACTTATGGGCGTGTTTCTCGTTTTGGACTCATTGCTTTTGGGAGCTCGTTGGATCAAATTGGACCTTTTTCTCGGACGGTTAAAGAAAATGCTCAGCTTTTGGGCGTAATTGCAGGAAATGATAAAAAAGACTCAACCTCTTCTCAACGAACTGTTCCTGATTTCACTAGCAAGATTGGTCAAGATATTAAAGGGATAAAAATTGCTCTTCCGAAAGAATATATGGGTGACGGGATTGATGAAAAAGTTAAGAAACGCATTTTAGCGGCTGCCAAGCATCTGGAAAGCCTGGGAGCGATTGTTGAAGAAGTCAGCCTGCCCCACAGCAAGTACGGTGTTGCAGTTTACTATATCATCGCTTCTTCTGAAGCCAGTTCCAACTTGCAACGTTTTGACGGGATTCGCTACGGCTATCGGGCAGAAGAGATTGAAAACTTAGAGGACGTCTATGTCAAATCTCGCAGTCAAGGTTTTGGTGAGGAAGTGAAGCGTCGAATCATGCTAGGAACGTTTAGTCTATCGTCTGGTTATTATGATGCTTATTTCAAAAAGGCGGGTCAAGTTCGGACGCTCATTATGCAAGATTTTGCCAAAGTATTTGAAAAGTATGACTTGATTTTAGGACCAACTGCGCCGACGGTTGCTTACGACTTAGGAACTCAAAGTCACGATCCAGTAGCTATGTATTTGGCTGACCTTTTGACCATTCCTGTCAATCTGGCGGGCCTGCCTGGTATTTCTATTCCAGCAGGATTTGCGGATGGCCTGCCAGTTGGTCTGCAATTAATTGGAAATCATTTTGATGAAGAAACGATTTACCAAGTAGCAGCAGCTTTTGAAGCAACGACAGACTACCACAAGCAAAAACCAGTCATTTTTGGAGGTGAAAAATAATGAACTTTGAAACGATTATTGGACTGGAAGTCCACGTTGAATTAAAAACAAATTCAAAAATTTTCTCACCAGCACCGGCTCATTTCGGGGAAGATCCAAATACCAACACCAATATCATTGACTGGTCTTTCCCAGGTGTCCTGCCGGTGATGAACAAGGGAGTTATTGATTACGGTATTAAGGCTGCTCTGGCACTCAATATGGATATTCATCAAAAGATGCACTTTGATCGCAAGAATTATTTCTATCCAGACAATCCGAAAGCTTACCAAATCTCTCAATTTGACGAGCCAATTGGTTATAATGGCTGGATTGAAATCGAACTGGAAGACGGGACGACTAAGAAAATTCGCATTGAGCGGGCTCATTTGGAAGAGGACGCTGGCAAGAACACTCATGGCAGCGATGGTTATTCTTATGTTGACCTTAATCGTCAAGGGGTGCCTTTGATCGAGATTGTCTCAGAAGCTGACATGCGCAGTCCAGAAGAAGCTTACGCTTACTTAACAGCGCTCAAAGAAATTATCCAGTATACGGGTATTTCTGACGTCAAAATGGAAGAAGGCTCCATGCGCGTGGATGCCAATATTTCTATTCGTCCTTATGGTCAAGAAGAGTTTGGAACCAAGACAGAACTAAAAAATCTTAATTCCTTCAATTTTGTTCGTAAGGGCTTGGCTTTTGAGGAAAAACGTCAGGCTGAGATTTTGCGTAGCGGTGGTCAGATTCGTCAAGAAACTCGCCGTTACGATGAAGCAACGGGCGAAACTCTTTTGATGCGGGTCAAGGAAGGTTCAGCTGATTATCGTTATTTCCCAGAGCCAGATTTACCAAACTTTGAGATTGATGACAGCTGGATTGAGGCGGTGCGTTCAGATTTACCAGCCTTTCCAAAAGAACGTCGGGCTAAGTACAAGGCAGATTTTGGATTGTCAGACTATGATGCCAAGCAATTAACAGCAACGAAGAACATCTCAGATTTCTTTGAAGCTGCAGTGACAGCGGGCGGAGACGCAAAATCTGTGTCAAACTGGCTCCAAGGTGAGGTCGCTCAGTACCTCAATGCGGAAGGTAAAACCATTGAAGAAATCGATTTGACACCAGTCAACTTGACTGAAATGTTGAGTTTGGTGGCAGACGGTACGATTTCCTCTAAAATTGCCAAAAAAGTCTTTGTTCATTTGGCGAAAAATGGTGGTTCAGCCAAGGAATACGTTGAAAAAGCTGGCTTGGTGCAGATTTCTGATCCAGCGCAGCTATTGCCAATCATTCAGGACGTTTTTGCTAACAATGAAAAAGCCATCAACGACTACAAGGGTGGTAACAAAAATGCAGCCAAATCCCTGATTGGTCAGCTCATGAAAGCTACCAAAGGTCAAGCCAATCCACAAGTAGCTCAAAAACTGCTTAATGAGGAATTGGCGAAGTTGTAAAATCTAAAAAATCAGTCGTTTCGGCTGATTTTTTGTGCTATAATCATAGAATGGAAAAGTTTGGGAGTAAGCTATGTCAAAAATAACCAAAGGAACCATTTTAACGTTAATAGCGGGAATTGCATGGGGCTTGTCTGGGACGAGCGGACAATACTTGATGGCGCATGGATTTCCGGTTTTAGTTTTAACAAATGTCCGACTTTTAATTGCAGGAGCTCTGTTGGTATTGTATATGTTGCTAACTAATCGTAGAAAATTGATTGAAATGATAAAAGACCGAAAAGCAATAATGTCTTTAGCACTGTTTGCCTTGTTAGGATTGTTGCTCAATCAATTTGCTTATTTAAAGTCTATTTATGAAAGCAATGCAGGAACGGCAACCGTTTTACAATATGTCTGTCCGGTTGGAATCCTTGCTTATACTTGTATCAAAGACCGTGTTGCACCTACTGTGACAGAAGTATTGTCTATGATATTGGCTGTTGGTGGTACTTTTTTGATTGCCACCCATGGACAACTCAATCACTTATCTGTCACGCCTGCAGGACTGTTCTGGGGACTGTTTGCGGCATTCACTTACGCTTTGTATATTCTTATTCCGATTCAGTTGATAAAGACATGGGGTAGTATTTCGGTGATTGGAGTGGGCATGATGCTAGCAGGCATTGTCTTAACGCCATTTAGCGGTATTTTGCGTTTTCATTGGCAGTTGTCAATGAAAGTATATCTGGCTTTAGCGGGGATTATTTTAGTGGGGACAATCCTCGCCTATACACTGTTTCTCAAAGGAACCAGTTTAGTCGGGCCTGTGAAATCTAGCCTTCTAGCGGCTGTTGAGCCTATATCGGCTGTGTTTTTCGCCTTTCTCATTATGCACGAGCAATTTTATCTCGTAGATTTTGCTGGTATGTTTATGATTTTATCAGCGGTCGCCTTGATTTCTATAAAAGATCTGATATTGGAAAAAAGAAAAGGGATCTTATAAAAAGACAGAGCTGTTTATTTCACTCTGCCTTTTATTTTGAAAATAATTGCCAAAAGAAATCAATAATATACGTCAAACCGTAAGTATAAATGACCAGTGTGATTGGTTTGCATAATACAATAATTATCATATATTTTTTAAAAGTCATTTTCGTAAGGGCAGCCAGCATACAGAGGAAGTCTGCTGGACTGATAGGCCAAATCATCATAAAGATGAAAAAACGCTCAAAACGATTACCCTCATCCAGCCAGCCAATGTATTTGTCATAGGTGCGTTTGCTGACGACAGATTGGACAAAAGCCGGACCGTAGGTACGCGCCAGATAAAAAATAATAGCACAGCCGATGATGATACCGACATAATTATAAATGGTACCAATGATATGACCATAAATGAAGACACCAGCAACCGAAGTCAAAGCTCCAGGAATAATAGGAACAACTGTTTGTAGGATTTGCAGGAAAATAAAGAGTGGCGGTCCCCAAAATCCAGCCTGTTTAATAAAGGCGGACAGGGTTTCTTTGGATTGTAAAATGCCAGCATAATAGGCCCAGATACAGAAAATCACCGTTCCAACTGCTCCGATAATAGAAGACCAGTTGATAAATTTTTGTAAAAAAGGGGAAACGGCAGTCATTTTCTTGCTCGTATTTGCCATAATGTCCTCCGTGTCAAATTCTCTATTTTAACTATAACATTTTTAAACAATTTTTGGCAAATTGTACATAAAATCAATGAAAAAGTCTAGGGTGCGAAAACCTTTTTTTTATGTTACAATAAATAGAAGTATATTGTTTGGAGAAAAATGTGGCAATTGAAAACTACATGCCTGATTTTGCGATTGAGGCAGTTTATGATTTGACAGTTGAAAGTTTAAAAAAACACGGCATCAAGGCTGTTTTAGTGGATTTGGATAACACTCTGATTGCTTGGAACAATCCCGACGGAACGCCAGAAATGAAGCAGTGGCTCCATGATGTGCGCGATGCAGGAATTCGGATTATTGTAGTGTCCAATAACACTAAAAAACGAGTGAAGCGAGCAGTTGAAAAGTTTGAGATTGATTATGTCTGTTGGTCTATGAAACCATTCACTTGGGGGATTGATCGGGCACTGAAAGAATTTCATTTTGAGAAAAACGAAGTGGTCATGGTGGGCGATCAGCTTATGACGGATATTCGAGCTGCTCATAGAGCCGGAATTCGTTCGATTTTGGTCAAGCCACTGGTTGAGCATGATTCGTTAAAGACCCAGATTAACCGAGCTCGTGAGCGTCGTGTGTTGAAAAAAATCACCGAAAAATACGAACCGATTGAGTATAAAAAAGGAATTTAAACATGGAAGACATTCTTTGTATTGGGTGCGGAGCGCCGATTCAGACAAAATATAAGGATAGGCTTGGCTATACTCCTCAGTCAGCTTTGGAAAAGGGACTGGAGACGGGCGAATTGTATTGCCAGCGCTGTTTTCGTCTGCGCCACTACAACGAAATTACTGATGTGCAACTGACAGACGATGATTTTCTCAGACTTCTCCACGAAGTCGGCGACAGCAATGCTCTCGTAGTCAATGTAGTAGATATTTTTGATTTTAATGGTTCAGTGATTCCGGGTTTGCCACGTTTTGTGGCTGGTAATGATGTGCTGTTGGTCGGGAACAAAAAAGATATTCTCCCCAAGTCGGTCAAGACGAGCAAGGTTACACAGTGGCTGACGGAGCGGGCTCACGAGGAAGGACTGCGCCCTGTTGATGTAGTTTTGACTTCAGCTCAAAACAAGCAAGCGATTAAAGAATTGATTGAAAAGATTGAGCAATATCGAAAAGGTCGAGACGTTTATGTGGTCGGCGTGACCAATGTTGGTAAGTCCACACTTATCAATGCCATTATTCAGGAAATTACCGGGGATAAGGAAGTTATTACGACTTCACGATTTCCAGGGACTACACTGGATAAGATTGAAATTCCGCTGGCTGACGGCAGTCATATCTACGACACACCAGGGATTATCCACCGTCATCAAATGGCTCATTATCTGTCTGCTAAAAATCTCAAATATATCAGTCCGAAAAAGGAAATCAAGCCCAAAACTTACCAACTTAATCCTGAACAAACCCTCTTTTTAGGGGGCTTGGGACGCTTTGATTTTGTGTCGGGTGACAAACAGGGTTTTACGGCTTATTTTGACAATGAGCTCAAATTGCACCGCACCAAGCTTGCGGGAGCGGGAGAATTTTATGAAAAGCATGTTGGCTCTTTGCTAACACCGCCTTCTAAAAAAGAAGTATCAAATTTTCCTCAGCTAGTTAAACATGAGTTGAAAATTGAAGCCAAAACAGATGTAGTCTTTTCAGGCTTGGGTTGGATTCGTGTGATAGGACCAGCACAGATTGCAGTTTGGGCACCAGAGGGAGTGGCAGTAGTGACCCGCAAAGCCATTATCTAAGAGGAAATGGCTGTTAGAAAAATAAAGAGAAGATAAACGAAATAAGAAACAAAAGAGGAATCTATGTCATTAACATCCAAACAACGAGCTTTTTTAAATAGTCAAGCTCACAGTCTCAAACCAATCATTCAAATTGGCAAAAACGGTCTCAACGACCAGATTAAAACGAGTGTTCGTCAAGCTCTAGATGCTAGAGAATTGATTAAAGTAACTCTTCTGCAAAATACAGATGAGAACATCCATGAAGTATCAGAAATTCTCGAAGAGGAAATCGGTGTGAATACTGTTCAAAAAATTGGTCGCACTTTAATTCTGTACAAGCAGTCTAGCAAAAAAGAAAACCGCAAAATTTCAGTAAAGGTAAAAGAAATTTAGAGGAAGCAGCCTATGGCAATTGAATTACTGACTCCTTTCACCAAGGTGAAGTTGGAACCAGAAGTAAAAGCAAAAAAAAGAAAGCAAGTTGGGATTTTAGGTGGAAATTTCAATCCAGTTCACAATGCCCATTTGGTCGTAGCTGATCAAGTTCGGCAACAATTATGTTTAGATCAGGTCTTGCTGATGCCTGAGTATGAGCCACCACATGTTGATAAGAAATCAACGATTGATGAGAAGCACCGACTGAAAATGCTGGAGTTGGCAATTGAAGGCATTGAAGGTCTGGGAATTGAGACCATTGAGCTGGAGAGAAAAGGTATTAGTTACACCTATGACACGATGAAATTCTTGACGGAAAAACATCCAGATACAGATTATTATTTTATCATCGGAGCGGACATGGTAGACTACCTTCCCAAGTGGTATCGGATTGACGAATTAGTCGATTTGGTTCAATTTGTTGGGGTTCAGCGTCCCCGCTATAAAGCAGGGACTTCTTACCCGGTTATCTGGGTAGATGTGCCGTTGATGGATATTTCTTCGAGTATGGTTCGAGCTTTTCTGGCTCAAGGTCGGACGCCGAATTTTCTCCTACCCAAACCAGTTTTAGACTATATTGAGAAAGAAGGGCTTTACAATAATGGGATATGAAACTTACGTGGGAATTTCTCGTGAGCAGCTTTTAGTCAAAATGCAGCAGTTTTTGCCAGAGAAACGTTTTAAACATTGTCTGGGAGTGGAACAAGCAGCGATTGACTTGGCAGAGCGCTTCGGAGTAGATGTAGAAAAAGCTGGTTTGGCAGGTCTGCTCCATGATTATGCAAAAAAGCTCTCTGACGAAGAATTTCTGGCACTGATCGATAAGTATGCTCTGGATCCAGCATTGAAAGATTGGGGAAATAATGTCTGGCATGGCATGGTCGGCATTTATAAAATTCAGGAAGATTTAGGGTTGACAGATCCAGAAATTTTACGAGCTATTGAGGTTCATACCGTAGGTTCTGCCCAAATGTCCGATTTAGATAAGGTGGTTTATGTAGCGGACTATATTGAGCCTAATCGGGACTTTCCAGGAGTGGAGCAAGCGCGTGAAATTGCTCATGTTTCGCTCAATCAGGCTGTAGCTTATGAAACGGCGCATACAGTAGAGCACCTGGCACATAAGGGCTTGCCTATCTATCCTCAAACTTTGGAAACTTACAATGCTTATGTGCACTATTTAGAGAAAAATTAAAACGAAGAGGACTACATGAAAGAACAAGAACTATTAGAAATTGTTGTAAAAGCAGCGGATGAAAAACGAGCAGAAGACATCACCGTGCTAGATTTGCAAGAATTGACGACGATGACAGACTATTTTGTTATTGCCAGCTCTATGAACAGCCGTCAACTAGAAGCGATTGCTGATAATATTCGTGAAAAAGTCACAGAAGCAGGGCAATCAGCTAGCCATGTAGAGGGAGACTCTGCTGGAGGCTGGGTACTTTTGGATCTAGGCGGGGTGGGTGTTCATATTTTTTCTGAGGAAATGCGGAATCACTACAACCTTGAAAAACTCTGGCATGAAGCAACAGGTGTTGATGTTGCTGCTTTGTTGGAAACAAATAAAGGATAAGGCTGGGGAAATTCCTCGGCCTTTCAATCACTAGAAAGGACAAGTGCCGTTTCGGTGCGATTTAATGTATGACAATTTATGAAACCTTCGCATCAGTCTATGATGCTATTATGGATGATAGTCTTTATGATAAATGGACTGATTTTTCGCTCCGCCATTTTCCAAAAAATAAGAAAAAGCTCTTAGAATTAGCTTGTGGAACAGGAATTCAATCCGTACGCTTTGCCAAAGCTGGCTTTGATGTGGCAGGACTTGATTTGAGTGACGAGATGCTTGAAATCGCTCGTAAACGTGCCAAAGAAGCAGGTGAAGCCATTGAATTCAAACAGGGCAACATGCTTGATTTGTCGCAGGCTGGAAAATACGATTTGGTGACTTGTTACTCAGATTCAATTTGCTACATGGCCGATGAAGTTGAAGTCGGTGATGTCTTTCAGCAAGTTTACAACTGCTTGAACGAAGGCGGTGTTTTCGTTTTTGATGTGCACTCGACTTACCAGACAGATACTGTCTTTCCTGGTTATTCTTATCATGAAAACGCTGATGAATTTGCCATGATCTGGGATACATACGCCGATGAAGCCCCACATTCAGTCGTGCATGAATTGACCTTCTTCTTGCAAGACGAAGACGGGCGCTTCACACGCTACGATGAAGTCCACGAAGAACGCACTTACGAAATTCTGACCTATGATATTTTACTGGAACAAGCTGGATTTAAAACTGTTAAGGTTTATGCAGATTTTGAAGACCAAGCACCGAAAAAGGAAAGCAAACGTTGGTTTTTTGTGTGTGAGAAGTAGGGGAACTTAAGTGTGTTTGATTTTTAATGGGAAGTGGTGCAAAAATGAGCTGTTTTCAAAAAGGTAATATAAATAGTGATTTGGAATCTGAAATTATTAATCTGATTGAACTTCATCAAGAGGGAGAATATTGGGATTTTAAGCGTCAATGGTATGATTCTAGTAAAGTTGTTGATCTTTTACATGATATTATATGTATGGCAAATAATTTAGCTAATCATGACGCTTATATTATTATTGGTGTAGATAATGAAAATTTTTCTTTATATGATGTAGCTGCAGATCGAAACCGGAGGAATACTCAAAAAATTGTTGATTTTTTGAAGGATAAAAAATTTGCAGGAGATATTCGACCAATTGTAACTGTAAAACAAGTTTTAATAAAATCGTTTATTTTAGATGTGATAATAATTCATAATAGTAGACAAACACCATTCTATCTGAAAGAAAAATTCCAAAGTTTAAAAGCTAATCACATTTATACAAGAATCCAAGACAGTAATACTCCAAAAGATAAGTCTGCAGATATAGATAAGGTTGAATATTTATGGAAAAAAAGATTTGGTCTTGTTCAAACGCCAAATGAAAAATTTGAAATTTATTTAAAAGATTCAAAAAATTGGATGAATATTTCAGATAATACTATGGAAATGTATTATAAAATTTTCCCAGAATATAGACTAATTTATGATTTTGATGAAAGTCGACATGGTTATGAATATTATCACTTTTTTCAATCAGATTCTACTCCTAGTTATTTAAAAATACAATTATATTATCATCAAACTTTACTAGCAGATTTTGTAGGTTTATCTTTAGATGGTGGAAGATATGATACTCCATGTCCAGAAACCGATGGTATAGCTTTCAATGCCATTAGGGGATGGGATGTTATGTTTAAATATATGGAAAAAGATTCATTAATTTTTAAGCTTAATGAATTCTTGTATTGTAAAGAATATACTGATGATGCAAGAATCTCTAGAAATAATTTTTTTGAAAGCATTTTGGTATTTAACTCAAAAGAAGAAAGATTAAATTTTAAGCGATTTGTTAAAAGAAATTGGAAAGAATGCAGAAAACATTACTCTAGTGAAATTCAAAGTATTGTTCCTACAGTTCCAAAATTAGGAAATGGCTATACTGATGGTGCATTTAAGCAGGAATGTGAGGACATATGTATACTTCAAAAAATGTTAAGTGAATATAGAAGAATAGATTATTAGTATAAATTTAGGAGCACTCCATGACTGTTACTGGTATTATTGCTGAATTTAATCCTTTTCATAATGGGCATAAGTATTTGCTGTCGCAGGCTGAGGGGGTCAAGATTGTTGTCATGTCAGGCAATTTTGTCCAACGTGGTGAGCCTGCGATTGTGGATAAGTGGACTCGGACCCGAATGGCTCTGGAAAACGGGGCGGATTTGGTGGTTGAATTACCATTTTTGGTGGCTGTTCAGTCAGCTGACTACTTCGCACAAGGAGCAGTAGATATTTTAGAGCGCCTTAGTGTGAATAAGTTGACCTTTGGCACGGAAGAGGTCTTAGATTATCAACACTTTTCACAGATTTATATAGATAATCAACAGAAAATGGTGGACTACGTACAAAGTTTGCCAGATGATTTATCTTATCCACAGAAAACACAGAAAATGTGGGAAAAGTTTGCTGGTGTGAAATTCACAGGCAATACACCCAATCACATTTTAGGACTTTCTTATGCCAAAGCTTGTGCTGGAAAGGCTATTGAGATTCTTCCAATCAAGCGTCAAGGAGCTGGCTATCATTCGCAAGAAGAAAATTTAAAATATGCCTCAGCTACGGCTCTTAGAGAGCGTCTTAATTGTCCAGACTTTCTGGAGAAATTTACCCCGGCTCATGAACTGCTGATTCAGTCTCCCAAAGTGACCTGGTCAGCACTTTATCCTTTGCTGCGTTACCAGATTATCAGTCATCCCGATTTGACGAGTTTTTATCAGGTTAATCGAGAACTTTCGGTACGCTTGCAGGAAGCAGTGAAAACCAGTTATAGCGCAGAGGAGTTGGTCGAACAAGTCGCAACCAAGCGATATACGAAAGCACGAATCAGACGAATTCTGACTTATATTTTGGTCGGTGCAAGAAATGATCAGTTGCCTAGCGGTATTCATATCTTGGGCTTTACTCAAGCAGGTCGAGAACATCTTAAAAAGATGAAAGGGAAAACAGACTTCGTCAGTCGCATCGGTCAAGAACCATGGGATTCCTTAACCCAGCGAGCTGATTGTATTTATCAGCTAGGGAATGCCCAACTGGAGGAGCAGAATTTTGGAAGAATCCCGATAATGATAGATTGATGCAAAAATTATATAGAGCTGGTTATTGTCAATAATTTGCTAGTGAAATTCAACCTGACTTGTGATATAATAGGAAAGATTGAAAAAGTGAAAATCTAAAGGAGAATATCCAATGGGACGTAAATGGGCCAATATTGTGGCAAAAAAGACTGCCAAAGATGGTGCAAACTCAAAAGTTTATGCTAAATTTGGTGTTGAAATCTATGTAGCAGCTAAAAAAGGAGAGCCAGATCCAGAATCGAACTCAGCTTTGAAATTTGTTATTGAACGTGCGAAACAAGCGCAAGTGCCAAAGCATGTCATTGACAAAGCACTGGATAAGGCAAAAGGAAACACAGACGAAACCTTTACAGAGGGGCGTTATGAAGGGTTTGGACCAAATGGTTCTATGCTCATCGTTGATACACTAACTTCAAATGTCAACCGTACGGCAGCCAATGTTCGCTCTGCCTTTGGTAAAAACGGTGGAAATATGGGAGCAAGTGGCTCAGTTTCTTATATGTTTGATAATAAAGGTGTGATTGTGTTTGCAGGAGACGATGCAGACAGTGTTTTTGAACAACTGTTAGAAGCAGATGTAGACGTAGATGATGTAGAAGCAGAAGATGGAAGCATTACAGTTTATACAGCACCAACAGATTTGCACAAGGCCTTGACTGCTCTCCGTGAATCTGGTGTAGAAGAATTCCAAGTCACCGAATTGGAAATGATTCCGCAATCTGATGTGACCTTATCAGGTGAAGACTTAGAAACATTTGAAAAGTTGTATGCTGTTTTGGAAGATGACGAAGATGTCCAAAAGATTTATACAAATGTAGAAGGATTTTAATAGTGAAGAAAGAGGTGGTGGGACAGAAGTAAATATTTTTAATTTTTACTTCTGTCCTACCACTGCAGGGTTGCTTAGATACTCTTCTGAGCTTAAAAAGCAAATGAAGAGTCCGACAGCTACTGCGTCAAGAGTTTTTTACTAATACAGATTGAGACTGAGATAATTTTGTCCCAGTCTCTTTTTTTGTTACTTACTAATCTCTCAGTGTTTTTTAAGAAATTTAGTTATAAGACCGTAACGTAAATATGTTGAGCTAGTATCTTCTTTACTTTGATAGAGTAGACATGAAGTTTGGTAGAAAAGGTGGCTAGCTAATAATATGTAGTTGAAGAGTGAGGTTGGTTTCCAAGACTGCTTGTTGTAGCTCAGCTTATTCTAAAAATTCAAATAAGGAGCGTAAAAAGCAGACAAACCAGTAATAAACTATAAGTTGAGAGAAGTAAACTATTGGTCGATTGAGTTTGTAAGAAAAGGTGCTACAATATAATTAGCAAATGGAGGGAGGAAAAATCTGATGAAAAAACAAACACTAGGTATGATGATTTCATCATTAAGGAAAGCAAAAGGGATGACACAATTAGAACTGGCTGAAAAGATGGGGGTCACTGATAAGGCTGTTTCAAAATGGGAAAGAGATTTATCCTATCCAGATATTAATACCATTCCTAAATTAGCAGACCTGTTTGATACATCGGTAGATGAGCTTATGCAAGGACAGACAGTGATGAAAGAAAACAAGAAAAATAGAAAATCTGATATTGTTGACACCGTGTTGAGAGGACTTGGAATAGCCATGGGGATTGTTGTAGTGGTTTTATCTGCTTTAGGAAAAGTGGACACTAAGGCTGCACTGACAATGCTTGGACTTGGTTTAGCCAGCCTTTCTATCTCCTCACTAAAGGATAGAAACGAATGAGAATAATTGTTAAAGGCGTTGGTGAAATAACTATCGCCTTTTCTGGTAAGTTTTCATATTCAGGTCATCTAGAGATTTTACATGGGGTTATATTACAATGGTAATAAGATTCTCGCAAGCGTCTGGGAACAGGGAAAAAGAGGAGGGGAAAATGGACGCTTTTAAGCATATCAATCCTAAGTTTTTAGTATGGTAAAGAATTATTCGGGTGCACAATTTGTCAAAGACCTTGTAGCAAGGATTATCGTGGCAATTATTGCCTTACCATTGTCAATTGCTTTAGCGATTGCTTCGAGGGTCAATCCAGAGCAAGATGTTTATACAGCTGTTGTAGTTGGTTTTTTCATTCCCTTTTTTAGGTGGGAGTCGTGTTCAGATTGGTGAACTAATAGCTATTTTGTTGTTATCATTTATGGAATTATTGCGCAGTACGGTCTATCTGGTCTGACAGTAGCCACTTTCTTAGCTGGTCTAATGCTCATCGGCATGGGTTTGTTGCATTTTGATGATCTGATTAAATTTATTTCAAAGACCATCACTGTTGGCTTTACCCTTGGAATTGCCGTTGGAATCATCGTTGGACAAATCAAGGACTTATTTTGTCTGAACAAGGTAAAAATGTCTTAATTCTTCGTATGCGCAGTGTGTCTGCAATGGATATTTCAGGATTGGATGCTCTTGAAGAGATCCTTGGCAAATGTCAACGAACAACCTTACCATGTCATGGAAAAGCAAGCTTTATTGATAGAGTTGGTGCAGACAACTTTTGTGCTAATATTGATGTCGCTTTAACGCGCGCAGCTAGTTTAGAAAAGTAATTGAGTTTTCCACTATTCGTCAAATGTATCAATGTTTGGTAAAAATCGGATTTCGTTTAGCTCTACTTGATAAAGAAAATCTATCACTTTGATAAAAATCAAATAATAGTCAAGAAGGAAAATATTTGATATGATAAGACTTATCTTAATGAAAGAGGTTATTATAGGAATATGAAAAAAGTGTTGAAATATTCTTCTTTAGCAGCCCTTGGTTTTTTGACAATAGGAGCTTTAGCAGCGTGCTCCAATTCAAAATCAACGACTTCATCTGGAAAAACAGAAATTAAAGTCGCAACGAATGCTTCACCAAAACCATTTAACTATGAAGAAAATGGTAAACTAACAGGTTATGAAATCGAAGTAGTTCGTGCGATCTTCAAAGATTCTGACAAATACAAGGTAAAATTTGAAACAACAGAGTGGTCAGGTATTTTCGCAGGTCTGGATAGTGATCGCTACCAAATGGCAGTGAACAATATCAGCTATACAAAAGAACGTGCAGGTAAGTATTTGTATGCAGCTCCGACTGCTAAAAATCCAAATGTCTTAGTAGTGAAAAAATCTGATAAAACTATTCAATCATTGGATGATATTGGTGGTAAGACAACAGAAGTAGTGCAAGGGACAACGACTGCCGCACAATTAGAAAAATACAATCAAGCACATGCTAACAATCCAACGAAAATTAGCTATACAAAAGCGGATTTTCAACAAATTATGAACCATTTAAACGATGGAAAGTTTGATTATAAGATTTTTGATAAAATCGGTGTTGAAACAGTTATTAAAAATCAAAAACTGGACCACCTAAAAGTGATTGATTTACCAAGCAATCAACAACCTTATGTTTATCCGCTTTTAGCAAAAGGACAAGATGAGTTGAAAACATTTGTTAATAAGCGCATTCAAGAGTTGTATAAAGACGGAACTCTGGAAAAATTATCCCAAAAATTCTTTGGCGGTAGTTACTTGCCAGCGGAAGCAGATGGGAAATAAGAGAATGTAAAGCCAGCTAGTTTCAAAGTTTCAGCTGGTTTTCTTACACAAAACAGTTATAGTTTATAGCTATACCTTTTGTTATGAAATAACAATTTGTCAATCAGCTAAATATGTGCGATACTATTTTCATAAGATTTTTAAAGGAGACAGAAAATGAAATTGAAAAAATGGTTTGGAATAACGGTTCTAGCAGCTGCAGCAGTGATTGGCTTAGCAGCTTGTGGTTCAGGAAATAAAAGTGATAACGCCAAAACGGTTAAGATTGGTGTGATGACAAAGAGCGACTCAGAAGAAAAACGCTGGGACAAGATCCAAGAATTGTTGAAAAAAGACAATATTAAATTGGAATTTACAGAATTTACGGACTACTCGCAACCAAATAAAGCAGTTGCTGATGGTGCAGTGGATATCAATGCTTTCCAACATTACTATTTCTTGAACAATTGGAACAAGGAAAATAAGCAAGACTTAGTCGCAGCTGCTGAAACTTATATCTCACCCATTCGTCTCTACTCTGGTACCAAAAATGGAAAAAATAAATATACAAAAGTAGACCAAATTCCAAATGGTGCAGAAATTGCAGTTCCAAATGATGCGACAAATGAAAGTCGGGCGCTTAATTTATTACAATCTGCAGGATTGATTAAATTAGACAAGTCTGGAAATGAATTGGCAACTGTGGCAAATATCAAAGAAAATCCGAAAAAATTGAAAATTACAGAATTGGATGCTAGTCAAACAGCTCGCTCATTGACTTCAGTAGATGCAGCCGTTGTAAACAATACATTTGTAACAGAAGCAAAATTGGACTATAAAAACGCTTTGTTCATTGAACCAAAAGATAAAAATTCAAAACAATGGTTTAATATCATTGCAGCCAAAAAAGATTGGGAAAAATCTTCAAAAGCCGATGCCATTAAAAAAATCATCAAAGCTTACCATACAGATGAAGTGAAAAAAGTGGTTGAAGAAACATCAGATGGCTTAGACCAACCAGTTTGGTAATCTTAATTCTATTAGCTGTAGTTCAGTCTAAAAACTCAGTTGGTAATTCCAACTGAGTTTTGTCGCCATTCTATAAGGAGAAAAGATGACATTTTCAAGTGAAGAAGAACAAATTAAAAGATTTGAAGAGGATATGGTGGTACAAGACTATATTGCCGTTTTACGGGCGTTGATTGCTAAAAAATCAATCTTCGCTCAACAAGTCGGTTTACAAGAAGTTGCTGCTTATCTGAAAGAAATTTTTACAAAAGCTGGTGCAGAGGTGGAATTAGATGAAAGCTATACAGCGCCATTTGTGATAGCAACATTTAAAAGTCAGAATCCAACAGCTAAGACAATTATTTTTTACAACCATTATGATACAGTTCCGGCAGATAGTGATCAAATTTGGACAGATGATCCGTTCACTCTATCTATTCGGGATGGTAGTATGTATGGTCGTGGAGTCGATGATGATAAAGGGCATATTATCGCACGTTTGACGGCTGTTCAAAAGTATTTACAAAAGCATAAGAGTTTGCCTGTCAATGTTATTTTTATGATGGAAGGGGCAGAAGAGTCTGCTTCTGTTGATTTAGAAAAATACTTAGCCAAGCACAAGGCACTTCTACAAGGGGCAGACCTTCTCATTTGGGAACAAGGGATTAAAAATTCTTTGGGTCAACTAGAAATTTCTGGCGGAAACAAAGGAATTGTGACCTTTGATATGAAGGTCCAAAGTGCGGAAGTGGATATTCATTCTAGCTTTGGTGGTGTAATTGATTCAGCTTCTTGGTACTTGTTGAACGCCCTTGCTAGCTTGAGAGGTAAGGATGGACGTATTCAGGTAGAAGAACTTTATGATCAAGTAATCGTACCTAATCAACGAGAGTTAGCTTTAGTGGAACAATACGCTCAGCGCAGTCCAGAAGAAGTACAAGCTATTTATGGTTTGGAATTGCCTTTATTACAAGAGGAGAAAAAAGCTTTTTTAAATCGAATTTTCTTTGAACCCTCTTTAAATATTGAAGGAATTACTTCTGGTTACCAGGGTCAGGGAGTGAAGACGATTCTTCCGTCAGAGGCTTCAGCAAAAGCAGAAGTTCGCTTAGTGCCAGGACTGGAACCACATGGAGTATTAGAACTGATTCGCAAACAACTCGACAAAAATGGTTTCGATAAGGTAGAATTAGTTTATACTTTGGGAGAAATGAGCTATCGTAGTGATATGAGTGCGTCGCCGATTTTAAATGTCATTAAACTGGCTAAGAAATTCTATCAAAAAGGAGTTTCTGTCTTACCAACTACAGCAGGTACAGGACCGATGTACACGGTATTTGAAGCACTTGAGGTACCAATGGTCGCCTTTGGACTTGGAAATGCGAATAGTCGAGACCATGGCGGTGACGAAAATGTACGCATTGCAGATTATTACACCCATATTGAATTAGTAGAGGAGCTGATTGCAAGTTATGAGTAAAGAAATGATTCAGTTAGATCACATTGATGTAACCTTTCAACAAAAGAAACGTCAGATTCAAGCAGTTAAAGATGTGACTATTCATATTCAAGAAAGAGATATCTATGGAATTGTCGGTTATTCTGGGGCTGGGAAATCAACCTTGGTTCGTGTCATTAACCTACTGCAAGTTCCAACGAGCGGGAAAATTATTGTAGATGATGATGTCCTTTTTGACAATAAGGTAACCTTGACAGCAGAACAGCTACGTCGCAAACGTCAAGACATCGGCATGATTTTTCAACATTTTAATCTGATGAGTCAATTGACAGCAGAAGAAAATGTCGCTTTTGCATTGAAACATTCTGGCTTATCAAAAGAAGAAAAGAAAGAAAAAGTGCGTACACTGTTGGAGTTGGTCGGCTTAGCCGATCGTGCTGAAAATTATCCTTCTCAGCTTTCTGGAGGGCAAAAACAGCGGGTTGCAATCGCGCGTGCCTTGGCAAATGACCCCAAAATCTTGATTTCTGATGAATCAACCTCTGCCTTAGATCCAAAAACAACTAAACAAATTTTAGCTCTTTTACAAGATTTAAATCAAAAGCTAGGATTAACAATTGTTTTAATCACCCATGAAATGCAAATTGTTAAAGACATCGCTAATCGTGTCGCTGTTATGCAAGATGGTCAACTGATTGAAGAAGGTTCTGTTTTGGATATTTTCTCTAATCCTCAGCAAGATTTAACCAAAGACTTTATCTCTACCGCAACAGGAATTGATGAAGCTATGGGCAAGATTGAGCAACAAGAAATTGTCAAACATTTGGCGAAAAATAGTCTCTTGGTGCAAATGAAGTACGCAGGAACCTCTACAGATGACCCCTTACTGAATGAAATTTACAAACATCATCAAGTTACCGCCAATATACTTTATGGGAACATTGAAATTTTAGGTGGAACGCCTGTTGGAGAACTGGTCGTTGTTTTATCTGGTGAAAAGGAAAATCTAGCAGCTGCTAAAACAGCCATTCGTGAAGCTGGTGTTCAATTGACAGTATTGAAGGGAGAAGCATAGATGGAAAATTTTATTCAAACATACTTGCCGAATGTTTATCGAATGGGTTGGAGCGGTCAAGCTGGCTGGGGAACAGCTATTTACTTGACATTGTATATGACAGTCATTTCTTTTATTATCGGCGGATTGTTAGGCTTAATTGCAGGGCTTTTTCTTGTTTTGACTGCTCCAGGAGGTGTCTTGGAAAATAAAATAGCTTTTTGGATTTTAGACAAAATCACATCTATCTTCCGTGCTATCCCATTTATTATTTTGTTAGCTGTTCTTTCACCTTTTTCACACTTGATTGTGGGGACTAGTATTGGACCAAATGCAGCTATCGTACCTCTTTCTTTTGCAGTATTTGCTTTCTTTGCTCGCCAAGTTCAAGTTGTACTCGCTGAGTTAGACGGCGGTGTTATCGAGGCCGCCCAAGCTAGTGGAGCAACTTTTGGTGATCTTGTCGGTGTTTATCTGCGAGAAGGTTTGCCAGATTTGATTCGTGTGACAACAGTCACTCTTATTTCTCTCGTTGGCGAGACTGCAATGGCTGGTGCTGTCGGTGCTGGAGGAATCGGGAATGTTGCGATTGCTTATGGCTTCAATCGCTATAATAACGATGTAACTATTTTAGCAACGGTTATTATCATTGTACTTATCTTTGCTATTCAGTTTGCTGGTGATTTTTTGACTAGAAAATTAAGCCATAAATAAGATAGCTGAGATGATTGTTAGAGATAAACAATAAATATATAGAAAAATGATATAAAAGTTCTATGATAATAGGTCATAGAATTTTTAGTTTATACATATTTTATCTTTCGTATGACTAGCGCAAGTATTTAGCAGTTTACAGGAGATAAGAAAGAGGAGGAAGGAAAAATTGGAAGAAAAAGTTTAAGAAAAGTAAAAAAAGATGAAAAAAGGTATT
>NZ_KV837627.1:0-36477 GCF_001838575.1 Streptococcus sp. HMSC034B03
AGCTGATGATCTTCTTCTACTAGCTGCGGATACTGGCTTACCAACTGATAGAGCACCAACATTCCCTCTTGGTCCCAATCACTTAACTCCCACAGGTGGACATAATATTCCCTCCGACACTTCAGCACAATTCCTCTTACCTTGCTATATAACTCCTTGAACTCCATTTCCTTCTCCTTCCTTTTACTTACCTTTTAAGGATAGCATGAAGGAGAACCCTTTGGTTTTCTTCTATCTATTTTTTATCTTATTGCATCTCTTCTGGGTCTCGTGAGCAGCATCCCTGTCACTTCAGAGGTTTTCTGAAGCTGTTTAGCGGATAAAATTGAAAAAGAGAGAACGAAGTTCGTCCTCTCAATCCTGTATTCATTTCTTCTTAAAATTTATTCTATAACAAATTTACTTAAAATACCATTGATAAACTTGCTCGATTTTTCATCTGAGAATTTTTTAGATAGCTCAATTGCTTCATTGATTGCGACTAGTTGAGGTGTATCAAACTCTGTCATCTCAAACAATCCCAAGCGAAGAATATTTTTTTCTATCAATGTAAGACGTTCCAAAGTCCAACCTTCTTTTAGGTACTGGCTAAGCTTGTCATCCAACTCGTTTTTAGACTGTTCAACACCCATGACAAGGTTCAATAAAAAGGCTGGAAGTTCCACATCAGAATCGTTTGTCATATCTTTATCATAGAGATATGCAAAACGACACGCTTCTACAATGTCTTTTTCATATTCCAAACTCATTAATGCTTGAAATGCACGTTCACGTAGTTCTCTTCTTGCTTCCAGTTGTACATCAGTCATTGAGGAAATCCTCATCGAACAAATCTTTTAAATCTGGTTTTGGTGTTTTTTCAGGCACAATACCCGCTACATGGATGTTCACTGCGGATAATTCAACTTCTGCCATATCAGAAACAGCACTTTTAACGGCTTTTTGAATAGCAACAGCTACTGCTGGAACCCCTACACCATATTCTAAATATAAATAAATGTCAACAGTTATTTCGCCGTCACTGGCGGTATGAAGATAGACGCCACGTCCTAAAGAGCGTTTTGCAAGGCTGTCAGACATGCTTTTATTTGCGAAAGAGTAAACACCGTCCACTTTAGCCGTTGCAATGGCAATAATTTTTTCTAAGACACGCGGTGCGATAACGATTTCGCCTAATTGTTCAGTTGCCATAACTTGTCCTTTCTTAAGACACAAAGACATTCAAGGAGTCTGTTCAATATTTGTCAGGCTCTCAGTCTGAATTTGATAGTAATTAAGAACTTCTAGTTCTCAACATAAATTATGCACGAGAAACGTAAGTTCCTTCTTGCGTATTGATAATCAATTTTTGTCCAACTTCGATAAAGTCCGGTACGTTGACCACAAGACCTGTTTCAAGAGTAGCTGGCTTACCAGAACCTGTCACCGTTGCTCCTTTAATAGAAGGTTGTGTATCTGTTACGACTAATTCTACAGTCGTTGGAACTGTAACACCGATAACTTCGCTTCCGTAAAATTGAATTTTCACTTCTGAATTTTCAAGGATAAATTTCAATTCTTGCTCTACATTCGCTACTGGGATTTCATATTGCTCAAATGACTCTGTATCCATGAAATAAGCTGTGTCATCCATTTGGTATAAGTATTGTGCTGGGCGCGTTTCAATAATTGCTTGTTCAAATTTTTCTTCAGGACGGTAAGTTGTGTCAAAAGTCGAACCTGTGCGTACATCCCGTAATTTCATACGCATAACAGTATTCCCTTTACCTGGTTTATGGTGGCTTGCTTCAAGGACACGAATCAATTTTCCGTCCGTTGTTTCAAACGTCATACCAGCTTTCAGCTTACTTGCTTCAATCATTATTATTACCTCTTTTAAAATAGATTTCTCTTTATTTTATCATAAACATTGACAATTCTCAAATAACAATTAACTCTTTTGGCGCAAGCGTTAAAAGCTCACAACCTGTGTCTGTGATGAGAATGTCATCTTCGATCCGCACACCGTATTTTCCGTCCAAATAAATACCTGGCTCATCTGTTAAGACCATACCTGCTTCAATCGGCTCAGAGGATTTCCCAAAATAAGGAATCTCATGAATATCAAGACCAATCCCGTGTCCAATCCCGTGTGTGAAATATTGTCCGTAACCTGCATCGTTAATCACTTTGCGCGGTACTTGATCAAACTCAATGCGAGTCATACCAGCCTTCGCAGCCTCAATCAGAGTTTGGTTGCTCCGCAATACAATATCGTAAATTTCACGCTCTTCATCCGTCACATGACCAACATGAATAGTTCGTGTCATATCGCTAACATAGTGATTATAATAACAACCAAAATCCATTGTCAAGGTTTCACCTGTTTGGATGACCTTCTCGCTAGCTACTCCATGCGGCATAGCAGAGCGATAACCTGATGCAATAATAAAGTCAAAAGAAGCCCCTGACGCGCCAAGCTGCCGCATGCGAGCATCTAAAAAGTTCATGACTTGTAGCTCCGTTGTTTGCCCCGGCTTGATAAAATCCAAGACATCTAGAAAGGCTTGATCAGAAATTTGACAAGCTTTTCGAATCGTGGCAATTTCTCCCTCATCTTTGATCATGCGTAGCTTTTCAATGAAAGCAGTCATTGCTGTCAGCTTATAATCTGAAAAAAGTTCTTCGAGAGTTTTGAAAGAATGATAAGAAATTTCGTCATCAAATCCAATAGTCTTTATTTTATCATCTGCAATGATCTTCGCAATTTCTGACAAAGCATCACGCGTTTCAATAATATCAAATCCTTTGATCACACCTTTGGCAATCAAGGTATAGCGTGAGTCGGTCAGAAAAATTCGGCGATTCTTGCTGATAAAAACAGTTGCTTCAGTTCCGCTAAAACTCGTCAGATAATAGATATTTTTAAGATTGGTCACAAGGACAGCATCACAATCCGTTTGCGCAAGTGCTGCTTCTAATTTATTTACTCTTGATAACATAAAAATTCCTCCGTAAAATGATTCAATTTATTATAGCAAAAAAATACCGAAAATAATACAATCTATATAGTTAGGATTAGATGAAATTGACATTTGAAAGCGCTAAATGTATAATTTTTGTTATACAAGAAATGATGAGGTAACGATATGAATAAAACAGAATTACTGTTACAAAGACTGGATGAGATTGGTCAGTCTCTAAAAGATTCGAAACAAGCACTAGCTTTGCTGGCACTTGGTTCTTGCGCAACAGAAAGAGAACGATTGGATCAGTACTCAGATTTAGACTTCTTTGTTATTGTAAAAGATGGCTACAAGCAGACCTATATCCAAGACCTAACCTGGTTAAGTAAGCTAGAACCAATTGCATTTCACTACCAAAATACAGTGGACGGACATAAGGTTCTATTTGAAGATGATGTTTTTTGTGAATTTGCTGTCTTTGAAGCTCATGAACTAGTAAACATTCCCTTCGCTGAAGGCAAGATTATCTGGAAGGAGGTCGGTTTTGATGAAACAATCTGTCAGCCACAAAGACTGCCATCAAAAGAAAACAGAGACCGTGAATGGTTGTTGGGAGAAATTTTATGTAATCTATATTTAGGGCTAGGTCGCTATCAGCGAGGCGAAAAATTAGCTGCTTATGATTTGATCCAAAACAGATCCGTCAAGCTTTGGACTGAACTAATCAGTTTGGAAACAACTTCTAGATCTAATTTTATAGATATCTTTAATACCAATAGACGATTTGAAGAAGGTTATCCAAAGGAAGCCAAGCAATTGCCTCACTTTTTGCAAGGTTACGAACGCATTTCTGAGTCTGCTCAAGCACTCCTAGAATATCTGGATAAACACTATTCTCTTAACCCATTTATAAAAGAAAAAATTCGTAATTTATTATAAAAAAGACTCTGCCTAAAAAAGCAGAGTCTTTTAAATCTTATTTTAACTTTCCTTTTAGATACTGGCCAGTATAGCTAGCAGAGTTTGCAGCTACTTCTTCTGGTGTACCAGTAGCAATAATAGTACCTCCGCCAATACCACCTTCTGGTCCAAGGTCAATAATGTGATCGGCCGTCTTAATAACGTCCAAATTATGCTCGATGACGAGAACCGTGTTGCCATCATCTACAAAACGTGATAGCACTTGGAGAAGTTTCGCAATATCCTCCGTGTGCAGACCTGTAGTTGGTTCATCCAGAATATAGAAAGACTTACCTGTTGAGCGCTTGTGAAGTTCGCTGGCTAGTTTCATCCGCTGAGCCTCCCCACCAGAAAGAGTTGTGGCGGGTTGCCCCAAGGTCACATAGCCTAACCCAACATCTTTAATCGTCTGCAACTTCCGCTCGATTTTTGGAATATGTTTGAAGAATTCGACTGCGTCATTGACCGTCATATCCAAAACTTGAGCAATGTTTTTCTCCTTGTAGTGCACTTCCAAGGTTTCACTATTGTACCGTGTTCCATGACAAACCTCACAAGGGACATAAACATCTGGTAAAAAGTGCATCTCAAGCTTGATAATCCCATCCCCAGAGCAGGCCTCGCAGCGTCCCCCCTTCACATTGAAAGAGAAACGCCCTTTTTTATACCCACGAATCTTAGCTTCATTGGTCTTGGCAAAAAGGTCACGAATATCATCGAAAACCCCAGTATAAGTAGCAGGATTGGAGCGAGGAGTCCGTCCAATCGGGCTTTGGTCAATATCAATCAAACGATCGATATGCTCAATGCCTGAAATCTTTTTAAATTTTCCCGGTTTATCTGAATTTCGATTGAGCTTTTGCGCAATCGCTTTTTTGAGAATAGAATTAACCAGAGTGGACTTGCCAGAGCCCGAAACGCCCGTCACAGCGATAAATTTTCCCAGCGGGAAGCGGGCCGTGATGTTTTGCAAATTGTGCTCGCTCGCACCTGTGACTTCGATAAATCGGCCGTTTCCTACGCGGCGCTCCAATGGCACTGGAATTTCACGTTTGCCCGATAAATACTGACCTGTAATTGATTTCTTGCTTTTTGCAACTTGCTCTGGAGTGCCTGCCGCAACAATTTCACCACCAAAAACACCTGCTCCAGGCCCAACATCAATCAACCAATCAGCCTCGCGCATGGTGTCCTCGTCATGTTCAACTACGATGAGAGTATTGCCCAAATCACGCATTTTTTTGAGACTGGCAATCAAGCGATTATTATCGCGCTGATGAAGACCGATAGAAGGCTCATCTAAGATATAAAGAACACCGCTGAGATTAGAGCCGATTTGAGTCGCCAAGCGAATCCGCTGACTCTCACCACCAGACAGCGTGCCTGCAGAACGAGATAGAGTTAGATAATTAAGTCCGACATTATTAAGAAATGTCAAGCGATCTCGGATTTCTTTGATAATCGGCGTTGCAATGGTCACCTCATTTTCAGTCAATGTCAGATGAGAAATCAATTCTAAATGATCCGCAATAGACAAATCAGACACTTGACCAATATTGAGACCATTCTCACCACCTACTTTAACAGACAAAGCTTGCGGATTCAGCCGATAACCTTGACAACTTGCACAGGTCAGCTCATTCATATAGGTTCGCATCTGGGTACGAGTGAAATCACTATTAGTCTCATGGTAGCGACGGTTTATATTGGTTACCACTCCTTCAAAAGGAATGTCGATATCTCGCACGCCACCGAATTCATTTTCATAATGAAAATGAAATTCTCGTCCTTCAGAACCAAAGAAGATTAGTTGTTGTTCATCTTCGGTCAATTCCTCAAATGGCTTATCCATATCGATACCAAATTCCGTCATTGCCTGTTCTAGCATTTGAGGATAATAATTTGAAGAAATAGGATTCCATGGAGCTAAGGCGCCTTCCCGCAAGGTTTTACTACTGTCAGGAACCACCATATCCAAGTCTACTTCCAGTTTCACACCCAGACCGTCACAATCAGGACAAGAGCCAAATGGTGCATTAAAAGAAAAGAGACGAGGCTCCAACTCAGGTACCGTAAAGCCACAGACTGGACAAGCATAATGCTCGGAAAAGAGTAATTCCTTGCCATCCATCGTATCAATCACCACGTAACCGTCCGCAATTCTTAAGGCTGCTTCAATCGAATCAAACAACCGACTGCGTACACCGTCCTTAATAACAATTCGGTCCACCACTACTTCGATATCGTGTTTTTTCGTTTTAGAAAGCTCTGGAACTTCTGTGACATCATAAACATCTCCGTCCACGCGCACACGCACGTATCCGTCTTTTTGAATTTTCTCAAAAATTGTCTTGTGTTGCCCTTTTTTCTTGCGAACAATGGGCGCTAGGATTTGCAACCGCTGACGCTCTGGCAATTCCAAAACCTGATTGACAATCTGCTCCACAGAAGAAGCGGTAATGGCTCCATGCCCATTGATACAATATGGAGTTCCCACACGCGCATAGAGCAAACGGAGGTAATCATTGATTTCTGTAGCTGTTCCGACTGTTGACCGCGGATTCTTGCTGGTCGTTTTTTGATCAATAGAAATGGCTGGACTAAGTCCGTCAATTGAGTCCACGTCTGGTTTTTCCATATTGCCCAAAAATTGGCGGGCATAGGCAGACAAACTTTCTACATAGCGACGTTGCCCCTCTGCATAGAGAGTGTCAAAAGCTAAGCTAGATTTGCCTGAACCAGACAAACCAGTCACGACAACCAACTTGTCTCGCGGAATTGTGACATCAATATTTTTTAAATTATGAGCTCGTGCTCCATGAATGATAATTTTATCCTGCATTCTTACCACACTTTATTTTAAACTTCTTTTTATTATAACAAAATTTTCTACAATCTTTTACCCAAAAACTCGGAATTTTATAGTATAATAGTACGGTGTGCAAATAACTGAAGGAGGAAAACATGAAACAAGTCTTTCTATCAACAACAACTGAACTTAAAGAAATTGATACGCTTGAGTCGGGGACTTGGATCAATTTAGTCAACCCTTCTCAAAGTGAGTCTACTGAAATTGCCAACGCCTTTGACATTGATATTACGGACTTACGAGCACCCCTTGACGCAGAGGAAATGTCTCGTGTTACCATCGAAGATGAATATACCTTGATTATTGTGGATGTTCCAATTACAGAGGAGCGAAATAATCAGACTTACTATGTAACCATCCCTCTAGGGATTATTATTACCGAAGAGGCGATTATTACCACCTGTTTGGAAAAACTCCCTTTATTGGATATTTTTATCAATCGACGACTGCGTAATTTCTATACTTTCATGCGTTCGCGCTTTATTTTCCAAATTCTTTACCGCAATGCCGAGCTTTATCTGACAGCGTTACGCTCTATTGACCGCAAGAGTGAGCAGATTGAAAGTCAACTGCACAAGTCCACTCGCAATGAAGAATTGATTGAACTCATGGAGCTTGAAAAAACGATTGTCTATTTCAAAGCTTCCTTGAAAACCAATGAGCGCGTGATTAAAAAATTGACCAGCGCTACAAGCAATATTAAGAAATATTTGGAAGATGAGGACTTGCTGGAAGATACACTCATCGAGACCCAGCAGGCGATTGAGATGGCAGATATTTATGGAAATATCTTGCACAGCATGACCGATACATTTGCTTCTATCATTTCAAATAATCAAAATAACATCATGAAAGCTCTGGCTTTGGTGACGATTGTCATGTCCATTCCAACCATGATTTTTTCAGCCTATGGAATGAACTTCAAAAACAATGACTTACCACTCAACGGGGAACCTCACGCTTTTTGGATTATTATTTTTATCGCCTTTGCGATAAGTGTTTCCCTGACTGTTTACCTTATTCACAAAAAATTATTCTAATTAAAAGGAGATCTTATGACACAAGTTTCTTTGGATAAATTAAGCAAAAAGAATCAAGAATTTGTCCGTATCGCAACTCACCAACTCATCAAAGACGGAAAAACAGACGAAGAAATCAAAGCCTTGCTAGAGGAGATTATCCCAACAATCCTTGAAAATCAAGCAAAAGGCATCACCGCTCGCGGACTTTATGGAGCACCAACTGTTTGGGCAGCAAATTTCTCAGAAACAAAACAAAAAGAAGCTCAGACCGTCCAAGAAAATACCAACCCATATCTCATGATTATGGATGCTTTCCTATTTGTCTTTAGTTTATTTGCTATTTTAAACAGTAGCGTTAATTTGTTCTCTAAAAATCCAAGCAATTATGGTATTGTAACCATTGTACTTGGTAGCGCAGTAGGGGCACTCGTATTTTATGGCATGTATTACTTTATTTACCGTTTTTATTATGCCGACCAGGACCAAAGTCAGAAACCACCATTTTTCAAATCGCTTCTTATCATTTCAGCTGCTACGATTTTGTGGGCTGTTGTTCTTTACGGAACAACCTTCCTGTTGCCAGCAGTTTTAAATCCAAAGCTGCCAAACTTATTTATTCTAGTGTTTGGCGGAGTAACTTTGGCACTTCGTTTCTATCTCAAAAAGAAATTCGATATCCGCAGTGCTTTAACCGCACCAAGACAACTTTAGTCGTATTCTTATTAAAACATCCGCTTGTTGAAACAGGCGGATGTTTTAATAAGATCTAATAAGTATTTTTGGCAACCGTTTCAAACAATTTTGAGCATAAGAAAAGCAACCTATTTAGTTGCTGATTGAGTTTTAAAAAATGAGCATGATTTTATGAAATTCATGCTCATTTTTATATTTTAGTCTTCGTTTACGAAAGGCATTAAAGCCATTACGCGAGCGCGTTTGATTGCTGTTGTTACTTTACGTTGGTTTTTAGCTGAAGTTCCTGTTACACGACGAGGAAGGATTTTCCCACGTTCTGAAACGAAACGGCTAAGAAGCTCAGTATCTTTGTAATCAACATATTCAATCTTGTTTGCTGCGATGTAATCAACTTTTTTACGGCGTTTAAATCCGCCACGACGTTGTTGAGCCATGTTCTTTCTCCTTTATATCATTATTCTGTTTGTCCATTAAAATGGTAGATCGTCATCTGAGATATCCATTGGATTGGTATTGCCAAATGGATTTTCATCACGAGAAAAGTTGGGTACTTGATTGACAGAAGTTGAGTTCCCAAAATTGGAAGACGAATTTCCGAAGTTATTAGAAGTGTAGCCACCAGAAGATTGACCTTCACGGCTGGCACGGCTTTCTAGCAGTTGGAAATTGTCAGCTACCACTTCTGTCACATAGACACGTTGACCTTGCTGGTTTTCGTAGTTACGTGTCTGAATCCGACCAGTAATTCCGATAAGAGCTCCTTTTTTAGCCCAATTTGCAAGATTTTCTGCCTGCTGGCGCCAAATCACAACGTTAATGAAATCTGCTTCTCTCTCGCCACTTTGATTTTTAAAGTTGCGATTGACAGCAAGAGTAAAAGTTGCGACCGCTTGATTTTGCGGAGTATAGCGAAGTTCGGCATCTCGGGTCATCCGACCCACAAGTACAACGTTATTTATCATAGTAACCCTTCTTATGCGTCAAGTTTGACGATCATGTGACGAAGAATGTCAGCGTTGATTTTTGAAAGACGGTCAAATTCATTCAAAGCGACTGCGTCTTCAGCTTCAACGTTTACGATGTGGTAAAGTCCTTCACGGAAATCTTGGATTTCGTATGCAAGACGACGTTTTTCCCAGTCTTTTGATTCAACAACAGTTGCACCGTTGTCAGTCAAGATAGAGTCAAAGCGTGCTACCAAAGCGTTTTTTGCTTCTTCTTCAATGTTTGGACGAATAATATAAAGAATTTCGTATTTAGCCATTGATTTTTCCTCCTTTTGGTCTAATGACCCCCAGCCATTACAAGGGGTAAGTGAGGTTTTCTCACGAGTAACTATTATACTAAACTTTTTGGGAAATAGCAAGAAAAATTCGATTTTTGTTTTTGTAAAAAGCACAGTTTTTCCCTATACTCCATTACCCATTCCATTCCAAAACCTTAAAAAAAGCTGATATCAGTTAGTTTTAAGCTATGCTCTATATACTGTTGTGTAAATTTTCTATCACTTTTCTAAGAAAGGAGTAAACACATGAACTATTTAGTCATTCCCGCTTACAAACCCGACCTCAATCTCCTTCATCTTTTGCAAAAAGTGAAGGAAAAGAGTTCGCTGCAAATCATCGTGGTAAATGACGGCAGTCCGACTAGTTATGATTCGATTTTCCAGGAAGCTCAAAAATACGCTACGGTTCTATGCTATATGACCAACCAAGGCAAAGGGCAAGCGCTAAAAACTGCTTTTTCTTATATTGATTCCTTAGGTCAATATGGAACAGTGGTCACAGCTGATGCAGATGGTCAACACAAAGTGTGGGATATTTTCCGAGTGAGCAAAAAGGCTCAAGAAAACCCCAATCACTTGATTATGGGAGCGCGTTCTTTTTCTGGCAACGTTCCTTTGCGTTCGGCTTTTGGAAATAAATTAACACGATTTCTGTTTAAGCAACAGACTGGTGTTTCCGTGACAGACACCCAAACAGGACTTCGTGGATTTACAACCAACATGATTCCGTTTATGTTGGAGGTTGAAGGGCAGCGTTATGAATATGAAATGAATATGCTGCTAGCTGCTTCTAAAGAATACCCTATCATTGAAGTGCCAATCGAGACGGTTTATATCAATGACAATCAAGCTTCTCACTTTAGACCAGTACGCGACGGGCTTATGATCTACAAAGACATGTTTAAATTTGCACTCTCTTCAATTAGTAGTTTTTCGATTGACTATATCGTCTATGCTCTGGCACTCTTGTTGCTTGCTGCAGTTCCGACTAGTCTCAAAATTTTACTAGCAAACGGAGTGGCTCGTGTCACTAGCTCGATTTTTAATTACTCCACAAACAAAAGATTGGTCTTTAAAAATAAAGACAGTGTTGTTAAAACGGGTACTTGTTATTTCGGGCTAGCCTTGGGCTTGTTTATCCTTGACACCCTTTTGATTAGACTCTTTTACGCCATCTTCGGTCTCAATTTGCTGATTGTTAAAATCATTGTCGGCGCACTGCTTTTTTGTCTCTCTTGGCTCGTGCAAAAAAAAATTATTTTCAAGGAAAGGACTCATACCTTATTATGAAATTTTTTAAAAAATCCTATGCTTATGCTAGTCTCTTTGGTATTTTGCTAACAGGGTCGTTTACCTACTCAATGTTAAAAACTTTTGTCTTGTCAGAGTCTATTACAACTGTAAAATCTTCTTCAAGCTCGACAAGTACAACTGCTGCTAAAGCCGCAACAAATGCTACAAAGACTGATACGAGCTATAAAGACGATAATATTTCAGTAAAGATTACTACAAAAACCGTCAGCAACACGAAAGTATACATTGCAGATATTACGGTCAGCTCGCCTGAATATCTCAAAACCGCTCTAGCGCAAAATACTTATGGAAATAACGTGACTGCTAAGACTTCTGTCACAGCAGCCAATAACAACGCCATTCTTGCTATCAACGGGGACTACTACGGAGCCAACACGACTGGCTATGTCATCCGTAACGGTGTTGTTTATCGAGATACCGTACGTGAAGATGCTAGCAATGATGACTTAGCTATTTATAAAGATGGGAGCTTCGGAATTGTTTACGAAAATGATGTTTCTGCTGATGACTTGGTTAAAAATGGTGTTGTAAACCTTCTTGCCTTTGGTCCGGCTTTGGTTGAAAATGGTAAGATTGCTGTTTCAAGCAATTCAGAAGTGGGGCAATCCATGTCTTCGAATCCACGTACAGCTATTGGAATGATTGATAAGAATCATTATATTATCGTTGTATCAGACGGTCGAACTTCAGAAAGCGCTGGGCTTTCTCTTTACGAACTCGCAGAAGTTATGAAGTCTTACGGTGTGAAAACAGCCTACAATCTGGACGGTGGTGGTTCGTCTACTCTTTATTTCAATGGAAAAGTCGTCAATAAACCAACGACAAACGGAACAATTTCAGAAAGGGCGGTGAGTGACATTGTCTACATTGGTTACTAAAGCAAGCAAGAAACGGTTCAAAAAGACAGCCGTTGTCTATGCCTTAATCACAGTATTTTTCTTCATTTTCAGTCGTATTTACGAGCACTTCAGCTTTGGTGAAACTTCAGTTTATATGCATTATCTCTTTGGAGTGCCACTAATAGGAGGGATGGTGCTTCTGATTTTTCAAAAAATGATTCCTAATCTTTCGCGTCTCAGTCTCAATCTTTGGAATTCTGCGGTTGCAACCATTGCTACGGGCGTTCTCTTTCGCGGCATTGTCAACCTGTCTGGACGCTCCACCACAATGGACCTCCCCTACTGGTACGTAGGAATTGGACTTGCTGGATTAGCTCTGCTCTCCATGAGCTTCACCAGAAGCGTGTGGGTGACAGAAGAATAGCGGTTATAATGTTACAAATCTCGAAAATTTCTTCGAGATTTTTTTCGTAAAATACTTAAGTTCAGAATAGTTTACTAATGCAATCACCTACAGAAAAAGGAAAGTTGAGAAAATTACATATAAAAAGAAAGAAAATGATAGTTTTGGTCATCATTTTCTTTCTTTTATTCAACTGTTTAACAACTATGCTATTTTCTCTATAAGAGATCAAGCGATAATAAGTAAGTTGCCGTTACAAGTCATAGACCGTTTTAGCCAATGGGTCAATAACTTGTCGAAGCAGAAACTGGTCGTTTTCATATTGGTAATGACAAATAGCACAGTTACTGAAATAAATATTAGGATCAGGAAAATAGCCTACTTTTAGATAAAAAGCCCACATAGCGCCACCGTGGCTGACGACCAATGTTGGATTTTCAACAGTAGGCGTTTTTTTCATGACTTCTGTCAGAGTGGTCAGCATGCGTTCTCCTACTTGAGTCACATCTTCACCCCCATAAGGCACGTATAAATCTTCAAAAGACACCGCACCAGCTCGAAACTTGGGCTGCAATCTTTCTGGCTGAGCTTCAAAAAACCCAAAATTCCACTCTTTCACTCCTTTGAGACGGGTGTAATCTGTTCGACCCGTCACAATTTCCAAGGTATCACAGGCTCGTTCAGAGGTTGAGCTGTAAGCCGCATCAAATACGACCCCTGCATTTTTAAAATACTGCCCAGCCACCTGAGCCTGATACACTCCTAAGTCCGTCAAAGGGGCGTCACACCAGCCTTGAATCCGATGTCGCTTATTGAATAAAGTTTGCCCGTGTCGCATCAAATAAAGTGTTTTTGTCATAAACTGTTCCTCTAAAGAAGTTCTAATTTTTCAAAGGCATTGTAGAGACCGTCCTCGGCCACATCATCTGTCACCATATCCGCCATGGCTAATATTTCTGGGCCGCCATTACCCATAGAAACCCCAATTTGACAATATTCCAACATCGGAATGTCAATCTTGGCATCTCCAAATGCAATCGTATCTTCTTTTTTCGCCCCCAAATGCTCTAACAGCACATCAATCGCATGAGCTTTCGTAATATCCTTAACTCCTAAGTCACCAAAGAGAGCTTCTTCCCCACGACCACCCCATGTACCAGCCTTGAGCTCTGGAAAAGCTTCCTTAGAGTCCAAGTGATCCTGATAAGAAGTGAGAATAAAGCTGATTTTATTTAGATCATCTCGGTAAAGCTCACCACCAAAGACCATGCCGTGCATCACATCTTCAACCTCTTGATGTTCAACTTCCGCATCTGTTTTTCCTTTTTTCTTGGCATAAAGTTTCATGACCGGACGCGCTGCATCACGGAAATGCTCACTAGCAAAGAGACCGTTGTTACTTTCTAAATAAAATTCCAATCCTCTCTCATGCAGCCAGTCTACCACTCTCTTTTCCACCTCTAAAGGAATCAACTGATGCATGATGACCTGACCTTCATGCTCCACATAAGAACCATTCCCGCCAATCATACCGTCCAGACCAATATCCCAGATTTCCTGAGGCATTTCCGCCTTACTACGTCCCGTACAGACATAGATCAGATGCCCATTTCCCCGCGCCTGACGAATAGCCTGAATAGCGGATTCTGGAATGCGATTATCATAATCCACCAAAGTTCCGTCTACATCTAAAAAGATAATTTTTCTGCTCATCTGTTGACCTCTCTATTCTTCTAAGGCCGCTGCCCCGTTGGTTTCAATCACTTTCTGATACCAGAAGAAAGAATCCTTGCGGGAGCAGTCATAGCTTCCATTTCCTTCATCATCTGCATCCACATAGATAAATCCATAGCGCTTGCTCATCTCAGAAGTAGAGGCAGAAACCAAGTCAATACAGCCCCAAGGCGTGTAACCCATAAGCTCCACTCCATCCTCAATCGATTCGTACATTTGCTTAATATGCTCCTTGAGGTAATCAATTCGGTAGCTGTCGTGGATAGAGCCGTCTGCTTCTACTTTATCCAAAGCACCCAATCCATTTTCTACGATGAAAAGCGGAACCTGATAGCGGTCATAGAGCTTATTGAGGGTAATGCGCAGACCCACCGAGTCAATTTGCCAACCCCAATCAGAGGCTTCTAGATAAGGATTTTTTCACCCAAAGAGAAAGCCTGTAGTTCTTTCACCTTCTTCTGTTCCTTTAGCACGCGCTACAGAAGACATGTAATAGCTGAAGGACATAAAGTCCACCGGATACTGCGCTAGCAATTCTAAGTCCCCGTCTTCGATTTTCAACTTAATGCCATTTTGTTTGAAAAAGCGTTGAGCATAACTTGGATATTTTCCGCGCACCTGTACATCAGAGAAGAAAAGATTTTCATGGTCCTGCTGAATTTCTTCCATAACATCTAAAGGATTGCAAGTCGCTGCATAGGACTGCATACGCGCCAACATCATACCGACTTTAAAGCCTGGATTGATTTCTCGCGCTGTTTTAACTGCTAAACTGCTAGCTACAAATTGATGATGCGCTGCTTGATACAAATCTTGGAAATTTTGTTTTCCGTCTTCAAAAAGCAATCCGCCGCCGACATAACCAGAAATCCCCATAACATTGATTGCGTTAAACGTCAGCCAGTACTTAACTTTATTTTTATATCGCTCAAAAACCGTTCGCACATAGCGTTCGAAAAAGCCGATAACTCGGCGATCTTTCCAGCCACCGTACTCTAATGCCAAATGAATCGGTGTCTCATAGTGCGACAGGGTCACCAAAGGCTCAATGCCATATTTCAAGAGTTCGTCAAAGACCGCATCGTAAAAAGCCAGCCCTTCTTCATTAGGCTCTACATCGTCTCCATTAGGGAAAATTCGACTCCAAGCGATAGAAAGGCGGAAAGTTTTAAAGCCCATTTCTGCAAAAAGAGCAATATCTTCCTTGTAACAATGATAAAAGTCAGAGCCCCAGCGCTTAGGATAGAGTCCTTCCTTATCATTAAGAGCAGCTTCTACTTTTTCTCTGGTCATGGGTGCGGCAAAACCTTCCATATTTTGACGCTCCTCAGGGCGTACAGCTTTGGCTGTATCAGACGTAGCCGGACCACGACCACCTAAATCCCAGCCACCTTCATACTGATTGGCTGCAGTCGCGCCACCTCATAAAAAGCCATTCGGAAACTGTTTTTCTGTCATTTCATTCACCTCGTTCTTTGATTACTTCTATTATACTCTTTTTTGAAACCCTTTTCTTGTAGAATAATCAGAAATAGTGATACTATTCTTTTATTACTCAATATTCTCTATTAATCAGAAAACCAAAAAGAGCGCATTTTCAGCACTCTTTTAAGGTTTCTAGCTGCAACTGCAGAACAACAAAGGTCAGAACATCCTGTTCCCAAAACAAGTCAGGACATGCTTACTTATCAAAAAATGTATGCGTTGCTTGATAAATTTGATGAGCAGTACTGGAATTGTTCATTGTATATAGATGAACACCCGCCACATCTTGCGTGACTAAGTCAACAATTTGGTCAATCGCATAAGCTAATCCTGCTGCTCTGAGTGACTCTGGATCGTGTTCATATTTATCTAGAATAGAGCAAAATTTTCGTGGTAAATAAATGTTTTCACAGGTTTTGAGCAAACGAAGAGCTTGATTTCGGTTTAAAATCGGCATAATCCCCGCATGAATCGGAACCTCAATCCCTGCTAAAATACATTTATCTTGAAAATCGTAAAAACTCTCATTGTCAAAGAAAAGTTGTGTTAAAAGGCTGGAACAGCCGGCATCCACCTTCTTTTTGAGATTTTGGATATCCGAGATTTGATTGGGCGAGTCTGGATGACCTTCTGGATAACAGGCACCCACAATCTCAAAGTGAGGAGCTTCTTTCTTAATATACTCAATCAAATCTGTTGCGTAGACGAAATCCTTTTGGGGCTCCACATCAGGGAGGATATCCCCTCTGAGTGCCAATACTTTATGAACACCTACCTTATCAAGTGCTGTCAGAGTTTCTGTAACCATTTCCTTAGTCAGATAAACCGCAGGCAGGTGAGCAATGGTCGGGATGTGCAGGTCATTGCGGATAAAGTCCGCCAGACGCACCGTCGTTTCTTCAATATTGAACTTACTATTACTCGCTGTGACACTGATAAAATGAGGCACCAGGTCCTGCATTTCCTTCAGGGCCGCCATAATCTTTTCATTGCCTACTGCTGGATTGGGAGGAAATACTTCAAAAGAGAGAGACGGGCTTTGGCTAGACATGTTTCACAATTCCTTTACTAAGACAGCAAGGGCAGGGGCAGGCCCTCCCTTCTGTCAGCTCTTATTTTTTGATTAAAGTTTTTCACGCGCTGCCTTGGCTGCCTCTACCAGGCGGACCAGGCTGGCCTTGGTTTCAGTAATACCACGCGTTTTCAAACCGCAGTCAGGATTGATCCAGACCTTGCGGCTCGGCACCTTGGCCAGGATGGCCTCGATGGTGTGGTCGATTTCCCCTTCATTTGGTACACGAGGAGAGTGGATATCGTAAACTCCAGGTCCCACTTCTGTCTGGAAGTTCTTAGCCTTAAGCTCATCCAGGATTTCCAGGTTGGAGCGGCTGGCTTCAAAGGAGATAACATCCGCATCCATGTTGTCAATGGCCGGGATAATATCGGTAAACTCTGAGTAGCACATGTGGGTATGGATCTGCGTATCCGGGGCAACGGTAGAGTGGACCAGACGGAAGGCCGGAATAGCCCAGTCCAGATAGTCTTCATACCAGTCGCTGCGACGGAGCGGCAGCTTTTCACGCAGGGCAGCTTCATCGATTTGGATAATCTTAACGCCGGCAGCTTCCAGGTCCAGAACTTCGTCCTTGATGGCCAGGGCAATCTGCAGGGTAGAGTCCTTGATGGAAATATCTTCCCGTGGGAAGGACCAGTTGAGGATGGTTACAGGTCCCGTCAGCATTCCCTTAACCGGCTTGTCAGTCCGGCTTTGAGCATAGCTGGACCATTTAACAGTAATCGGGTTGAGGCGGGTTACATCTCCCCAGATAATCGGCGGTTTCACCCCACGCATACCGTATGATTGTACCCAACCATTCTTAGAGAAGAGATAACCTGACAGGTTTTGACCGAAGTACTCAACCATGTCATTACGCTCGAACTCACCATGCACCAGCACGTCAAAGCCAACTTCTTCTTGCCATTTGATCCATTCGTCGATCTGCTCAGCCAGGAACTTATCATAGTCTTCCTGAGAAAGCTCACCCTTGCGGAAGGCCAGGCGCTTGGCCCGAACTTCCTTGGTCTGAGGGAAGGAACCGATGGTTGTCGTCGGCAGGGCCGGCAGTTTGAAGGCTTCCTCCTGGATGGCTTCGCGTTCTGCGAAGGCCGGCAGGCGAGTGTAGTCGGCATCGGTCAATCCAGCGATACGAGTTGCCAATTCAGCATTTTTACCGACACGCTCTGTCGCAAAGAGTTCCTTGTTGGCAACCAAGACTTCTGCTCCGCCACCATTGCGGATGGCATCCAGGTCCCGGATCTCATCCAGCTTTTCCACCGCAAAGGCAAAGTGCTTGAGGATGGCTTCTTCAAAGTCTTCATTGGTTGTGGTGAAAGGTACATGCAGCAGGGAGCAGGAGCTGGTCAGCACAAGCTTTTCAACCGGAACCTGCTCCAGAACAGCCAGGCTCTTTTCATAATTGTTGCGCCAGATATTCTTACCGTTGACAATCCCGGCATAGAGGGTCTTGTCGGCCGGAAAGCCAGACTTGACCAGCTCCAGGGTTTTCTTGCCTTCGACAAAGTCCAGACCGATAGCGTCTACCGGCAGTTCGATTAAATCAGAGTAGATATCCCGAACATCGCCGAAGTAGGTTTGGATCAGGACTTCCAGTCCCTTCTTGTCCGCCAGGAGCTTCTTGTAAAGATCCAGGAAGAGGGCCTTCTCCTCGGCGGACAGGTCCTTGACCAGGATTGGCTCATCCAGCTGGATACGCTCAGCTCCCAGGTCGGCCAATGTGGCCAAGACTTCCTGATAAGCCTTGGCCAGGGCATCCACAAACTGGGCAGCCTCTACCCCTTCTTCAAAGTCGGACAGCTGCAGGAGGGTGAAGGGACCTACCAGGACCGGACGGGTATCCAGGCCCAGCTCCTTGGCTTCCTGGTATTCGTCAAAAATCTTGTGACCGACCAGTTTGACCTCAGTGTCTTTTTCAAATTTTGGAACGATGTAATGGTAGTTGGTGTTGAACCACTTTTTCATGGGCAGGGCACGTACGTCCCCTTTTTCTCCTTGGTAGCCGCGGGCCAGGGCAAAGTAACGCTCCAGGTCAGACAGGTCCAGGCCCTGAACAGAGGACGGCACTACGTTAAAGAGGAAGGCGGCATCCAAAACATTATCATAGTGAGAAAAGTCGTTGGACGGCACTTCGGTAATCCCGTGCTCTTTGACGATATTCCAGTGCTTGGCGCGCAGGTCCTTGGCAGCAGCCAGGAGCTCTTGAGCTGAAATTTCATTCCTAAAGTATTTTTCAGTGGTGAATTTTAATTCGCGGAATTCTCCCAAACGCGGGAAGCCGATAATCGTTGTTGACATAGTCATCCTCCAAAATTTCTTGTTGACACTATCTTAACAGAAATTAAGTCCCCTGTATAATTGGAATTTCTAGGAGTTTGTTATAGTTAAAAACTATAGCAATATTCCAAATATATATTAAACGTTGATTTCATCGCGTGTCGTTCAACATTTTATGATTTAATATAGTTTAAGGCTATGACAGCCGTATACATCAAAATTTTTGAAAATCCTTTGCTTGCTATTTTTGAAAATAGATGTTAGAATAGCAACATAATAAAAAGCAAAGAACATTTGGGGTGCTGAGGCTGAGATTATACCCATGGAACCTGATGCAGTTAATGCTGCCGCAGGGAAATGTATAAGAAAGACCAAACCGTTCTAATCATTTATGTGATTAGATTTTATTTTGTCGTGCTAAAACTCCTCATCTGCTCTGTTTGAAGGAGTTTTTTATGTTTGAAAAATGGAGTTTACGAGATGTTATCCTCTTAGCTCTTTTAGCTATTCTTTTCGGTGGGATTTTTGTCGGTTCAGGTTTTCTTTACAATATTTTGACAGCTATTTTAGCGCCAGCAGGTTTGGAGCCTTTCGCCAATGAAGTCTTGTTCGGACTTTGGTGCATGGCAGCTCCTATGTCAGCTATGCTCATTCGCAAAACTGGTAGCGCCACGATTGGAGAAGTACTTGCAGCCCTCGCAGAGGTACTATATGGTAGCCAATTTGGCATGAGCACTTTGATTTCTGGTCTCATTCAAGGGTTTGGTAGTGAGCTTGGTTTTGCGGCAACGCGATACAAACGCTACGACTGGCTATCACTGGCTTACAGCGCCATTGGTACGACCCTTTTGAGCTTTACCTATGAATATTTTAAAATTGGTTACTATGCTTTCAATCTCGGTTTTGTCTTAGCATTGCTTGTTGTCCGCTTCCTTTCTGTGTTCTTTTTCTGTGCTGTTCTAGTCAAAACTATTATGAATCTTTACGACAAGATTAACCAAGCTGCTGGTAAATAAGATGAAACTAACATTAGAGCACATTTATTTTAGAGATGTCTTTAAAGATTTAACCTTCGCCTTTGAAACAGGGAAAATGACACTCTTAATTGGTAATACTGGTGCTGGCAAATCAACTCTTTTTCGGATTTTAACGAATTTCAACGAACTAGACTTCTCTGGAGAGGTCAAACTAGGTGATACACTACTATCTCATTTACCTATTCATAAACGAGTCACCTACCTCAGCATGATGTTTCAAAATCCAAGCCGTCAATTCACCATGCCAACTCTCTATGAGGAATTGATTTTTACCTTAGAAAATCTCCAAACACCCTCTGACCAGATTGATGAAAAAATCCAGCATGCGATTGCACTTGGCAAAGTAGAGCACTTGCTTCATCGAGACTTTCTGACTCTATCTGGTGGAGAAAAGCAACAAGTCTCTCTGGCGGTTCTGTTGGCTATGGATTCGCAGATTATTCTATTGGACGAGCCCTTTGCTTCTGTCGATCAAGAAGCACGCAAGCGCTTGATTCATTTACTATCAGATTTGACAAAAATGGAGAAAACGGTGATTCTGTGCGACCACGACCGCAGTCTCTATGCGGACTGCGTTGACCACCTTGTTGAATTAAAAAATGGGGAACTTTTTGAACGAGATGTAGCTCTTTTAAAAAAGGAACTCCCAAGCTATCAGCTGGCACGCGAAAATACCCAGCGAAATCCTCTCTTACAATTACAGCACGTTTCCTGTCAATTTGACTCCAAAATACTTTTTACGATTGAGGATTTTACTTTTCAGCAAGGTATTACAACCCTCATCGGAGCTAACGGTGCTGGTAAATCAACTCTTTTTCGTGCCATTTTGCAATTACAAAAATACAAAGGCAATATGAGTTATCAGGGACGAAAACTCAAGAAAAGCAAACAATTGTACCGCCATATTACTGCCGTTGTTCAAGATGCAGAAAAGCAATTCATTCGGACGACACCTGCAGAAGAATTAAACCTGTCCTCTCTTTCAAGCGAAAACCAAGCAAAGGTACAAGAAGCTTTGGATTTATTTGGTTTAGCGGACAAAATGGATTCCAGCCTTTTTCACTTGAGCGGTGGGCAGAAAAAAATCATTCAATTATTGGCTATCCTGACCTTGGAAACTCCTGTCATACTTATGGACGAGCCATTTACTGGCTTAGATAAAAAGGCCTGTGATTTTTTTGCCAATTGGATTAGAGAAAAAGCTACACAACAGAGCTTTATTATCATTTCTCATCGCTTAGAACCCTTGGACGGTATTAGTGATTATTTGGTAGAGCTGACGTCTCACGGGCTGACAGAAAGGAGAGCGCTATGAAAAAAGAAGAAACAAATGTCCTAGCACTCTTGCTCCTTCTCATTGTACTGACGCTAGAAATTTCCTTTATCCGCTCAACATGGCTCAACTGCGCTATTGTCGCAGGAACACTCATCTACCTTATTTATATTAGGAAATGGTGGGGCATTCTCTGGGTGTTCCTTCTGCCATTACTTCCGGCATTAGCAAATTTCTGGGCTATTCAGCTTCACGGTGACAAAAGTCAAGCGATTGTTCTTTTTACACGTTCCTTTGCTTTAGCGGCTCTGGGAATGACCTTTTTATACGGCGTCAATCTCAATCAACTCTTGCGCTACTGGCATCAAAAAGGGCTCCCGAGTCATTTTACCTACGGACTGCTCGTTGTCTTAAACGCCATTCCAGTCATTCAAAAAGAAATCCAAGCTGTTCGCGAAGCTAGTCTCTTGCGAGGTAAAACCTTACATTTCTGGTCGCCAATCTTTTATATCAAAGCAATTTTTATCGCTTTCAACTGGCGAGATTCCTATGTAGAAGCTATGTATGCACACGGCTTTGATGAGACTGTCAAGCGAAGCTATTACCGACATTTAGAAACACCAAAAAGCACCACCCTTGCTTGCTTCTTGATTTTCCTCCTTATCAATCTAACCCTTTTTATCCCAAAGTAGGAATTTGATACAAAAAACACTACAATCAATTTTATTTTTTAGAAGGTCTTTTTATCCATTTAAAGTAGGTCATCGTCTAATTCTATCGCAACACAAGCACCTTCTTTATGCTATAATGATATCAAGTAATCCAATTTATGATAGATTTTAATAGGTTTACTCTTACAATCGTTCCCATCTCTTTTGTTGAAAATAAAAAGGAATCACTCATGAAAATCATTTTTTTACACGGTCTTGGACAGGATAAACACTCTTGGGATAAAGTCCGTGAACTTCTGCCACAATATGACACCGAGGCTTTAGACCTCTTTTACACAAATAACAACATCATTACAGTCTCTCAGCTAGAACAACACCTTTGTCAGGAACTTCAAGCCATCAACGAACCATTTGTTCTAGTTGGATTGTCCCTCGGTGGAACTCTTGCCTTAAAGGTGGGGCAACAATTTCCTCAGCTCCAAGCACTCGTTTTATCAGGAACTCAATATAAACTAAGCTCCAATCTACTCTATAAACTCCAGCTGCTTATTTTCTCTTGCCTACCAGACTCTCTATTTAAAAAAGAGGGGCTTCATAAAAAATCTTTTGTTGGCCTGTTAAAAGACTTGAAAAATTTAGATTTATCAAGTCAACTAAGTGCAATACAACTTCCCAGCCTCATCATCTGTGGCAGCAAAGATTGGCCTAACCTGCCTTCCTCTAAAAAATTAGCTACAGCTTTACCACAAGCAGATTTTGTGACACTTTCAGGTGGAAATCATACACTTAACACAGACCACCCTCAAGAAATGGCCGCTATGATTGAAAGATTTATCCTACAAAATTGTGAAATCTGAGGTTTTCTCAGATTTTTTAAATTTTAGAAATATTTGAGAATTGCTTGAGACTTATTTGACAGGCATTTTGTATACTAAATAGTGAAAAGAGGGGAACTCTACGATAGAAAAAATGGAGGTCACGTTATGGAAACTGTTGTAAATGTGAAACACATCAGCAAGAGATTTGGACAACAACTCGCTTTGAATGATGTCAGTCTCACCGTGAAGCAAGGAGAAATTTACGGGCTAATTGGGAAAAATGGAGCTGGTAAGACAACGCTTATCAAAGTGATTACCCAGTTGATTCAGCCCAATAGCGGTACGGTCGCTCTCTTTGGCTCTTCTAATAAATCCGAATGGACACACGCTCTCAAACGAGTTGGTTCTGTCATTGAAGCACCCGCTGCTTACAATCACTTGACGGCTTATGAAAACTTAAACTATTGCTGCAAGATACGGCATATCCCAAATGCGGACAAGGTTATCCGAGAAACTCTCTCTTACGTCGGACTAACCAATACTGGCAAGAAAAAATTCCGAGACTTTTCTCTTGGAATGAAACAGCGCTTGGGCATTGCTATTGCTCTTCTGTCAAAACCAGATTTGATGATTTTGGATGAACCGATTAACGGGCTTGACCCTGTCGGAATCAAAGAATTCCGCCAGTTGGTGCAACGTCTCAATGAAGAATTAAATATGACCTTCATCATTTCCAGTCATATTTTAAGTGAACTATACTTGGTCGCTACAAAATTCGGCATCATTGAAAATGGTCATCTCATCAAAGAAATTACGAAAGCAGAATTTGAAGAGCAAAATGAAGATTATATCGTTTTGAAAACAAATAATCTTGCTGAAGCAAGCAAAATTCTTCACGATCAACTAGGCTACCGCCTCAAAGTTGTAAATGCAACAGATGAAATACACATCTTCACTCACTCGCACGAAATCAACAAGATTGTTCAAACGCTAGGGGCAGAGAATGTTACCATTAACGAAATTTACTATGCTCGCCAAGATTTAGAAAAATACTTTACAGATTTGGTAGAATAGGGAGGTTTATCATGTTCCACACAATTCAAGCAGACTTTTATCGTCTTTTTCGTTCAAAAGGTTTTTGGATTACAGAAATCCTTTTTATCATCACACTCTTATTAGGTGTGCTCTACGGTGTTGTGGGAAGTATCGGAGTTCATACAGATACAAAAGCTTTTGAAAAACTGGGTGATAACGGAGGTTGGACTGGCTTTGAGGCTATCACTAAAACCTCTGATAATCTTAGTAATACCATTATCTTTACTATTATCCTTGTTGTTTTATTGATTGGAATTGATCTCACCCAGAAATTATATAAAAATTCTATTACTAGTGGTATTTCACGGACAGAATTCTATTTATCTAAATTCCTTGTTCTGGCAACTCTCATCGTACTTCAATTGATTCTAACCTATTCCTCATTTATTCCAGCTACGCTCATCAATGGTATGGGAACCGCCCCCAAACATTTTCTTTCTAATTTTCTCATTACGATAGGGGTTCAATTTATTTGTACCCTAGCTTGGGTTAGCCTTGTTTCTTTCGTACTGTATGCTACCAACTCTATTATAGCTGCTATTTTCACTTATTTGATCGGTGTTTCCCTGCTAAGTCTGCCAACTGTCTTTTATCCAGATATTGACTGGTTGAAATACTTGAACATGCAATTCTATTTTGACATGGTTTCTAAACAGGATATGGTCTTCAAAACCATAACCATCGCTCTTCTCATCACACTTCTTTTTACATTTAGTGGTATACAGGTATTTAAAAGAAAAGATTTATAACAAAAGAAAACAGCTAGTCAAAGATTAGCTGTTTTTCTGTATAAAATATTCACAAACGGACAAGCAATTCAAACCAATTTCCTTTAGCTTTCATGGTTAAATCACCGCCAAGAATATCTACCAGTTGTTGAGTGATATAAAGTCCTAAACCAGAGGATTCTTCCGTGTTAGAGAGATTTTCAGAATAAAAGCGATTGGTTAATTTTTCCAAATGCTGAATTGGCTGACGGACAATATTTTTTACACTTAAAAGAATAGCCGCATCTTTTCGGATTAAATATAGCTGGGCATTTTCCTTTCCATGCTTGAGGACATTGCTCAACATATTTTGGACAATTCGCTCTAAAATTTCTGGATCTGACTTTATTACTAACCCCTCCTGCAAATTTACTTGCAATTCAATTCCTTGCTTTTGAAAGGCATCATAAAAAGGAAGCATTTGCTTTGCAATCAGCTTGGAAATATCTATTTGTCGAAATTGTGGTCGAACTGCACCTTCCATAAGACGGCGGTATTCCATGAGAGCTTCTAAACGATTGGAAACAACGGACAGATTGGTCGCAATTTTCAACAGCTGTTCATTTTCTTCTTTTCCCTTTATAAGTTGTTGGGTATAGCCACTAGCAATGGTCAAGGGTGTGCGAATATCATGAGCAATATTGCTAATCGCCATATCCAAGGTTTTCTTTTCCTGACGAGCTATAAAACGTGTCTGCTCTACTTCTTGAAAGAGCTTTTCAACTTCATTTGCCAACTCAACAATCGTTTGGCTGTGGTTTTGAGGTGCCAAACGAATTTCACTGCTTGTTTTTCGTTTTTCTCGAATCTGTGCCGCCAGATTTCTCACTGCCAAATGATAACGTAACAGCAAAATTCCAAGCAGACTGATGAACATAATTAGTATAACATCAAGCATTCTCAGCCCTCCTTGAGCCGTACACCTAATCCCCAAATTGTTTCGATATATTCTTCCGAATCATCTACTTGTGCCAATTTCTTACGAAGATTGCTGAGATGAGTGTTGAGCGTGTTGTCTCTCGGCAAATATGCCTCTTCCCAAATCAACTCAAACAGTTCTTCCTTTGTGTAAATTTTCTTCGGATGATGAAGCAAGGCTTGAAGTATCTGATACTCTTTCTTGCCTAAACGAACCCGTTTCTCGCCATTGACTACTTCAAATGTTTCTGATGAAAGACGGATATTTTTTATCCCTTGAATTTCCGTCGCTTGCTTTTGTGAAAGATGATTGCGCAGTTGCACCGTCACACGCGCAAAAACCTCGTCTAGATCGAACGGTTTGACAATATAATCATTAGCGCCGTCCAACAGATACTGACTAACCAGCGATTTCTCACCCAAAGCTGTCAGCATGACCACTGGAATCTGACTGTTTTTGCGAATTTCTGCCAAGACCTGATCACCGTTTTTCCCTGGCAGCATAATGTCCAGCAATACCAAATCAATTGCTTCCTGCGCAAAAAGCAGCAACCCTTCCGTTCCAGAATAAGCCGAGAAAACTCTGTGCTCAGTTTCAAATAAATCTTTTAAAATGTCATGAATATCGTTGTTATCTTCGATGATTAAAATAGTAGCCATATTACATCCATTTCCAGTAAAATCTCTTATCCATAGTGTAACAAGGAAAAAGACGGAAGTCAACGGAAAGCAAAAAAGAGAGTGGGATGACGAAATCAAGTTTCTACGAAGCTACTGATTTCTGCCCCACTCTCACCGAATTCTTGAAATAAGAGAGCCGATTAAAATGATTTTAAATTTTGTCTCACGCCCCAATTGCTCTATTTCACACTTGCCCCATTAGTCGCAATGACTTCCTTATACCAATTGAACGATTTTTTCTTGGAACGTTTAAGTGTGCCTTCCCCATCGTTATCCCGGTCTACATAGATGAAGCCATAGCGTTTTTTCATCTCACCGGTTCCAGCGGAAACGAGGTCAATACAGCCCCAAGTGGTGTATCCTAGAAGTTCTACACCGTCTACATTAATCGCATCGCGCATAGCCTTGATATGGGCTGCTAGATAGTCAATACGGTAGTCATCTTCGACATAGCCATTTTCATCTGGCGTATCAACTGCTCCCAGCCCGTTTTCCACGATAAACATCGGCTTTTGATAGCGATCCCAGATGACGTTAAGGGTAATTCGCAAGCCCAGCGGATCAATCTGCCAGCCCCACTCAGAAGATTCTAGGTAAGGATTCTTAAGCGAGGCAAAGATATTTCCGGCAGTTTTTTCATTGACCTTTGGATCACCAGAAGCCACACGGCTAGAATAATAAGAGAAGGAAATAAAATCCACCGTATAGGTCTTGAGCAAGTCTAGGTCTTCTTTTGTCATTTCAACCTCAATACCCAAACGCTCCCATTTCTTCTTGGCATAGTTTGGATATTCTCCTCTGGACTGGACATCGATGAAGAAATAGCTTTCCCGATCTTCCTGCAAAGCTGCCCAGTAATCTGCCGGATTGGCTGTATTTGGATAATACTGACCAGCTGCCAGCATGCAGCCAACCTTGTTTTCAGGGTCAATCTCATGTGCCAACTTGGTCGCAATAGCTGACGCTACCAATTCATGATGAGCTGCTTGGTATTTGACCTGCTCTTCATTTTCCCCTTCTTCAAAGTAAAGTCCTGCTCCCATAAACGGTGCATGGAGAATCATATTGATTTCATTGAAAGTCAGCCAGTATTTGACTAGCCCCTTGTAGCGGATAAAAAGAGTGCGGCAGAGACGCTCGTAAAATTCCAGCATTTTGCGGCTGCGCCAGCCTCCGTATTCCTCAATCAAGTGCATAGGACAGTCAAAGTGGGTGATGGTCACCAGAGGCTCGATGCCATACTTATGGCATTCCTTAAAGAGGTCTTCGTAAAATTTCAAGCCTGCTTCGTTGGGCTCCAGCTCATCTCCCTTTGGAAAAATCCGAGACCAGGCGATAGAGAGTCGATAAGTTTTAAAGCCCATTTCGCCAAAAAGCGCAATATCTTCTTTAAAATGATGATACATATCAATGGACTCTTTTGCCGGATAGAAATAGCCTTCCTCAAAGTCAAACATCTTTTTTTTACCCGTGATGATGGCCAGACGGTCCTCACCAATCGGCACCACATCTACATTGGCCAGCCCGCGACCATCCGCAGCATAAGCGCCCTCACACTGGTTGGCAGCTGTCGCTCCGCCCCACAAGAAACCATCAGGAAAAGTCAGTTTTTCAGTCATATTTCTACTCGCTTTCTTATTTTGATTGTTCATTTACTTATATTATACCGCAATCTCAAAACCTTTACTTGTAAAATGATACGAAATAGTGATACTATTCTAGTTTTTGCCAACTTGTTTTCACTCTGATTCTTTCCCCAGCTCTTTAAAATAAACTCATCTTTTCCAATGAGCACAGACATCAAACAAGGTCTTTCTGCAAACTGAGAAAAAGAAAAAAAGAAGACTGAAAAAACAGTCTCCTCCTATTCCTTTTAAATCAAGGCAGTGATTGCAGTCACCAGACCAAAAATGATACCTGGTGCATTTGCTGCTGCAAGCGGAATGTCTCTTTCTTGCTTGAAAAGGCCGTAGTAGACCCAGAGACTACAGTTGATGGCCGCAACAAGTGGTTGAATGAAATTTCCTTTTTGCCCAGCTAGATTATTCATGATTTGTGGAAAATAAGACACATACATCATCACGGACATAAAAGTTGCAACCCAACCCAGTATTTTCACTTGGTTTTCAGTCATTTTCAAAACCTCTTTCATTTTTTCGTTTTATATTTTATAACGATAAACCAAAACAATCAAGTATTTCATTGCTTTGTTATGAAGATGTAAACTATCACAATCTTGTGATAAGGATAAAACCAAGCAAAAAGACCGGATTGCTCCGATCTTTAATCTTCACCAAATCGTAAACTTAGCTTTTTCATAATTTTCTTTTGTAAATTAATTTTATTGAACTCTAAATATTTATTCGTATATACTTTCGAAGTATAAGATACTCCTACACGCAAACAAATTTTCTCCAAAGTTTTCACTGAAAGTTTCTCATAATGATATCGATTATTCAGCAGGGATAAAATATCATCTCTCGGAGAATCGGAAGTAATAACTCTATTGTCCACCGATACAATACTAATCAATAGATACGCTTGTCTTGAAGATAAATAGCCATTTTCCTTGTAAGATCTTATGAAATAATGATACATTCTTAAAAAATTTTTTAGCTTATCCTCTGAGTTAATAAAACCGTAAGAATAACTTAATCCAAATTTTACTACTTGATTATTCTCTCCTTTTGATGAAACTCCATGTATAAGATTTTTTAATCGGTAGTATAAAATCCAGAATGCTTCTGGTTTATCATTATCATTTTTAAATCGTTTAAAATATCGGATTAATTTGTTTAAAAGTTTAGCTTTAAATTTATTTTCAGAAATATCTATCACAAGATTATTTTTTGTCTGTTCTTTTTCTTCTGAGTTAATGAATTTTATTTGATATTTAGAGAATTCATACCCTAGATAGGTAAAACGAAAATCATCTCTACTACTCTTCTTAGGATTACTTTTGTCACTATTTACTTCTAGATGATAATCTCTTAAAACTTTCTTAATAGATCTAATTACATCATTTTCATCAATACTTTCATTGATAATTAATAATATATCATCAACATAGCGTACATATAGTAGTGGCTTCCATTCTAACTGTACTATTGAATCAAATTCCTCTAAATACAACTCAGCTAAAGAATTGGAGAAAGCAAGACCTAACGGAACTCCCTTATAATCATTTGAGAATATAAAAGATTTAATTGTCTCTATACTTGAATCATTTAAAATTGAAGATTTAATTATTTTACTATATAGTATATGCTTATTAATTGAGGGGAAAAATTCTTTATATCTATCTTTATTACTTTAAATTCTAAAGGAGTAAATGATAAGTCCTTACGATTTAAATAAATTTCTCCTTGTGATAAAAATTGTATAATAGTTCTTATTATTGCATTCCTATCTGGAATCTTTAAACTATACTTGTTAATAATTTCTTTATTGATTTTTTGCAATTCATTATGAATAATATCAGTTCTAGCAGAATATACAGTACGGCCGTTGCTTCTATGTTTTAAAATGTTATATTTTAACTTCATATCTTATCCTTATAAAAGTAGGCAGCACAGGTATTATCCTGTGCTTTACTAAAAATAGATATTCACATGATTCCAAGTATCTAGAATAGTATGTTATCATGCAATAAACCAATAGTTGGTTATGTAAAAACTTTTTGTGTGTACTGGGATACAAAATATAGCAAATGATCCTATACTTATATCAAGATATATAATTAATAATTAATTATTAATCCTTCTTCCATGCCTACCCGTTATATGGTACAATAAATAAAAATAATAATCAATACTTTAAGAGGCCTTAAATGAATAATTTTTTTAAGTATACTTGTTTTTTGAGAACGGAATTACTTCCTCAAGAAATACCTCTATTTTTTTCAAATAATCCTATTACTGAAAATATTGATACAATTTTTCAACATATAGAAGATATTGATTCTCAAGACAATTATACAATTCCTCTAAACTTTAAAATCCCCAAAAATAATAATTCAACAAGAACACTTTCTTTGCTACATCCACTATCTCAAATAGAAGCTATGATTTATATTATGAAATATGAATTTCTTATCTTAAATCATCTTAAAAAATCTAATTTTAATATTAGAAAAGCTATAAAATTTAATAACCTAACTTTTAATGGAACAAAAAATATACATGAAAAGCGGCTAAAACTTGAACAGGATTATAGCATAAAAAAATCAGATTCTACTATTACAACCGAAGAACTTGATAAGAATATAAAAAAATATTTCGCATATTCTAAACACCATAAACTAATCGAAATTTTAAAAAATCCTCTTTTTATACGTTCTAGAAATAAGTATAGATATTTTTTAAAACTGGATATTCAGAATTTCTTCAAGAGCATATACACTCATTCAATAGTCTGGGCAATCGTTGGTGGAAAAGATATAGGAAAAACTTTAAGTAGATATAAATACTCTAATACTTTCGCTTCAAAAACAGATAAACTTCTACAAAAAAGCAATAATAATGAAACAAATGGAATTTTATTAGGACCCGAATTAAATAGGATTATTTCTGATTTACTTTTAACAACTATTGATGTCGATGTACAGAATAAATTAAACCATTTAAAACATAAAACAGATTATGATATCTACAGATTTATTGATGATTATTTTATATTTGCTACCTCAAAAGAAACAATTGAAGATATTGAAAAAGCTATTAAAACATGTTTAGAAAACTATAATCTCACGTTAAATGATGCCAAAAAAGAAATACATGAAACTCCATATTATATTGGAGAACCTGCAATAAATGATACTATAATTAGTATAGATATTTTAAACTTACACAGAAAAAATTTAGCAAATGAATTAATTTCCCCTAACAAAGATATTGAAAAAGGAGAGGAATTTAAATATATTGTTGGAAAACACCATTACTGGCTAAACTTCCACCACGATATTTCACGCATAACAACACTAAACAAGCAAGCAACTAGAAAAATTGTATTATATGTACTGAAAGCTATAAAAATTTATATTGACCCAAATTCTCTGAAAAAAGCAAATCCTTATTCATATATTAAAAATTTGTATACTGCACTGGAAGTTATTACATCCGTATATTCAACTTATCTTGATTTTGATACTACTCATGCATTTATTAGAATATTACTCAGATTAAAAAATGGTCTACACGAGCTAAAAGAGGATGAAAGTATAAATCAAGATGAAATACTTAATATTGAGAACAAAATTTTTGAACATGTTTATAGAGTTTTGAAACAAAACAAGCATAATTTAAATAATTCAACGGATCTAATATTATTTTTAGAAACCTTTAATAAAAAACTTTCTCCTCAATTTTTATGTGAAATCCTTGAACTTCATTCTAAAGACTATTTTACTTTGTGTAGTATAGCTCACTACATTCAAGATCAAAGGGCAAAAAATAATTTTTTAAATCCTAGATATAAAATTGTTCTAAAAAAACTTTCATCTAAAATCGATTATATAATTTCTAATCCTCCCAAGTCTATGAATGGAAAATCTCCTCTATTTGATGCGAATTACTTTTATTTCTTAAATGATTTTTCACATTATAAACCTATTAAAAAAAATGATATTAACCTATACGAAAAAATAAAAGATCAACTAAGTGTAGAAATCGAAAATACTGGTAAACTAAAACCATTGTTTCGTAATATCACTAAATCATCTTATTTCAACTGGAAACTTAATAAATATGATTTCGAACTCCTAGTTATTAACAAACTACTCCAACAACGTGAGAATATCTCATCTACATATTAAAAAATTAGCTTGAAAATTTCAGGCTAATTTTTTAGATGGATTATTTAATTGCGCGTGATTGCAATCCTTCTTCTTCCAAGAAGAGGCGGAATGGTACGAGTTCTTCTGCTTCGTATTTTTCCTTGAAGGCTTTGATAGCTTCTTCTGAGTGAAGTTTCGGATCGAGTTCAAGGACTTCTACTGGAAGCGGACGGTGTTGCGTGATGCGAGCATCAATGACAACAGTTTTACCTTCTTTGTTGAGTTTTACAGCTTCTGCAACGACTGCGTCGATGTCTTCGATACGGTCAACTGTAAATCCAACAGCTCCTTGAGCTTCAGCAATTTTCGCGTAGTCAGCGTTAGGGAAGTCAACACCAAACAAGTGTTTGTTTGTGTCTTCGTATTTGTTCTTGATGAAGGCATACTCATCGTTTGTGAAGACCACGTTGATAACTGGAAGGTTGTATTGAACGTTCGTGATCACGTCTGGGTAGCACATATTGAATGCACCGTCACCCATGATGTTCCATACTTGGCGATCTGGATTATCTTTCTTAGCAGCGATACCACCAGGAAGGGCGATACCCATTGTCGCAAAGAGTGGAGATGTACGCCACATGTTCTTAGGTGTCATGTGAAGGTGACGAGTTGATGTTTGAGTAGAGTTCCCTACGTCGATTGAGTAGATAGCATCTTGGTCAGCATATTTGTTAATGGCATTGTAAACTTGGTACAACTGCAATTCACCCTCAGTTTTACCTTCAAGTTTGTTCATGTAATCGCGCCAGTTTTGGTTGTTCTTAACGTTTGCACGCCACCATGGAGTAGACTCAACTGGGTTTACTTTGTCAAGGATTGCTTTAGCTGCTTGACCTGCATCACCAAGGATAGAAGCGTCAAGGGCATGGCGTTTACCAAGTTTGTAAGGGTCGATATCCACTTGGATGAATTTTTCAGTATTCTTGAAGGCTTCGTAAACTTCAGCAAACGGGAAGTTTGAACCAAGGAAAAGAACTGTATCTGCTTCAAAGACCACTTCGTTGGCTGGTTTCCAACCAACACGGTAAGCAGAACCTGTCAAACCTTCGTAGTTCCACTCAAAAGCTTCAAAGTTTTTACCAGTTGTGATGATTGGTGCTTTGATTTTACGTGACAATTCTGTAATCACTTCACCGGCTTTGACACCACCAAATCCAGCATAGATAACTGGGCGCTCAGCCTTGTTCAAAATTTCAACAGCTTTGTTGATTTCAACTTCGTTCAAAGCAGGAGCAATGAATGAACGTTCGTATGACCCTGAACCGTAGTATGAGTTCTCGTCGATTTCTTGGAAACCGAAGTTTACTGGAATTTCTACAACAGCTGGCCCTTTTTTAGAAACAGCAGCACGGCAAGCTTCGTCAATAACTTTTGGCAATTGCTCTGCGTAAGCTACACGTTTGTTGTAAACAGCGATACCGTTGTACATTGGGTTTTGGTTCAATTCTTGGAAGGCATCCATGTTCAATTCGTTAACAGGACGTGATCCAAGGATAGCAAGGAATGGAGTGTTATCCATAGCTGCATCGTAAACACCGTTAATCAAGTGAGTCGCACCTGGACCACCTGAACCAACTGCAACCCCGATTGAGCCGCCGAATTTAGCTTGCATCACCGCTGCAAGAGCACCAGTTTCTTCGTGGCGAACTTGCAAGAAGCGGATATCTTTGTCTTCAGCCAAAGCATCCATGAGTGAGCTGAGTGTTCCTGATGGGATACCGTAGATTGTGTCTACGCCCCATGTTTTCAATACGTTGAGCATTGCTGCAGAAGCAGTAATTTTTCCTTGAGTCATTATAACTCTCCTTCAAAAATTTTAATGATTCATTGAAAACTTTCAGACAATATAATGAAAACGTTTCAACAAACCTTACTATATCAATTTATCATCTTTTGATAGTCCTGTATAAGAATATGCTCAATAAAGCTTGATAACTATTACATAACAAAATATCTAAATTTTTCAAAATTCTGCAATGTATTTTATAATAGATTTCAGAAAAGGCTTGAAATAAAGTTTATTGGGCAGAAAAATTTCAACTATATTTTCATATTGTTTGCATTTTCACAAAATTGGAATCTATTTATCCAGAGGCGTATAAATTTCAAAAGACAATCATCATGAATTTTTTTAAGAAATTGTTTTTGTTATCGCATTGTCGTAAATCTTGCTAACGAGAAAATCACTTTTTATATTTGCATCGTGATTTCAAATTCCATAAAGAAACTACAGCTCTGCATTTTGGTAGAAAATGAACTAACACATCAATGCTTTAGAGAAAGAAGACATGCTACAGAATACCTTACGTTGTTAAGAAAATAGCTAGAAAGTTTATGAAACTACTACTTAATCTATCCAATTATTAGCATTTGCTTGCACTAGTTTCTTAGTAAATAGAAAAAAACGAGTCTGGCAATAAAGCCAAACTCGCTTTATAGATTGCTGAATCAGCTGATAGCAATATACCGTCTCTTTCCGCTAAAAGCGATGTAAGAAATCCATGTTACACCGTCTGCGTTTAAAACCTTGTCATAAGTGACCGATTGTCCAGCATTATAATAAGCTAGTTCAGGAGCCGACATTCTAGGTTCCGCTTTGATAGAGGAACGTTTCGTGAAACGATAGACGCCTTGAGCAGGGATAACTGGCTTTTGAGAAGACGGAGTAGACGGTTTTGGCGTTGTTGCTGACGTAACATAATCTCCACCTTCAAAGCCATAATATTCCTCTAAACTCAAACCAGAATGATAAATCTCATCAGCTTCCTTGCCAATATAACGAATATGCCATGCTTCTGGCATATAGCCTGTTGAAGCTTCTTTACCTGGTTGATAACGAACTACAAAACCGTAGCGATGTGCATTATTTTTCAACCAAGTACTTGCAGCAGCATCTTCCAAAAGATTACCAGCTTTATCCGTTAAGTCAAAGACAAGACCTGTTTGGTGTTCACTATAGCCCGGACGTGCAGAGTAACGATCCGCAGCAGCTTGACCATCTTTGTTCACATAATTTTGATACAGAACTTTTTGATAATCATAACTTCTAAATCCGCTGTAAGCATAACCAACATTATAGCCTTGAGCAATCATATCATTTCTTAATCGAAGAAAGGCAGCTTTTGCAGTTGGATTTTCACCAGGATTGTAGTTAGCAGCCATCGGATGTTTTTTATTTGCCACTGCAATCTCGTCATATTTTCCTTGGACAAAGTAGTAAGAGCCATTATATTGTACTTCTTTTACACTCGTTTGAGATCCTTCTACCTTAGTTGTTGTGCCGGTCACACCTTGCAGGCTACCATCTGACTGAATGTAATACATGTGAATGTTGTATTCACCGCGATTATTTTTATGACGGCGGATATCTACACTCAACTTATAGGTGCCATCTGTTTGCTTAATCGCATCGTACCAGATCACATCATCTTGACCGCCTTGACTGGACCAAACAGGCAACTTCACCGTCTTCACACCCTTGGTCGAGCTGACATTCGTTACCACCACATCGAAACCTTGGGAAGTCTTGTTTTCAATGTGAATCGTACCTGTCACTTGAACAGGCTTAGGAGTTTCTTCACTTGTTAAAGTTGCAATTGGGATATAGCGACGTGTTCCACTGTAGCTAACATAACTAATCCATTGATGATGATCTGCGTCCAATACCTTATCATAACGAATTCTTTCTCCTCTTGCAAAGGTAAATTCAGTCTTAGCCGTCATTGTGGGACTATTTTTGACTTCAACTTCCTTTTTAAAAGTATAAACTCCTTGAGACGGAATAGACTCTCTTGCAGAACTTGACTCAGCTACGGTTGTCTTGGTTCCTCCAACACCTCTTACTTTACCGTTTGATTCAATGTAGTAAAGGTGAATATTATATTCGCCATATTCCCCCTTGTGCTTATCAATATTGACAGAAACTTTATAATTTCCATCACTTTGCTTAGTGGCATCATACCAAATAATATCGTCTTGACCGCCCTTATCTGTCCAGATAGGAACTTTCACTCTAGAAATTCCATTGCTGTCTGACGCATTTGTAATCAGGACATCAAAGCCTTGAGATGTCTTATTTTGAATGTTAATGGTGCCAGTCACACTATATTTTGGCTCTTCCACCTTAGTCGTGGTACCCGTTACACCTTGCAAGCTACCATCTGACTGAACGTAATACATGTGAATGTTGTATTCGCCTCGATTATTTTTATGGCGACGAATATCCACACTCAACTTGTAGGTGCCGTCTGTTTGCTTGGCTGCATCGTACCAGATGATGTCATCTTGACCGCCTTGACTGGACCAAACAGGCAGCTTCACCATTTTAACACCTTTGGTTGAACTAACATCTGTCACTACCACATCAAAACCTTGCGAAGTCTTGTTTTCAATGTGAATCGTGCCGGTCACACTATATTTAGGCTCTTCCACCTTAGTCGTGGTACCCATTACACCTTGCAAGCTACCATCTGACTGAACG